>WTGA01000038.1 GCA_011523765.1 Gammaproteobacteria bacterium
CCCACACCGGACTTGCACCGGCAACACTGGCACCAGTTAGCCTGGCGCTCATGAAAAGAGTTTGAAAACAAGTAGGATAGAGGGGTAATCCAATCATACCGATGAGGAATACCCATGCCAGCCAAAAAATATATTGTCCGGTTAAGTGACGAGGAGCGAAAAGAACTCACCCGATGTGTCAAAACGGGAAAAGTGGCGGCTTACAAGCGTCAGCGGGCCCAGATTTTGTTAAAGGCGGATGTCAACCGCCCGGATGGCGGTCTCCAGGACCAGGAGATTGCCCGTTCCCTGGAGGTCGGCCACCGGACGATCGAACGTACTCGGAAACGACTGGTCGAAAAGGGGTTTGAGCAGGTTTTGGAAAGAGAGACTCCCCCTGAGGTTCCGAGATTCCCGGCTCAAGGGCGCGGCCACCCGGCCGGCCAGCGGGAGAAGTTGGCAAAAACCAGGAAAGGATGTGTTCCAGAAGTAGCCTATTACGTCACTTACACTACCAAGGCGACGACGATCCCAACGATGGCGAATGACTGTACCAGGAGGGCACGCCAAAGCAGGGTCTGGATTCGGGCCTCCATCCCCGCCAGATCCGCCTTCGTGATGTATGCCCGGCCGGTCGTCATCGCGGGCGCAATGGGGTCATACGATCAAGGGCCGCAGCCGCCCAGCCGGGCATGGCCTCGTCGATCCACGATATCGTCTCCCCGAATATCGCAACCTCCCGGTGCGGCCGGTCAGAGTCGGTATTGTCGTAGAGCATGGCGAGATCCGCCCAGGCTATCACCGAGGGTAGGTTGGCGTGTGAGCGCCCGAACCGCCGCCTCGCATCGGCTTCCGGAACATCGTGACCACCGAGCGCGACCCGGTTGCGGATGCGATCGAGCGCCACTTCTGGTGAACCGACGGACACGAAATGCAGGACGATACGGTAGCCTTCCCGCCGTGCGGCCGCCATGTGTCGGAAAATGCCGGAACCAGCGAGGGTGGTCTCCACCAAATGCGACCGGCGGGCAGCAAGCGCGTCCTGCCGCCGGCGCAACGCCTCGCGCCCCGCCTGTAGAGGACCGCCGGACTGGATGCTGCGCGCAATGGCGTCGGGGTCGATGATATCGAGCCCTCTAAACCCGCTCATGCGGGTCAGGGTGGACTTGCCACACCCATTCGGACCGGCAACGAGGAGGAGAGTCGGCGTGGAGGCGAATGCCGGTCGGGTCAGGCGGACCTCCGCTTGCTGGGCCCCTTCATCACCCGGTCTCCGTCCTTGGTCCGTGCGATATAGGCGCCATCCGAGCGGATGCCGTAAAGCGTGCCACCGGCCTTGACCTGGGCCGCCAGATCGGCCCTGATCTGATCGCGCCAGTCTTTCGGGAAGCCCGGTATGTCAGGCGGCGGCGTGTGCGTTTTCCTGTGTTCGCCCATACCATTAATCTTACATGCAACGCCCGCGCCGTTCAATCTGTATGGTCAAATTTTCTTTACGTCCGCCTGACCCGAACTACACTGAAGCCCCGGGGAGGCCGTTCCAGTCCTTGACGTTGTTTCCCTCCGGCCTCATGCGCACGACGACCATTCGAGTTCAAATAGTACAACACACTCTGCAACCATGGTTTATCAGGCGTTGCGATATTGGGTGGCCGACCGATCATACAACGGATCATGCCGACGGTATGTGGCGGTTGCCTCCCATCTGGCTTGGACCCGGAGAAAAGGGTTTCCCGGCCTCGTAAAATCAACAGGTTAAGTCATTGATTCCTGGAAAACCCCCCTGAATTAATTGAAAACCGGGTCGAATCGGCGGAAGTCGGGCTAAAGCGCCCACGGCGGCTTTTTCCGGTCAAAGAATCCCCGGATCCCGGCCTGAGCTTCCTCGGTCTCCCAGGCATCCGCCAGCATTCTGGCCGTGTATGCCCGGTTTTCATCCTCCGACTGCCGGCTGACGTTGCGGATAAGTTCCTTGGTCATGGCGATGGCACCCGGTGCACAGGCCAGACAGCTTTTCAGCTCGCTTTCCACCACAGCATCCAGTTCATCCGGTTCAACCGATTGATGAATCAGTCCCAGGGACACCGCCTCGGGTGCTCCGAAAAAGTGAGCATTCAAGAGGATTCGCCGGGCCGTGCTCACCCCCACCCGTTGAATGACATACGGCGAAATATTCGCCGGGGTCAGTCCCAGCCGGGTTTCAGTCATGCTGAACCGGGCCGTGTTCACACTCACGGCGATGTCACATACCGCAATCAACCCGACCGCCCCCGCATACGCCTGTCCGTTGATCCTCGCAATCGTGATTTTATTCAGGGAATCCAGGGCTTCAAGCGTATCGGCCAGCAAGGCGCTTTCCGTGATGCGTGCTTCCCGGTCCTTGTGAAAATTCTCCTTCATCCATTCCAGGTCCGCACCGGCTGAAAAGCTCTGGTCGCCGGACCCCGTGAGCACGACCGCCCGGATGGACTCATCGCAACCGATCTCTTTACAGCACGCACGCAACTCGCGCATCATCCGGCTGCCCATGGCATTATGTTTCTCCGGCCGGTCCAGGGTCACCCGGGCCACCTTTCTCTCATCGATTTCAAATTTTATGTCGGTATAGCTCATCTGGTTGTCTTCCACTCGAAACTTTCATTCCTGTCACTGTCCCGGCAGGCAGGCAGGGGCGGGGTCCCGAATCCATCGATTTTACCCGGGTAGTGCACCTGGTCCCCTTCCAGCACCCCCCTGCTCAGGGAATGGTCATGCATGGTGATTTCATCCGGCAAAGGGACCAGCTGCACGCAGCAATCCATCTCCCGGAACCGGTTTTCCCAGGCAGCAGCCGGCCGGCCTGCGATAATTTTCCGGATCCTGGAGATCAGTGCGGACTGGGGGATGGGGTCGGTATAGCGGACGGCCAGGCCCGGCTGCCCGATGGCCCGGCAAAATCTTTTCCAGAATTTTTCCTCCAGGGCCCCCAGGGTCAAAATACGCTGGTCGGCCGTGCGATACATGTTGTAACAGGCGGCACCGCCCGTCAGCAGGCTGCGGACACCCTGCAGCCGGTCGGTCGACTGCCATGAGAACAGGGTTTCATACAGACTGATATCAAGATAGCACCCCTGGCCGGTTTTTTCCCTCCGGTACAGGGCCGCCAGGATGGCATTGACCGCCTGCAGTGCCCCCACATGATCGGCCAGCAACGGAAAAGCCATTTCCGGAAAACGGTCTTCGTCATGAAATGAATACAATCCCGCCAGTGCACAATAGTTGATATCGTGGCCCGCCTTGAAGCGATAAGGGCCGGTCGCACCGAATCCGGAGAGATGGCAATGAACCAGTCCCGGATTGATGTCCTCCAGCACGCCGGCGGACAGCCCGAGTCGGTCCATGACCCCGGGTCGATATCCGTTCAACATGACATGACTGCGGGACAGGAGTGCTTTCACCTGATCCCGGTCAGCCGGGCATTTCAGGTCCCTGAACAGGATGGTCTTGCCGGCATTGACCTGGCGGTACAGGGGCGATAGCGCCTCCCCGTCGGGACACAGAAGCTTTCGCATCGGATCCCCCCCCGGTGGTTCGATCTTGACCACATCGGCTCCCAGCGTGGCCATCAGGTGGGTGGCGTAAGGTCCCGGCAGGAACTGGGAAAAATCGACGACCCGGACATCGCCCAGCAAGGCGGTATCTGGCATCAGTCCGGATCAGCACAAAATGAAGGGATGGCTGTAAAAGTCCGGCCATGGCGGCGGATGGCCCGTCCACCGATGGTTTTCCGGCTACTCATAGTTGCGAATATCCTCAATCACCACCCCGTCATTGGCAATGGAATTCAACGCCACCAGTTTTACGTTGCCCCGGACCTTGCAGACATCCCGAATACTTTGGGCAATGGCCTCCTGCATTCCCTCCACCCTCGCATTCGTTTCACACTGCAGAGTGATGTCATCCTCCTGGTCAACCCAGTCAATGACCAGTCGGGCTTTTTCAACCTCCCGGTGCCGTTTGACAATCTCATGGATCTGTTGCGGATGAATGAACATCCCCCGGACCTTGGCGGTCTGGTCCGCCCGGCCCATCCAGCCCCGGATTCTTCGGTTGGTCCGGCCGCATTCGCTCACGCCATCCATCATGGCGGACAGGTCTCCGGTGGCAAAACGAATCAGCGGATAGTCCGGGTTCAGGCTCGTGACGACCACTTCGCCCACTTCACCGTCCGGGGCCGGCTCACTGCCTCCTGGCCGGATAATCTCGACATGGACCCCTTCATCCACCACCAGGCCTGCATCCGGAATGGTTTCATAGGCAATCACCCCCAGGTCTGCGGTGGCATACGCCTGCACGATGGCCACTCCACGCTCTGAAAACATCGCGCGCAGCGGGGGCGGCAGCGCTTCTCCGGATACCAGCCCCTTTTCAATCGAACGCACATCGGTCCGCATGTCATCGGCTTTCTCCAGAATGATCTTGAGAAATGACGGCGTCCCGACGTAACCCACCGGCTTCAGGTCCGTGATCGTCCGGACCTGCATCTCGGCCTGCCCCACCCCCCCGGGTATGACGGTGCATCCCAGCGCATGCAGACCGCTGTCGAGCATCGCCCCGGCCGGGGTCAGGTGGTAGGAAAAGCAGTTCTGCACCAGGTCCCCGGCCCGGAATCCTGCAGCAAACAGCGGTCTTGCCAATCTCCAGAAATCCGGACGGTATGAGCAGGCTTCGTAGATGGGTCCCGGAGAGACGTGGATGTAGCGAATGTCGGGCGGGGCCAGGGCAACCAGGCCTCCCATGGGAGGATTGGCGGCCTGGTGTCCGACCAGATCCGATTTCCGGGTCAGCGGGTACTGATTCAGGTCGTCCAGGGATGAAAATGCAGCGCAGTCAAACCCGCCCAGTGCCGTTGCATAGGCCCGGGTATGGGCCTTGGCATGGATCAGCTGATCCCGGATCCCGTGAACCAGGGCCTGTTTGCGCTCGGCCCCGCTTCGGGTTTCCAGGCGATCGTAGTATTCAGTCATCCCGTGTATTCAAGTTGTGCTGCCGAGATCCGACGTCATGGAGCCGACCACCCCCTGCCCGGGCCTGCCAACCGGGTCACGCCAGCCAGCGCTTTCGGCGCCTGTAATGCTTGACATCCCGGAAACTTTTCTTGTCGGCTCCGCTGATTCCCAGGTAAAACTCCTTGACATCTTCATTTTCGGCCAGTGCGGCCGCTTCACCATCCATGACCACCCTTCCGTTTTCGAGAATGTAGCCGTATGTCGCATACCGCAATGCGACGGAGGTGTTCTGTTCCGCAAGCAGGAAAGTCACCTGCTCCTGTTCGTTCAGCCGCTTGACGATTTCAAAGATTTCCTCCACCAGTTGCGGTGCAAGACCCATTGAGGGCTCATCCAGCAAAATCACTTTTGGCCTGGCCATCAGTGCCCGGCCCACCGCCACCATCTGCTGCTCGCCCCCGGAAGTGTACCCGGCCTGGCTCCTGCGCCGTTCCTTGAGCCTCGGAAAGTAACTGTAGACCATGTCCAGGTCGTCATGGATCAATCGGCGGTTGTCTTTCCGGGTGTAGGCTCCCGTCAGCAGGTTTTCCTCGACGGTGAGATGCTCGAAACAGTGCCGGCCTTCCATCACCTGGATGACCCCTCTTTGGACCAGTTCGGTGGGCGACAGGGTATCCACCCTTTCTCCCAGAAACTCGATGTACCCCTTGGTCACCTCGCCCCGTTCTGTGCGCAGGATATTGGAGATCGATTTGATCGTGGTCGTTTTACCGGCGCCATTGGCCCCGAGCAGGGCCACAATGCCGCCTTCAGGAACCTCGAGGGACACACCTTTGAGCACCAGGATCACATGATCATAGATCACCTCGATATTGTTGACGCTCAGGACAATATTCCGGTCATCAGCCATCATTCGGACCTGTGGAAGTGGGCATGGAAAACCGGAGCGGCGGAAAACCGCCGCTCCGGAAAACCGTCAGGAAGAGGTAGACTTACCCGCAATCACGGGCAGTGATATTATTTTCCGCGGCAAAAGCAGCCGAATCTTCCGCAATCAGGGCATCCACCACGTCACGGTCGGCACCGGTAAATCCGGTGATCAGCGACCAGGACTGTGCACTGGCATCCCATTGCTGGATGGCCCCCAACCCGGGACCGCCATGATTGGCACAGCTGACGCTGATTTCAGGGCCGAAGTTTTCCAGGCCCAGCGCCGCCATCCGTTCCTGGTCAAGCTGCAGGGCTTCCATCCCGTCGCGCATCTGTTCCGGATTGATGTCACTGACCCCGTGGATTTCCTGCGCCTTGCGGGCGGCCTCCGATGCCAGCACGGCCGCATACATGCCCCGATTATACAGAACAGTGCCCAGATAGGATCCGTCTCCGGCCGCTTTTCCGGTATCGACGACATGCTTTTTCAGGTCATCATAGATGGCAAAATCACTGCCGACGCCATGGAACGCAATCGCCTTGTATCCATGGGCACCCTCACCGGCGGGCAATACATCATTTTCCGATGCGGACCACCAGACTCCGATGAAATGATCCATGGGATAGCGAATGTTGGCAGCTTCCTGGATCGCCACCTGGTTCATGACCCCCCAGCCCCACATCAGCACATAATCAGGACGTTCCTGGCGAATACGCAACCATTGGGATTTCTGTTCCTGGCCGGGATGATCGACCGCAAGCAGGGTCAGGCTATACCCGTGTTTCTTGGACAACTCTTCCAGGGTTCGAATGGGCTCCTTGCCGTACGCCGAGTTATGATAGACCAGGGCGATGGATTTCCCCTCAAGGCTACCCCCTTCCTGGTCCGCAACATGCTTGATGATAATGGAAGCGGCATCCCAGTAAGTCCCGGGGTAGTTGAATATGTGGCTGAATACGGCCCCGTTGGCAGCCGATGTCCGGCCATAGCCCATGGAATGAACCGGAATTCCGTCTGCCGTGGCCTTGGGGATCAACTGGTAGGTGATTCCCGTGGAAAGCGGCTGGTAAACCAGTGATCCTTCCCCTTTGGTGGATTCATAGCACTCCACCCCTTTTTCGGTATTGTATCCGGTTTCGCACTCAAGTAGCCGGATGGGCACCCCGCCAATTCCGCCATCCCGCTCGTTCAAAAGGGTGAAGTAATCCGCATAACCGTCTGCAAACGGAATGCCATTGGGTGCGTAGGGACCGGTCCGGTAGCTCAGCGACGGGAACACCAGGTCTGCCGAGACCCCTCCTGTCCCCACGGTCATCATCATGGCGATGACTACAGTAACAAATTTCGTTTTGTTCATCTTTTCTCCTCGAAAATAGTTAACCCCCGTAATGGGGAGGGAAATTGGCCTTCCTAATGGGGAAACGGCCAAAGTCGTAGCTTTTCTTTCGTGACCCGCCAGAGCTGTGCCAATCCATGGGGTTCCACAATCAAGAAAAACATAATCAACCCACCAATCAGTATGAAAATCAGGTGAGCTACCAGGTCCGTGGGCCAACCCAGGCCACCGACCATGATATTCTTAAACAATACGGGCATCAGGACCATAAAGGCGGCTCCGACAAAGGACCCGAATATCGAACCCAGCCCGCCGATAATGATCATGAACAGCACCAGGAAGGATTTGTCGATGCCAAAGGCTTCCGTCGGTTCCACGGCGCCGAGATAGATGGTAAAAAACATCGCTCCGGAAACCCCGATATAAAATGAGCTGACTGCAAAGGCGGACAGCTTGGTTTTCAGCGGGGGCACCCCGATGATTTCGGCGGCAATATCCATGTCGCGAATGGCCATCCACGCGCGCCCGAATCGTCCGCGGGTCAGGTTTTTGGCGATGATCGCGAACACCACCACAATGGTGAGACAGAACAGATAGGTCGCCCAGGGTGGGGAATTCGGTCCCGAAACCGCCACCCCGAACACGAATCTCTCCGGTGCGGTAATCATGCCCGTGCCCGAATAGTTGTAGAACCAGGGGACCTTGTTGAACAGCCAGACGAGAAAAAACTGGGCCGCCAAGGTGGCCACTGCCAGGTAGAATCCCTTGATCCGGAGACTGGGCAGCCCGAATACCACCCCGACCAGCGCGGTCACCCCCCCGGCCAGGAGGACCACAATAAACAGGTTCAATTCGGGAAAGGACGTCGTCAGCTTGTAGGAGGCATAGGCCCCCACCGCCATGAAACCGCCGGTCCCCAGGCTGACCTGGCCGCAATAGCCCGTCAGGATATTGAGTCCGAGGGCGGCCATGGCCCACACCAGCACGGGAACCAGGACCGACTTTTCCCAGTAGTCGTTGATGATGAAGGGCACCACCAGAAAGGCGAAGGAACCGACCAGGATGACAAACCACTTGTCCAGAGCAATGGGAAACATCTGCTGGTCCCCATGATAGGAGGTCTTGAAATCCCCGGATTCTCGGTAAATCATGCTGGTTCGCTACACCCGTTCTATGATCTTTTCACCAAACAGGCCCTGGGGCCGGTACATGAGAAACACCAGCGCCAGCACATAGGCAAACCAGTTTTCCGTTGCCCCGCCCACCATGGGACCGATCCAGTACTCGAACAGCTTTTCTCCCACCCCGATAATCAGTCCGCCGATGATGGCGCCGGGAATGGAGGTAAAACCGCCGAGGATCAGGACCGGCAGGGCCTTCAGCGCAATCAGGGACAGTGAAAACTGGACCCCGGACTTGGACCCCCACATGATTCCCGCCACCAATGCGACAAATCCGGCAATCGACCAGACGATCACCCAGATGGTTCTCAGGGAAATCCCGACCGTGAGGGCCGCCTGGTGATCATCCGCAACCGCCCTCAATGCCCGGCCGGTTTTGGTGAACTGGGAAAACAGGGTCAGTATGACCACCAGGATGACCGCAATCACGGTCGCCCACACATCCAGCACATCAATGTACATGCCGTAATACTTGGATCCTTCGGAGGCCCAGGTACGCGTCACATCCTCCCACCAGAAAGACCCGCCCGAAGGGATTCCGACATCCAGCGTCTTGATATTCGCGCCCCACATCAGGTCACCAAACCCCTCCATGAAGAACGCCAGGCCAATGGTGGCCATAAACAGGATGATCGGGGCCTGATTGACCAGGTGCTGCAATACCAGTTTCTCGACCAGGTACGCGAAGACCATCATCACCAGGATGGTCAGCACAATCGCCAGGAAACTGTTCATGCCCGACCCCCAGTGGTGGTATTCCGTCCCGAATATGCTGTTGATCAGATGGGCGAACGGCACCTGCCCGGTTTGGAATCCGACCAGGGTCAGGGCGGCAAACAGTGCCATCACCCCCTGGGCATAATTGAAAATCCCCGAGGCCTTGAAGATCAATACAAACCCCAGGGCAACCAGCGAATACATCACCCCGGCCATCAGGCCGTTGAGGATCACTTCGATGGTGTTGAGTATGGCCGGACTCACCCTGGCTGTCTCCTAGTCTCCATGGATGCTTTGGGGATATTTTATCAAAACCGGGCCCTCCCTGTGCAGGTTACTCATGGGCAACCCCCAGGTACGCATCAATGACCCGCTGATCGCTTCGGACCTCATCCGGCGTGCCGTCTGCCAGTTTCTTGCCGTAGTCCAGGACCACGACACGATGGGAAATATCCATCACCACGCCCATGTCATGCTCGATCAGGGCGATCGTGGTGCCGAATTCATCATTGACATCCAGAATGAACCGGCACATGTCCTCCTTCTCTTCCAGGTTCATGCCCGCCATCGGTTCGTCCAGCAGCAGGAGTTTCGATTCCGCCGCCAGGGCCCTGCCCAGTTCCACACGCTTTTGCAAACCATAGGGGAGCCGCCCGACCGGGGTCTTGCGGATGGATTGTATCTTCAGAAAGTCGATGATCTCCTCGACCTTTTCACGGTGTTCCATTTCTTCCCGTTCGGCAGGTCCCCTCCAGAGCCCCTGCCAGAACATGTTGCATTTCATGTTGATCAGTCTCCCCGACATGAGGTTGTCCAGTGTGCTCATCCCCTTGAACAGGGCGATATTCTGGAAGGTGCGGGCGATTCCCAGCCGTGCAACTTCGTGGGAAGGCATCGGGCCGCGCAGCCGGCCGTCAAACCAGACTTCGCCTTCCTGGGGGTGATAAAACCCGTTGATCACATTCAGCATGGAGCTTTTGCCGGCCCCGTTGGGACCGATAATGGCCCGGATCTCCCCTTCCAGGATATCGAAGCTGATATCCCTCAATGCCTTGACTCCCCCGAACGACAGTGAAATGTTTTTCACTTCCAGTAAGACATCGCGGGACATTCGTTCGGTGTTCACAACGGGTACGGACCGGATTAACCCGCCTTTTTCAATGGAGCAAATGGGGTGGTTTGCACAATGCGCAAATCCGCTTCTATGGTCCCTTTTCTGCCGTCTTCAAAAGTCACTTCCGTCACAACATGGCAGGATTCGGCGTCGGAATACAGCGCGTCAATCAGTTCCCGGTACTTGTCGGCGATGATTCTGCGACGAACCTTCCGGGTTCTCGTCAGCTCTCCGTCATCGGCATCCAGTTCCTTGTGCAGAATCAGGAATTTCCGGATCTGTGAACCGGACAATGCCTGGTCCGCCGCCAGATCCTGGTTCACCTGGATGATATTTTTCAGGATCATGTCATACACGGACGAATGCCCTGCGAGCTCCTGGTAACTGGCATAAGGCAGATTGTTGCGTTCGGCCCAGTTTCCCACCGCATCCAGATCAATGTTCACCATGACCGACACATATTCCCGGTTCGCGCCAAAGGCCACCACCTCCTGGATCTGCGGGAAAAATTTCAGTTTGTTTTCAATATATTTGGGCGCAAACAGTGCGCCATCCTGCAGCTTTCCGACATCCTTGGCGCGGTCAATAATCTTCAGGTGTCCGTTCCCGTCGAAATACCCCGCATCGCCTGTCATCACCCAGCCCTGCGCATTCTTGGTCTCGCGGGTGGCTTCTTCATTCCTGTAGTAACACTGAAACACCCCGGGGCTGCGGTAAATCACCTCGCCATCGTCCGTAATCCTGACCTCGACTTCCGGGGAAGGAACCCCCACCGTATCCGCATACACCTCACCGTCTGGCTGGGCGGTCACGAAAACCGCCGCTTCCGTCTGCCCGTACAGCTGCTTGATGTTGATTCCCAGGGAACGAAAGAAGTCGAATATTTCCGGTCCAATGGCCTCCCCGGCCGTATACGCAACCCGAATCCGGCTGAACCCCATGGTATTTTTCAATGGACCGTAAATCAGTACCTCCCCGATTTTGTACATCAACCGGTCCCGGAGCGGAACCGGGTCTCCGTTCAGGATCGCAATGCCGGTTTTTTTCGCAACCGCCATGAAGGTTTGAAACAGGTTGCGCTTGACCGCCCCCGCATCCTCGATTCGGATCATGACCGTGGTCAGCAGGTTTTCGAATATTCTCGGGGGGGCAAAGTAAAAGGTCGGCCCAATCTCCCGCAAATCGTTGGCCACGGTCGTGTCGCTTTCGGGGCAGTTGATGCAAAAACCGGTCACGTAGGCCTGGCCATAGGAAAAGATATGGTCCCCGACCCATGCCAGCGGCAAATAGGAAAGCACCTCCTCCCGTTCCGTGAGGTTGTCCTGCCTGGCACTGTTCTTGGACGTGATCAATACATTGTCGTTGGTCAGCACCACCCCCTTGGGATTGCCGGTGGTCCCCGATGTATACAGGAAAATCCCTACATCCGAGCCGCTGCCCTGGTTGATTTCACCCGGCAGAAATTCCGGGTTCCTGCCGGCATGTTCACGTCCTGCGGCCTGGATTTCCTGAAAATCATGCAGTCCGTTGTGAGGGTAGTCCCGCAATCCGCGGGAATCATCATAGATCACATGCCGGATCGTTTCATTGTCGGCCTGGATTTCCATGATCTTGTCCACCTGTTCCTGGTCTTCGGCCAGCACAAACCCGACCCCGGCATGCTCCAGGACATACCGCATTTCCGCCACCACGGAATCCGCATAGATGGGTACGGGAATCCCCCCCAGGCATTGTGCCGCCGCCATCCCCCAATACAGCCTGGGCCGATTGGCACCGATGATGGCAAGCTTGTCGCCACGCCGAAAACCAAGGGTTGCCAGGCCGCTGGCCAGCGCAACGATTTCATCTTTCATTTCCTTCCAGGTCCAGGCCTGCCAGATTCCCAGGTCCTTTTCACGAATGGCGGGACGTTCCGGAAAACGCTCCGCGTTCCATAACAGGTATTTGGGAAATGTATCGTGCATGTGCCGTGTAGAGACAGGCTCTGAATGGGGGTCCGTTAGATTTTAATGCATGTCACCAAAATGTGCATCAGATATGTTGACTCCAGTCCGGAGGAACGGAATAGGTTGCGGTGACATGGGCAACCGGTTCCGGCAGACCCTCGGAAAACAGGAAGATTTCACAAACCATCAGCCTCTTCCCTGCCTTGAGCAACCGGCATTCCCCAAGAATGTCCCGGTCCGCAGACGGCTTTCTCAGGAAATTGATGTTCAAGCTGGTGGTCACTGCCAGCGCGACTTCCCCTGCCTTGCCCAGGATGGCCACATAAGCCGCACAGTCTGCGACGCTCATCAGCGTTGGGCCGGAGACCGTCCCGCCCGGCCGCAGGTGCTCATGGCCGATTTTCTGCCTCAAAACCGAGGTTCCTTCTCCGATACTTTCCACAATACAGGTGTTTTGCGGAAACACCCGCGACAAAAATGCACGGGCCTGCTCAACATTCATGGACAATGCTCATCAATCCGGGGTCGTTGTCTGTCATGGACCACCCTGTGGCCGCTTCATCACGGGGATGTCGCGTTTCATCCCGGTGATATTGGTTCCCCGATTATAGTTGACGTTTACGTAAACGTCATGTATTTTTTCACATTCCCTAGGAACCGGACATTGACCGTCATGAATACCTTCCCTGCACTCAATTTCCATCTTGGCGAAGAGCTCGACCTGCTCCGGGATGCCGTGCAGGCATTCAGCCAACAGGAAATCGCGCCGCTCGCCGATGCAATCGACCGTCGCAACGAATTTCCGGTTCCGTTGTGGCGAAAACTGGGGAACATGGGGTTGCTGGGCATCACCGTCGGCGAGGAATTCGGCGGCACCGACATGGGCTACCTGGCACATATCATCGCCATGGAGGAAATCAGCCGGGCCTCCGCGTCGGTCGGCCTGAGTTATGGGGCCCATTCCAATTTGTGCGTCAACCAGATTTACCGAAACGGCAATCCGGACCAGAAATCCCGGTATCTGCCCAAACTGGTCTCCGGCGAGCACATTGGAGCCCTTGCGATGTCGGAACCCAATGCCGGGTCCGACGTGGTCAGCATGGGGATGAATGCCCGGGACGAAGGCTCCCATTTCGTTCTGAACGGAAGCAAAATGTGGATTACCAATGGCCCGGATGCGGATGTCGTCGTGGTCTACGCCAAGACAGAACCGGCACTGGAATCCGGCGGCATCACCGCTTTTATCGTCGAGAAGGAATACGGCATTGAAGTGGCACAAAAACTCGACAAGCTGGGAATGCGGGGCTCGAATACCGGTGAACTGGTGTTGAAAAATGTCGAGGTTCCCAGGGAAAACGTCCTGCGTGAAGTGAACGCAGGGGTCAAGGTACTGATGAGCGGTCTCGATTTTGAACGCGCGGTCCTCTCCGGCGGCCCGCTGGGCATCATGCGCGCCTGCATGGATGTGGTGGTTCCGTATGTGCATGAACGCAGGCAGTTCGGACGGCCCATTGGAGAGTTCCAGCTGATGCAGGGGAAACTGGCGGACATGTATACGACCCTGAATGCCTGCCGTGCGTACGCCTATGCGGTCGGACGTACCTGTGACCTCGGTGAAACCAGCCGAAAGGATGCGGCAGGCGTCATCCTTTACGCCGCGGAAAAAGCGACCTGGATGGCACTGGAAGCCATCCAGGCACTGGGGGGAAACGGGTACATCAACGATTACCCCACCGGAAGGCTGTTGCGGGACGCCAAGCTGTATGAAATCGGAGCGGGAACCTCTGAAATCCGGCGGATGCTGATCGGCCGGGAACTGTTCAGCGAAAGTCGATGAGAAACGCTCCAAAACAGCCCGGACCCCCGGTACCCCTTCCTGCGGGGGGCTGCCGGGAAGATGGCCTGTCCCAACGATTGCCATGACCGGCAACCGGAACAGGATGGAAGATTTCCCCGAAAAACGGCTTCCCCGAAAGGTCGAAGGCCTCGACGGGCCTGCCCGGCCCGGAAAGCGCACCGGACAAAACGACCCCGGATTTTTACCGAACGCCCTGCGGAGTACATTCCATGCCGGATGATCCCGTCGTGATTGCGTCCTTTGCCAGAACCCCCATGGGCAGCTTCCAGGGCTGCTTCCGCGGGCTGGCCGCTCATGAACTGGGGGCACAGGCGGTCCAGGCCGCGGTGGAACGTGCCCAGGTCGACCGCAGCGAGATCGATGAGGCCATCCTGGGAAATGTATTGTCCGCCGGCCAGGGACAGGCTCCCGCCCGTCAGGCCGTCCTCGGAGCCGGCCTGCCGCTGTCCACCCACTGCACCACAATCAACAAGATGTGCGGGTCCGGAATGAAAGCAACCATGCTTGCCCACGATTTGTTGCGCGCGGGGGTCAACCGGGTCATGGTGGCCGGGGGGATGGAGAGCATGACCAATGCTCCGTACCTGTTGCTGAAAACCCGGTCCGGGCAGCGGATGGGGCATGGACAGCTGATGGATCACATGTTTCTGGACGGCCTGGAAGACGCCTATGAGAAAGGGGCGTTGATGGGGGCCTTCGCAGAGTCCTGTGCACAACGATACGGCTTTACCCGGGAGGCGCAGGACGAATTTGCGATGACCTCCCTGGCCCGCGCACAAAATGCCAGCAAGGACGGCAGCTTTGATGCCGAAGTGACCCCGGTAGTGGTCCGGAACAAACAGGGAGAAACCCTCGTTGAAAGAGATGAACCGCCTTTCAGGGCGCAGATTGAAAAAATACCCCGTTTAAGACCGGCCTTCAGGGAAAACGGGACCGTGACCGCTGCGAATTCCAGTTCCATCTCCGATGGTGCCGCCGCCATGGTGCTGATGAGACGCTCGACCGCACAACGCCGGGGCATCAAACCCCGGGCAGTCATCCTCGGACACAGCACCCATGCCCAGGAACCCGGCTGGTTTACAACCGCACCGGTGGGGGCCATTGACAAATTGCTGGCATCGGTGAACTGGGAAGCGGAAGATGTGGACCTGTTCGAAGTCAATGAGGCCTTTGCCGTCGTGACCATGGCGGCAATGCGTGAACACCGCATTGACCATTCAAGAATCAATGTTCACGGAGGGGCCTGTGCACTGGGGCATCCCGTTGGCGCTTCGGGAGCACGCATCCTGGTGACTCTCCTGTCCGCACTGGAACAGAAGAATCTGACCCGCGGCCTGGCATCGCTGTGTATCGGCGGCGGGGAGGCGACGGCCATGGCCATAGAACGGTGTCCATGACTCTCCCCCTGGAGCCTGCGCACGATGGCTGAGCTGAAATCCTGCATGGACCCGGATTCCCGGGAGGCCCGGGACAACCGGGCCGCCATGGATGCGGCCGTCGGTGATCTTCATGGGAAGCTCCGACGAATCGCGTTGGGTGGAAGCAAGGCGGCCCGGAACCGGCACACTGACCGCGGCAAACTGCCGGTCCGGGAGAGAATCAACCAGCTGCTGGACCCCGGCACGCCTTTCCTGGAACTCTCCCAATTCGCCGGATGGGGGATGTACGGCACCGACGTGTCGGCGGGCGGAGTCATTACCGGTATCGGCAGCATCCAGAACACGGAATGCATGATTGTCGCCAACGATGCCACGGTCAAGGGGGGAACCTACTTTCCGATTACCGTCAAGAAACATCTTCGTGCCCAGGAAATTGCCCTGGAAAACAATCTCCCGTGCCTCTACCTGGTCGATTCCGGTGGCGCGTTTCTGCCCCTTCAGGACGAGGTTTTTCCGGACAGGGAGCACTTTGGAAGAATTTTCTACAACCAGGCCAATCTGTCGGCGGCCGGCATTCCCCAGATTGCCGTGACCATGGGAAGCTGTACCGCGGGCGGTGCCTACGTCCCGGCGATGTGTGATGAAAGCATCATCGTGCGCAACCAGGGGACCATTTTTCTCGGGGGCCCTCCCCTCGTCCGGGCCGCGACCGGTGAAGAGGTCAGCGCGGAAGAACTGGGTGGGGCGGAGGTGCACGGCAGGACCTCGGGGGTTGTCGATCATATTGCAAACGATGACTATCATGCTCTGGGCATGGCGAGGACCCTTGTTGGCAACCTGAACCGGGTCAAGCGCATTCACCTGAAATGCCGCGAACCCGCGGAACCCCGGTACCCCGCGGAACAGTTGTACGACATTGTTCCGGCAGACCCGCACAAGCCTTTCGAGGTTCGCGAGGTCCTGGCCCGCGTCACCGATCGCAGCGAACTGGATGAATTCAAGCTGAATTTCGGCACGACGCTGGTCTGCGGGTTTGCACATATACACGGCTATCCGGTCGGGATACTGGCCAACAACGGCATCCTGTTTTCCGAATCAGCGATCAAGGGCACCCACTTTATCGAACTGTGTGCACAACGGAAAATCCCCCTGGTCTTTTTGCAGAATATTACGGGTTTCATGGTCGGGAAAAAATATGAGGCGGGCGGCATTGCCAAGGACGGCGCCAAGATGGTCACTGCAGTGGCCAACGCACGGGTGCCGAAGTTCACGGTGATCATCGGCGGCAGTTTTGGAGCGGGCAATTACGCCATGTGCGGGCGTGCGTTCGGAGCCAGGTTCGTCTGGACATGGCCGAATGCCCGCATTTCGGTCATGGGAGGAGAACAGGCCGCCAATGTGCTGGCACAGGTCAGGTCGGATGCCATGGCAAAAGAGGGAAAGTCCTGGGGGGAGGCGGAACAGGCCGAATTCAAGGCGGCGATTCGGGCACAATACGAAACCCAGGGCCACCCCTACTATGCCAGTGCCCGTTTATGGGATGACGGCATCATTGATCCCGTCGACACGCGCAGGGTGCTTGCACTGGGCCTGTCGGCGTCCCTCAATGCCGCGATCGAGGAGACCCGGTTCGGTGTCTTCAGGATGTAGGCATGTTTGAAAAACTGCTGATTGCCAATCGGGGAGAAATCGCCTGCCGGGTTGCACGGACCGCAAAACGGATGGGGATTCCGACGGTGGCCGTCTATTCCGACATTGACCGCCATGCACTGCACGTCAAGCAGTGCACCCAAGCCATTCCCATCGGCGGTGCGACCACGCTGGAATCCTACCTGGATACCGGGAAAATTCTCAAGGCGGCGGAACAAAGCGGTGCGACGGCCATCCATCCAGGCTACGGTTTTCTCTCGGAGAATGCGGAATTTGCTGAAATGTGTGCCCGCAACGGCATCACGTTCATCGGTCCGACGGCCCGGTCGATCCGGATAATGGGTTCGAAAAGTGCCGCCAGGCAATGTATGGCCGATGCCGGCGTACCGGTCTTGGCCGGATATGACGGAGAGGACCAGTCGGTCTCGACCCTGACCCGCGAAGCCGGTAAAACCGGGTTTCCGCTTTTGATCAAGGCCGTTTCCGGGGGCGGTGGCAAGGGGATGCGCCGGGTCGGGAAACCGGAAGACTTTGCCGGATCACTCGCTGCCGTCCAACGGGAAAGCCGGTCTGCATTTGCGGATGAACGGGTGATCCTGGAGAAATACCTGGCCGAAGCGCGCCATATTGAAATCCAGGTCTTCGGCGACCGGCACGGCAACCGGGTCCACCTGTTTGAAAGAGAATGTTCCGTGCAGCGCCGAAACCAGAAAATGATCGAGGAATCCCCGGCTGCCGGAATGACCGGGTCCCTGCGCCATGACATGACCGAAGCGGCCATTGCCTGTGCCCGGTCCATCCAGTATATCGGCGCGGGGACCGTGGAATTTCTCCTTGCGCCGGATCATTCCTTTTATTTCATGGAGATGAATACACGCCTGCAGGTGGAACACCCGGTCACCGAGATGGTAACAGGACTGGACCTGGTGGAATGGCAGATTCTTGTCGCGGCCGGCCATGCCCTGCCATGCCTGCAGCCCGACATCCCACTTTCCGGGCATGCCATCGAAGCACGCATCTATGCGGAAAACCCGGAACAGGAATTCCTGCCCACCGCGGGCAAAGTGCACTACCTGGAGCAACCCGAAACGAATGCCCGTACCCGGGTGGATACGGGGGTCGAGTCCGGTGATGAAATCAGCGTCCATTATGATCCCATGATTGCCAAGCTGGTAGTATGGGCCGGAACACGCAATGAAGCGGTTTCCAGCGTCGCAAGGGCACTCCGGAACTACCATGTTCTTGGCCTGGACAACAACATCCCCTTTCTCCATCGCCTGGTCAATCACAGCGCTTTCAAAAATGGATGCTACAGCACCAGTTTCGTGGAAAATCACATCGAAGAACTGCTGGCCGGGCCCCGGCACCATTTCAACCGTGCCCTCATGCTGGCCGGCAGCTATTTCCTGCTGGCCGGGAACCAGCCGAACCACCTTCCCGACCCGAACGATTCAGACCGCTGGTCGCCCTGGAAACACAGTGACCTCTGGCAGAACGGACTGGAAAGACACCTTTCCGTCTTCCTTGAACACCGCTCCGAAACCCATACGGTCCGCATTTCGACGCATGCAGCCGGACTGCGCTTCGACCTTCCCGATGAAAGCGTGGAGGCCCGGTTCCCGGAGATCACTGCACACCGGATCAGCCTGCAGACCACTGCAGGAAAATTGACCGGGGTGATGGCGGCAGCGGGTTCCGTCCTGTTTCTTCGCCACCGGAACGAACACTACCGTTTCAGGCATGTGGACCGGCGGTTTGACGGACAGCCTGCCGTCCATTCCGCCAATTCACTGAACGCACCCATGCCAGGCTCTGTCGTATCCATCTCGGTGAATGAAGGACAGACGGTGACAGAAGGCGAACCGGTGATGGTCATCGAAGCCATGAAAATGGAACACCAGGTCCGGGCACCCCGTCCCGGGAAGGTTCACGCCATCCACTTTGCCGAGGGAGACCAGGTGAAGGAAGGACAGGTATTGCTGGAGATCGGACGATGATCCCGGAATCCGTGCGGGTCGTCGAAGTGGGTCCCCGGGACGGCCTCCAGAACGAGCCGTCGGCATTGCCCCCGGATGTCCGTGCGGATTTCATCCTTTCCCTGCAATCCTGCGGATTGAAACACATTGAAGGAGGCAGTTTTGTCCACCCCGAACGGGTCCCCCAAATGAGGGGAACGGACCAGGTACTGGCACGCCTGCCCCTGGCAGGAGAGTGCCGTTTCCCGGTGCTGGTACCCAATGTCAGAGGGCTGGAAGATGCACGGACGGCGGGCGCCCGGGACATTGCGGTATTCGCGGCGGCCTCCGAGACATTCAGCCAAAAGAACATCAACTGCGGAATTCGTGAAAGCATTCGCCGGTTCAGGAAGGTCTGTACCCAGGCACAGGCCAGCGGCATCACCATCCGGGGATATATTTCCTGCGTCATGGGTTGTCCTTACGAAGGCGATATCCCGGTATCCGCCGTGGAAGAGGTTGCAGTCCAGCTGATCGAGCTCGGGTGCCATGAAATCTCCCTTGGCGACACGATTGGTGTCGGCACTCCCGGCAAAACCGGTGAACTCATCGAAACACTGGGAAACCAGATCAACCGGAACCGGATAGCCGTGCATTTTCATGATACCTATGGGCAGGCACTGGCCAATATTTATGCCGCTTTGCAGCAGGGAGTATCCGTCATCGACAGTTCGGTGGCCGGCCTGGGTGGCTGCCCGTATGCACAGGGGGCCAGCGGCAATGTTGCGACCGAAGATGTGGTGTATATGCTAAATGGACTGGGGGTCCAACACGGGATCGACCTGGAAAAACTGGTCCAAGCGGGACGGAATATCTGTACAATCCTGAATCGCCCGGTAATGTCCAGGGTGAACCTGGCCATGCGCTGAGACCGGGCAGGAGACCGGACATGCCCGGACCCCTGGCGACCTGACTGAACAACACGGGAACCCACATGAAACTGACACTTGGATTTGACGTCTACGGCACCCTGATCGATACACACGGGGTCATCAGTGAATTGGAAAAAATGATCGGGGCGACACAGGCGCCCCGTTTTTCCCAGGTTTGGAGAGAGAAGCAGCTGGAATACACTTTTCGCAGGGGGGCCATGCGCAAGTACCTGAATTTCGGAATCTGTACCCGGCAGGCGCTGGACCATACTGCGGAAACCCTGCAGCATGCATTGAGCGATGAGCAAAAGGGGGAGCTGGTATCCGCTTACGATACCCTGCCCGCTTTCGGGGATGCCGGGAACGGACTGTCAACATTGAAAAATGCGGGCCATGCATTGTTCGCATTTTCCAACGGCCAGGCGGAAGCGGTGGAAACTGTCCTGGAAAATGCCGGAATCCGGCAGTATTTCAGAGGGGTTGTCAGTGTCGATGAGATCGGAACATTCAAACCGGACCCGGAGGTTTACCACCATTTTCTCAAAGTCACCCATTCCGCACCCGGGAACACCTGGCTGGTTTCCAGCAATGGATTTGATGTCATTGGCGCCGTGGCCATCGGCATGAAAGCGGCCTGGATACAGCGTTCTCCCGCGGTGATTCTGGACCCCTGGGAATTTTCACCAACGGTCATACTTGATTCATTGGACAAGCTGACTCACTCGATCTCTTCCCGACAACCATGAAACCCACTCCAGCATTTTTAAACCGGAAGGATACCGACAATTTGCCGGGCATCCTGGGAATTCAGTCCATTGAAATTGGCAGCGACTACTCCATCGCTGAAATGACCGTCCATACCCGTCACATGAACCTGAAAGCGTTCATTCATGGCGGGAGTGTGGTCGCCCTTGCGGATACGGCGGCTGGTTACGGCTGTTATTCAAACCTGCCCGAAGGGGCGAACGGATTCACGACGATTGAACTCAAGTGCAATTTCATTGGCAGCACACAATCCGGGGTCCTGCGCTCCACCGCCAGATGTATCCATCGGGGGAAAACCACCCAGGTTTGGGATGCCGATGTCGTGGATGCCCACAGCGGCAGGACCCTCGGCGAGTTTCGCTGTACCCAATTGATTACCTATCCATCGCCATGAGCAAGATTGACCCCTCCAGCTGCGAACTGGTCCGCACAAAACTGCATGTGCGAGAGATCCGATGCGAAGGCTACCGGCGTTCCGACGGGTTGTGGGATATCGAAGCAACCCTTGCCGACACCAAAACGATTGGGTTCTTCAATCACGAGCGGGGGGAAATTCCACCAGGAGAACCCATTCACAAGATGGTTCTTGTGGTCACCCTGGAACTGGACATGACGATTGCTGATATCCGTGCACAGATGCCGTATACCCCCTTTCGAATCTGTCCGCAGGCAATGGAAAACCTGGCCCGACTCATCGGTCTTCGAATACAACCCGGATGGATGCGGGAAGTGCGAAAACGTATCCCGAATACGGACAGTTGCACACACCTTACCGAATTGCTGGGCCCTGTCTCCACGACCGCCTACCAGACGATGCACCAAGCCATTGAAAAACTGGAACAAAACAAAGTGAAGCGCCGTGCTCCTCCCATCCTGAACCAGTGCCATGCGCTGGCCAGTGACAGTGCCGTTGTCCAGGCAATGTGGCCACAGTTTTATGAACACGAATAACCCGGATTCCCCGGAAAATCGGGAGGGTCGCAGAACCGGTGCAACCGCCAACGAACCCATGCCCGACACGATGCCTTTCAATCGACTGGAACGGGCGGGGGTGGGCGCCAGCCCTGAAGCCAGGCAGTTTCTGGAACAGAACCTGCCGGTTGAACCGGACCGCGACCCTCCCCGAAAGAATATCGAAACCCTGCGACAGGAAACCCGGGAGGCCTGCCAGCCCGCCATCGACCAGGCACTGGAACGTTTCCGCCCGGTCATTGACAGCAGGGAGATCGGCGGAGTCCGGTGCTTGTCCATCTCGCCCCCGGGGTCGGGAAAAACACCCGGGGACACCCTGTTGTTGTACTTTTTTGGGGGAGGCTATATCCAGGGCAGTCCCGAAGAAGACCTGCCCATTACCGCGGTCCTGTCACATCGGTTGAATCTCACCGTGATTTCCCCTGATTACCGGTTGGCACCGGAAAATCCGTATCCCGCCGCCATCGAAGACGGCCGGATGGTATGCCGGGAGATCCTGGGCAAGATGAATGTCCGCAATCTTTTGCTGGTCGGTGAATCCGCGGGAGGCAACCTTGCCCTGCAAACCCTTCTTTGGATCAGAAGGCAAAACCTGGCCATGCCCAGGGCCTGTGCACTGCTGTCTCCATGGGTCGATTTGACCAACCAGGGGGACTCTTTTGATTTCAACAATGGCCGCGACCCCACCTTGCTGACCGCGTACGCCGAGACTGCCGCCGAACTCTTCGCCGGAAAACTGCCGGTTGACCATTCCGGCCTTTCACCGCTGCACGGGCAATATGACGAATCCTTTCCGCCGATGATGGTCACCAGCGGGACCCGGGACCTGTTGCTGAGCACCTGCGTACAACTCGTAGCCAGACTACGGGCCTCGGGGATTCAGGTCGATTTTCGCGTATGGGAAAACATGTGGCATGTATTTGAGTATTACCCGCAGATACCGGAAGCGGGTCAGTCGCTCGCAGAAATTTGTCAGTTTCTGGCCCGGCACTCCAACGGGGGGTGCAAAGCAAGGTGAGTGCGGGTATCCGTACCACTCCATGGCCCTCTGGCCTATCCACGTGACCATGAATGCGGTTGCACCCAGGTTTCTGTCGGCCTGGATGCTTGCACTCATGGTCTCCCTATCCACACAGATTTTCAATTCAAAAAAGACCATGGCTGACGGGGAAACACTTCATGCAATCCGGGTCCCTGCCGAGTGGGAGCCCCAGGAAGCCATTTGGCTGCAATGGCCCGGAAGATACGAAAAGGCCTATGAAACCGCATTCGGAAAAATGGCAACCGTGATCTCTGGTTACCAGAAGTTGCATATCATTCATGACAATGACCGGATTCGAAAAGAGGCCGAAACCGCGATATGGTCCGCCGGCGGCAACCCGGACCATGACCACATCGTGTGGCACAAAATCCGGAATGACGGTGCGTGGATGCGGGACAACGGACCGGTCTATGTCATCCAGGACGGGGAAATGCGCATTCAGAACTGGCAGTTCGATGCCTGGGGCGGAGCGTTTGGCGCGGACATCCCGTTTGCGCATGACAATGCCATCCCCGATGCAGTGGGAAAATTCCTGGATATGCCCGTGGACCGAGTGAATATCGTCCACGAAAGAGGCAACCTGGAATTTAACGGGGTCGATACGGTACTCCTGAACTGGAGCACGATGGGTGACCCGAGGAGAAACCCCGGCTATGTTCGGGAACAGGCAAAGAGGGATTTAAAGAAGTACTTTGGCGTGAGCAAGGTGGTCTTTGTGCAAGGCGTCCCCGAAGGCGACTTGACCAATGGGCATATCGATGGCATTGCCCGATTCATCAATCCAACCACCGTCGTCGTTCCGGAGTGTACCAGAGCTTCCTTGTGCAAACCGGGCGACGGGAAGAACGACCAGATATTCGATGACGCCGCACAAACCATCAAAGCAGCCGGATTTACCGTTATTCGACATCCCATTGAAGGGGTCGGCACCCACAAAGGGGTGGTATATGACGCCAACTATATGAACTGGATCGTCGGAAACGGATTTGTCATTGCTGTGGGGTTTGACAATCCTGGCACGGATGCGAGTGCCAAACGACGCATCGAATCCTACTTTCCGGGCCGCGATGTGCATATTATTGAAATGCTCGGATCGTGGATGGGGGGCGGGGGCGCACACTGCCACACCAATGACCAGCCCGCATTTTCAACCATCCACTTTCAATAGGTTTTTCCTGTGACTGATGGGTCCAGTGAGCGGAGATTTCCTGTCCTTTGTACCAGATTTCTTCGGTATTTCGGACCGCTCTTCCATTACCCATCGGGCATGGCCAAAACCGGTAAGCCGGTCAGACGGTATGGAGTTGTAATGCCCGGAATGGCCGACAGGTGGTGCGGGGTCTGAATCCTGCCCCGTGTAAGCGAAGAGAAATTGACCGGTTGTCAGCAATATGGCAGTATCTGCTATTATCAGACCTTATCAGGAGGAAAAATGCCAAATATACACCTTACGGAACAGATGGAAAATTATATTCAGGGGCAGATCAGGTCGGGGGCATATGCCAATCTGAGCGAAGTCGTGCGTGCGGGCATGCGAATGCTCATGGAGAGGGACAACGCACATCAGTTCTATACACTCAAAGCGGATCTCGAAGAGGCCTTGCAGGAAGCCGAAGATGGCGGGGTTGAGGAATTCGATTCCCGGGCCTACGAGCCGGATGCCGGAAGTTGACTATCGCGATGATATGACGATCAGGCTGTCCAGGCTGGCGAAACGGGATTTGGATGAAATCCGCAGATACACGGTGGAAACATGGGGTCGCGGGCAATGGTTGAAAACCTACCGGGGGCTGGTACAGGCTTTCGAGGGAATCGTGGCCAATCCGGATGATGGACGCGACCGGAGCCTGTTCGCGACGGGTCTTCGCTCAGTGAATTACAGACGGCATGTGATATTTTTCGCACGGATAGCCGCCACCGGCAATGAGGCGGTTATCATTCGGATCGTTCATCAGCGCCGAAATTTGCCGGCATTGGTCTACTACGAAGAGATCAGTGGCTGCTGATTGTGCAGGGAAACTGGATGTTGGAGGATCTTGAGGTTTGCTCATCACAAGCCTTGTCATATTGAGTGTGACGCTGTCGTAGCCGCAACCTCCTGGATAGAGACCGAAGAAAGCGGGGGCCGGGCATTCGATATCGGTTCACCTGACCGCCAAGCTGCTTCGGGATTCAGGTTGCCCTGCCCCAGAACAGCTTTCTCACCTTTTCGCTGTTCACCCTCCCCGGCTCTTCAGCAAAACAAAGCACCGGAACCAGTCTTGGAGTGGGACCTGAAACCCGGGTTACCCGGTGCAGTGTCTGTTTCCCACCAAATATCAGCAGGGTCCCTGGCACAAAGGGCAAATTCTCAACGCCACTTCGGTTTCCATGCAATACACTGCCGACCATTGATTGTTCGTTTTCCATCCCCCGGATCCGGGGCACATATTCAAACTCTCCGCCCTGCTCGGGTGACTGGAGCATCAGTGTGACGGAGTACTCAGACTCGTCGAAATGCCATCCATGCTCGCCGCCCTCCACAAACACGTTAATGGAACACGCACCCATCGGGTCCGAAAACCGGTAAAAGGGAGACTTGCCCAATACACGTCCTATAAAATCTTTCAGGGGATCCCAAAGATATATCTGGTTGAGGAGCGACCCGGGATCAATCCGGTCATAGGGGATGGAACCCACCACGGTCCTTTCCATGGTATGTTCCACTGAACCGGGACCCTTGGGGCAATCGGGCGTATCCAGGTAAGCATTGTGGGAGTTATCGCAGAAATACGCACTGTCCATCCACTGGCTGGCCTCCCCGGCCAGGATATCCAGCGCTGATGGAAGGATGAATTCCGGGAGCTCACAGATACCCGTACGCCGATAGACCTGCCGGCAATCCGCAATAAATTCGTCTTCCAGCGATTCATCCGCGCCATAAAACGGATATTTCCCAAGGTTGATACACTCATTCATAGGCTCAACGGGTCCTCTTCTTCCCCCTTGCAATGGCTCTTTGTTCTCCATGGCTCACCCGGGAGTGCGGGCCCGGAAATGACCCTGGCCAATCCCTCCTTCGGCAAAGGCCCGCGCCCGGGTCCGGGTCCAATCCAGACAGGTTTCATATCCTTCGTCGCCCAATATTCCGGTCAGTTTGGCCTTTAACTCACCCTGCACCCGGTTGACGGCACTTTGGGACAGTTGATGAATGAATCCGGTCCGGTCAGACAGTGAAAACTGCTCAAACCCGCTGTCCTCAAAAGCGGACACGAATTCATGCCGGTCGACAAAATGAAAATTGAGCCCCCGTTCCCGCAACAAGCGGTCCCATTGCCGATAGGAAGCATTGTCTTCCAGCTTCAGCCATTCGCATCCGGCAACGACGGCTCCTGCCTTCAACACTCTTTTGACTTCTCCCAAAAATGGCCGCAGTTCCAACAAGTGGCAGGTCACCGCGGTCAAATACACCAGGTCGAAAGTGCCCTTTTCAAACGGCAACAGCCCGGGTTCGATTTTCTGCAGGACGACCTGGCTTTCCAGGTCATACTTCCGGACCAGCGCTGCAGCACGTTCCAGCACCTGGCTGTCAATATCCACCCCGGTCACGGACCCTGCCCGATGGTCCCTGGCCAAGGTGACACTTGCCCCTCCCAGCCCGCATCCAAGGTCGAGTATGGATTTACCCGCCAGATCGACACCATCCACAATGGCCGCCACCTCATCGTCACCACCTGCCGAAAGATATCCCTCACCATAAATCAGCTCCATGGTAGCGATATTTTCTGCGCTGTAGTTGTTCGACATGGTGACAAGATTTCGGAAATGACCGGTTCCCCGGATCATAATGACAAGATGCAAAATAGTCCATTCATCGGCCATGTTTGTCCGCTGTCCGGCCAATCCGGCAATACGCGGGGTTTCAGGGTCAGCAATGACAGGACCCGGATATCACTGTCAACATGGTCCCGGGAATATCCCTCCCTGGACCAGCCAATCTGCCCGGGGTCTTGTGCCGTCGCTCCGATGAAGACCTGGGCTCCAGCACGCACTCCGATTCCTTTGTCATCCATCTGTGACCGGCACTTCGTTCCGGCAGACCCCAGGCCATCTTCAAGTTTGAACGGGAAATCGGCAAGAATGCGACCGCAGTGTCCATCCGTCCTGCAGGGCACCCTGCCCTGGTACAGACCACTTCATCCGGCGGCACGCTCACCGGCATCGGTTTTACCGCCCAGGGAAAATTTGCAGTATCCTGCTGTCGACGTAGTCGGGCCGCTATGGCAATCCCGGTGTAAACCACCTGTTTGAAGGCATTGACGATGAAATACCGGATGATTTCGGGGTTTGCGATCATGGTGCGAACGGGTTCGAGCTGGACCGTGCGGACATGGTTTGCCAACGAAACCGGGCCGCATCCAGATTATTTTCTGCTGATTCCATTCCGTTCTGTGGTAGCCTTCCGGTCAATAACAGGAAAAACCATACCAGCCGATTATCGGGAAATATGCTACATGATTTCGACCACCGATAGTCCTCCTGTCGAACGGGGGATCGATGGCATACCCGGTCATCACCACCTGAAGTGAACGCACGCAACATGAAACCCGCACAGTCAGTACCCGACGAGGCAATGACGCTCATCGAACACCTCCCCCATGACCTGGATGGCGGAATCGCGAGCCGGGCCAGTATCGGGTTGATTGTACTGGCCACCGACTACACCATCGAATATGAATGGCGGCGGATATTCCATGCAGTAAACGGTGTCGCGGTCTATCACAGCCGCATTCCGAATGACGATGAGATCACTCCGGACAATCTCAGGGCGATGGCACCCCGTATCACCGATTCGACATCCCTGATCACCCCGGATACCCCGCTGGATGTCGTTGCCTATGGCTGCACTTCCGCCTCCATGGCCATCGGCGAGGAAACGGTGTTTGAGCAGATCAGGAAAGCGGAACCTGGTGCAAAATGCACTACCCCCATCACGGCTGCATTGGAGGCATTCAAGGCCTTCAACGCAAAACGGATTGGTGTTTTGACCCCCTATCCCGCGGATGTCAATCGAATTGTCGCCGGGTATATGGCCGGCAAGGGAATCGACGTGCCCGTCTTCGGATCGTTCAACGAGGACCTGGATACGCGCGTATCCCGTATCTCCCCGGCTTCCATTGAAAACGGGGTCCGGGAACTGGCCAGACAGGCCTGCGTCGATGCCATATTCGTCTCGTGCACCTCGGTACGGCTCGTTGATGCCTGCAAAGAGATGGAAGGCCAGCTGGGCATCCCGCTCACCTCTTCCAACCATGCCATGGCCTGGCATGCCATGCGGCTGGCGGGAATCGAGGACCGGTTGACTGAATTCGGATCATTGTATGGGCTTTCGACGGCAATGACCGCCTGAATCGAGAGTCACCGGGTCTGGCCGGGACCGGAGAAGGACACCGGTCTATTTTTTCCGGGCAAGAAACAGGCCGTCACCCACCGCCACCATGGCAATGTCCACCCGGTCATCACTGGAAATGTGCCGGTTAATCGCTCGTATGGCCACGGTACTTTCCTCGTTGTTTCCGTCATCAATGACGGCACCCCCCCAGAAAACATTGTCGACAATGATCAATCCATTGCGCCGCACCAGCCGGACGGCTCGCTCATAGTATTTCCCGTAGTTCAGCTTGTCCGCGTCAATGAAAACCAGGTCGGCGTGACCTTCCAGGCCACCGGACAACAGGTCATCCAGCGTATCCAGCGCGGGACCGATTCTCAGTTCGATCTTTCCGGCCACGCCCGCCTGTTTCCAGAAGCTCTTTCCGATGTCCGTCCACTCGGTGCTGAGGTCACAGGCAATCACCCTGCCGTCATCGGGCAAGGCCTGGGCCATGCACAAGGTGCTGTAACCCGTGAACGTGCCGACCTCAATCACGACCTTTGCGTTGATCAGCTTTACCAGCATTGCCATGAACTGCCCCTGGTCAGGTGAAATCTGCATCTCTGCCATTTCCATTTCCCGGGTGACTTCCCTCAATTGTCTTGATGCATCCGATTCGCGGACCGAAATCGATACCAGGTATTCATACAGCGCTGCCTGATGGGTTAACGGGTTTTTGGGCACGGTCTTCCTCCTATCTTTGGGTGATGCTCGAAATCACGATTTCCCCATGGGGGCCATCCACGACGAGTTCCATGTACGGTGAAACGGAGTCCTCAATCTCATGAATATCCACCAGGGAGCCGGCCCCGATTGATTTCAGTGCCTCTTCGAGCCATTGGCGGCGTGGATGATACAAACGGAAGGATTTGAACTGGCAATCCGGTTGGGACATCTGTTCAGATGGATGAAAGTCAACCAGCCATTCAATACAAAGAGGAATGAAGCCAGCACCGGGCATCCCGCCATCCTCTGTCAAAGCCACCTTCCACTTCAGGTGATCCCGGCGTGCTTCCACAACGGTGCCAAGGGGAAGGTCTGAACCCGACAGCAGGGAATCCAGCGAGTCCGTATTCACCGCCCAGGTCAACAATTTCGGGCCGCAGTCGAGAGAGTTCCGGACATGGGGATCATCCAGGCCAAACCATCGGGGACGGGACGGCGCCCGCATTTCGGGATGAATGGCGATCACTTCAAGATACACACCATGGCCCAGCGACATGACCTTGTTGAAGGTTCCCATCATGTCGTGGACGCCGCCATCCGGAATGGTAATTCCCATTTTTTCGTGGATGTAGGCGGCCCCCTGCTCCAGGGTCCTGGCCGCGATGACAATATGGTCCAACCGGGTCGGCATGAGCGGAGTCATTCAATCATACAGAGTCCATACGGAATCTCTTCGGTCGCTCTGACCACCCTGTCTTCGTAGAAAAGAAAGGATTCCACAACAAAGAAGGCACCGGCCTGGTCGGGCAGAAATACCTGGATTTCAAAGTTGACCGCCGTATTGGCTTCAAAAATCCTGTCCGCATTCTTCTGCGACAGCGGGTCGTAGACAAAATTTCCCACCCAGTCGGAAAAAAAGCCGATCCCCATTTCATATCCCCCCACCCAGCCCCTGCTATCCCACAATCCCTGCTCTTCATAATACCGTTTCACCCGCTCATTGAGTTCGCGCACCGGCAGATTGGGCCACAAACAGTCATTGGCCACTGCCATGGCCCCGGCTGCACGTTCGGCCGCTTCCAGCACCCTGGGCGCCGGGGGTCCCACATGAAATGTCCGGGCAGCGTTGACATGGTACCGTTTATACACCCCGCACAAATCCAGTGTCACGACCTCGCCGCTCCGGATTTTCTTTCTCGTCGATACTCCGTGGGTTGCACAGGTCTTTTTGCCCGAAAGTACCGGCATCATCATCCCCGGCAATTCGCCGCCCGCCGAGGCCATTGCCCGGATCACCTCCCCCTGCACCGCCAGTTCGGTTGCATCCGGTCGGATGGCCAGGCCTGCAGCGGCCTGACCGATGGTCGCAATGCGTGCTGCCTCCTCGAGACAGGCCATTTCCGCCGGGGACTTTTTCCAGCGCACCTCCCGCAAGACATGGCTGCCATCGACCACTTTCGCGCCTGCGCGCTCCATTCTGGACTGGATTAACTCGCTGACCACGCGGTTGGGTCGCATGGCCCAATATTCAAGCCCTACCGTACCGTTCAGCCATCCCTCTGCCTTGAGTTCGTCGGCAATGAACCGGGTGCCATCCCGATAACTTTCCGGAGGAAAATAACGGACATCTCCATCCACTGAAAACATCCTGGTCAGGAAGGCCTCCCGTTCGGATTCAAAATGAATGAACCCGTCATGGTCCACATGCACGGCGAAACCATTGGACGGCGGCCATTCGACCGGACTTTCGGTTTGATACCACATGCATCGGTAACCGCTCAGGTAGTACATGCTTTCCGGGGATGTCAAAAAGAGGCAGTCGATTTCTTCTCTCGCCATCACTGCCCTGATCCGGAACAAGCGCTGATCAAATTCCTCTTGGGGAAATGCCGGCTCCCGGTCCGGCACGGCATCAAAATAAATTTCGTCTCGATACGGCATTTCGCATTGTCAGCCTGAAAATGATAGTGTAAATCAAATCCCGGACTGTGTTAACCTGAACGAGGCGGCATGGGATGAATGCCGTCACCTATTGATCCGCAAAAGGTGACCGAGTACATTCTTCAAACCATTGGTTCGTTCCGTTTAACCCTTCCTGCCTCAGCGGAGGAAACATGCATTCAGCGACCCCCAATCCGATCACACAGGCCTACCAGCGTGATGGTTTCTTCTTTCCCGTTGACACCATGTCAAGGGAACAGGCCGGGGCATACCGAAAAGAACTGGAGGAAGTAGAAAGTCGCGCCTCAGCCGAACCGGGGCGATACAATACGGCAATCTGGTTCACCAATGCCAATTTTGTCCTCCCCTTTGTGGATGAAATCAGTCGACTGCCCACTATTCTCGAGCCGGTAAAGTCCGTACTCGGGCCCAACATTCTGGTCTGGAATGCAAGTTTTTTCATCAAGGAGCCCCATACTCCGGACTTTGTCAGCTGGCACCAGGACCTCAAATACTGGGGGCTCACGGATTCCGGGGAAGTGACCGCGTGGGTCGCACTGTCCGATGCGGATGTCCGAAGCGGTTGCATGCGGTTTGTGGCCGGCAGCCATGAAACCGGTCTGCTGGATCACCGGGATACTTTTGCCGATGAAAATCTCCTCAGCCGGGGCCAGGAACTGGCCGTTGAGGTGGATGAAAGCAAAGCGGTCGATGTAGTGCTGGAGCCCGGACAGATGTCGCTGCACCATGGACACACCTTTCATGCTTCCCATCCCAACCAGTCGGATGACAGACGGATCGGGCTGGCCATCCGGTACATCACCACGGAAATGGCACAGCGTGACGGCATCCGGCCCTATGCCCACCTTGTTGCCGGAGAAGACCACTGCGGAAACTTTCAGTTGTTATCCGGACCAATCGAAACCATGGCCCGGCATAACGTCGAACTCGCGGTTGAAAATATAAAAATGGTCGAAAATTTTTTCTATGAAGAAGCGGCGATGCCCGGCAAAGCCCTGCGATAATGCCCATTTTCCCGATTCAACCCAACTCACGAACCAATTCAATCCTATGAACGGTGCCGACTTAATTGCCGAAATACTGAAAAAGGAAGGGGTGGAATTCATCCCCGCATTTCCACATTCCGATATTCTGGACAGTGCAGCGAAAATCGGGATTCGGCCGATCATAGTCCGCCAGGAACGTCAGGCCCTGCATATCGCAGATGGCTACTCCCGGATGAGTGCAGGCCGGAAGATCGGGTGCACCACGGTTCAATACGGCCCGGGGTCAGAAAACGCCATGGGTGCGGTGGCCCAATGCTACGCAGACAACGTTCCCATCCTGCACATCCCCGGAGGCTATGCCAGAAATGATGCCTGCGTTTCTCCCAATTTCCGGGCATCCCGCAACATGCAGCATATCAACAAGTGGTGCGAAACGGTTCCTCACGCCGGGCGCATCCCCCAAATGATGCAAAATGCATTCGCTATTGTCAGAAATGGCCGGCCCGGCCCGGTGACCCTGGAAGTCCCCGCAGACCTGTTCATCGAGGAAGTGGGAAGCGAACTGGCCGATTCATACAAGATACAGTCCCGTTCAACACCGGTTGCCGATATCAGCCAGATCAGTGAATTGACCGCAATCCTGCTGAAGGCCAAAAATCCCCTGATTATTGCCGGCCAGGGTATCCTCTATGCCCAGGCATCGGAAGAACTGGTGCGCCTGGCCGAACTCGCCAGAATACCGGTCGCATCGACCTTGAACGGCAAGAGCGCCTTTCCTGAAAACCATCCACTTGCATTGGGTTGTGCCGGAGGCGCACGACCCGACCCGGTCAATGACTTCCTCAACCGGGCCGACCTCATCATCGGCCTGGGGACCAGCTTTACCAAGTCGGACTACATCACCCCATTTCCGACCCGGGGCAAAACACTGGTCCAGCTAACGAATTATGAAGGTGATCTTTCCAAGGACTACCCGGTCGAACTGGGGATTCTCGGTGATGCAAAGCCGACTCTGGCGGCCCTGACCAACATTCTTTCCGCCAATGCGGACACCCTGCGGAATCTCCGGCCGGAAATCACGTCGGAGGTGCGGGAAAGAAAGGCCGTTTTCATCAAGAAGTGGCTGCCTCTTCTGTCATCGGATGAAGAACCCATCAATCCGTACCGGGTCATCCGGGACCTGATGCACACTGTCGACCGCAGGAAAACCGTCGTCACGCACGAAGCGGGATCCCCCCGGGACCAACTGACACCATTTTGGGAGTCCATTGTCCCCCACGGGTACATCGGCTGGGGCAAAACCACCCAGCTCGGTATGAGCCTGGGACTGGTCCAGGGTGCGAAACTGGCAAAACCGGACTGGTCCTGCGTGAACATAATGGGAGACGCGGCCATTGGGATGGTGGGGATGGACCTGGAAACCGGGGTCCGGTGCGGCATCCCCACCTTGACCATCGTGTTCAAAAACAGCGTGATGGGCGGGTATACACAGTACCATCCTGTGGCCACGGAAAAATACGGTATCCACAAACTGGGCGGCGACTATGCCAACCTTGCCACCGCACTGGGGGCCTATGGAGAACGGGTGGAAAAAGCCATGGAAATCGTCCCGGCAATCCAGCGTGGCCTGGACGAAAATACCCGGGGGCGACCTGCCCTGATTGAGGTCATCACCAAGGAAGAATCCCGGATGGCGAAAAACCTGCCCGACTTTTCCTGACGACCGGCGCTTCGGGGCGTGAACATTGAACAAAAATACCCCAGCGTCCGGGATATGCGCAAGGCGGCCCGAAAGCGGATCCCCCGGTTCGCATATGACTACCTGTCGGGAGGAATTGGACTGCATAGCGCTCTGCGCAATAACCGCGATGCCCTGGACAACGTCATCATTATTCCGAGGTACCTGGTTGGCAATGCCGATCACCCCCGGACCGGCTGCACCTTCCTGGGTGAGCAGTATGATTTTCCGTTTGGCGTAGCTCCGGTTGGCCTGGGGGGCATTATCTGGCCCCAGGCCGCCCAACACCTCGCCTCTGCGGCGCAATCCCACAACATTCCATTCTGTCTGAGCGGTTTTGCCACGGCTTCCATTGGGGAAATCGCCGATGTGGCCGGAAAACATGCCTGGTATCAGCATTACATGTGCGCAGATGAAAAGCTGAATGAAATCCTGTTCAAACGCGCTCTGGATTGCGGATACGAAAATCTGATCATCACCGTTGACATTCCAACCGTTACCCGACGGGACCATGATATCCGGAACGGTTTGTCTGTACCGCCCAGATTGAATCTGCGCACCCTGTGTGATGCAGCACGCCGACCCCGCTGGGCCATGGAAACCCTGTTGTCGGGCGTTCCGCAGTTTCAGAATTACAGGGAATTTTTTCCCAAAAACGCGAACCTGGAGAAAATTGGCATGTTCATCCAGGAAGTGATCGAAGGACATGCCTCCCTGGAGCGACTGAAACGGGTACGGGACCAATGGCCCCACAACCTGATTGTCAAAGGGGTCCTGAATCCCGACGATGCCAGGGACTGCCTCCATATCGGGGCCGATGCCATTGTCGTTTCCAATCACGGCGGCAGACAACTGGATGCCGCACCTTCGGCGATTGACTGCCTGCCGGCCATTCGGGATACGGTTGGCCCTGATTTCCCCCTGATCGCAGACGGTGGTGTATTGACCGGCCTGGATATTATCCGTTATCTGGGCAAGGGTGCGGATTTTGTTTTTGCAGGCCGGGCATTCATGTATGCGGTGGGCGCAATGGGCAAACCGGGTGCGGCCCATGTCATGAATGTCCTGTCTGAAGAATTTCGCTGCACCATGGCGCAGATCGGATGCGGGAAGATTGCTGATCTGCCCGGTTTTCTGGAGCCCGGATCCTGACCGATTTCCCCGCGCGAGCCAATGCGGGAATCGTGCGATACCGGCGAGGCGACGGCGGGCCCTCGAAATCCCGGAATGAGGCAGGCACCCATACCGCCGCTTCTCGGAAATCGGCCGCACTCAGGCGCTTTCACAATCATCTGATCGGCGTAGCCGCCCAGCAATCGTGGCAATGGTCAGTGGTTTCGTCTCTTGTTCAGACAGGCTGGACAGGAAGAATCCTGGGAATTTTCAATCGCCGGACCACTGGAAACACAAGGCTGGACCGGCCAATCCGGCACCGGGAGAAATCATCCTTGCCGTCCCGAGCCCGGGACGGACTGGCCAGGAGGCAATACCCGCCTGCACACTGTATGCCGGGACGCGCACCCTGCAATCCCCACCTTAGCATTGGAGTGGCGCGGTCCCAATCAAAAAAGGCTGTGCCGAGCTTTACTCGGATACAGCCTTCTCAAAACAACCGGACACCAACCCGCCCGTGGTCTCGCGACGGTACG
>WTGA01000072.1:0-1308 GCA_011523765.1 Gammaproteobacteria bacterium
TTCCACCGCACTGAGGCGCTTGTAGCTCCCCACTACCTGTTTGGAATCCATCCGGATCAATTATTAAAAATGAAAAACTTTCTATTGGGATCAACGTATTTCGATTATTGATCTACTGACCAGCAGGCTGGTTGTCGTCGATTTGGTAGGCAGCAGAACCAGATGGGCTGCATGGAATGTTTTTGTCGTATGGTTTACTTAAATACTAACTTTTATCTTGAGCTAGGTTTGTTTTTACACTAGATTAACAAACATGGATAGTGAATCTCGAAGTAAATTAAACCGCTTGCTCACAGCATGGCCCCAGGCCAGTGTGGCGGTTTCACGTTGGCTCAAGGCCCATGGCGCCTACCAGCAACTGGTGCACAAATATCAGAAAAGTGGCTGGATACAGCGCATCGGCCAGGGTGCCTACATGCGCGCTGGCGGCACCGTTGAGTGGACCGGTGGCCTACATGCCCTCCAGGAACAATTGAAGCTACCCATTCATGCGGGAGCCAAAACGGCGCTACAGATGCAAGGGTATGCGCATTTTCTGGCGATAGGGAAGGGTGGGACCGTATCACTGTTCGGCAACTCCGGCACCCGGCTGCCCGCCTGGTTTCGGCAATATGGCTGGGGAGTGGAGCTTCGTTATTTCACCACCAAGTTGTTTACCGACTATCCGAATGCAGGTCTTACCAAAAAGGAATTGGCCGCTTATGCCATAACCGTTTCGGCACCCGAACGCGCCATGATGGAAGTTCTGTATCTCGTGCCTGCGGAAGAATCCTTTGAAGAGGCCGACCTGCTCATGGAGGGGTTGACCACCTTGCGACCGCTTTTGGTGCAGTTGCTGCTGGAGCAGTGCCGGTCGGTGAAGGTGAAGCGGCTGTTCATGTTTCTCGCAGAGGCCCGCAACCATGCTTGGGTTAAAAAACTGGACCTATCGAAGGTGGACTTTGGTAAAGGCAAACGCATGGTAGTCAAAGGTGGGCGGCTGGACGCCAAATACAACATCACCGTCCCTGAAACGAGTCTGCAGCGGAAGGTATCGGTGAATTCGGCATGAAGGACAGTCCCTATTTCAAGCAGGCGCAACTCATGCTGCGAGTCATACCCCACGTGGCGGCGGCGGAGTGCTTCGCACTGAATGGCGGTACGCCGATAAATCTGGGAATTATATACCTGGTTAAGCAACCGGATAATTTAATGGGATGGTCCGCCCCTGTGGCGGACCATCCCATTACTGAAGGTTGCCACCCATTCCACACGAAGGTTGCCACCCATTCCACACGAAGGTTGCCACCCATTCCACACGAAGGTTGC
>WTGA01000072.1:1408-33673 GCA_011523765.1 Gammaproteobacteria bacterium
GGTTGCCGCCTATTCCACACGAAGGTTGCCGCCTATTCCACACGAAGGTTGCCGCCTATTCCACACGAAGGTTGCCGCTCATCGGAGCGAAGCGACGCGGGTCTTGTGTCGAGGTTTATGCTTGGATGTGCGTGGTGTTTGTCAAGGTTGAATTTTGTTTTTGTCGGGAGTAAATGGCCCGTTTCGCATTCTTTTCCCCGGACCGGTACGATTGGCCGGTCTTGAGGGGAGCTTGTGAAGGGTGGGGACGAGCCTGGCTGTTTTAAAAAAACCCGTGGCAGCCGCCCGTCAGGGCGGAATCTCCGGGAGGGGTCATCGAAAGCGGGGAGACCCCGCCTCGGCACCCGGTGAACGGCGAAGACCCGGCCACAGGTGCAGCGGGGAGAAACGGCCTGTTTACCGGATTCTCATGCCGGGTTGTGCACCGCTGTCGGGGTCCAGCAGGTAGAGATCGTTGCCACCGGGTCCTGCGCACAGCACCATGCCTTCGGATACGCCGAATTTCATTTTTCGGGGTGCCAGGTTGGCCACCACCACGGTCAGTCTTCCCTTGAGCTCCCCGGGTTCGTAGGCTGATTTGATCCCGGCAAGAATATTGCGGGTCTCCCCGCCCAGGTCCAGTGTGAGCTGCAGCAGCTTGTCTGCGCCCTCCACCTGGCTGGCATCCCGGATCCTGGCCACCCGCAGGTCCACCCTGAAGAATTCATCAATGCTGATTTCATCGGCGATGGGATCATCCGCCAGCGGCCCGGTGGCCCGGCCTTTCACGTTTGCCGCCTTCGTTTCTTCCACCATGGCTTCAAGCTGCCTGTTTTCGATTCGGGTCAGCAGGGGAGTGAACCGGTTGATTTCGTGGTCCAGCAGGGGCGAACGGCTGTCCTGCCAGGTCAGTGGAGGAATGTTCAGGAATGCCTCGGTGTTTTCAGCGGTTCGCGGGAGAACGGGTTTCAGGTAAGTGATCAGCACCCGGAACAGGTTCAGGCCCTGGGTACACACCTCCTGCGCCTGGCTCCGGGTCCCGGCATCCCTGACCAGTATCCAGGGCTTTTTCGCATCGATGTACTGGTTCGCCCGGTCCGCCAGGGCCATGACCTCGCGGACGGCCCGGTTGTACCGGCGGGATTCAAAGGCGTCCGCGATGCGGTCACCCGCGGCAACAAATTCGTCGAACATGGCCGGGTCCGGCAGGCCGGCACTCAATTTTCCGTCAAACAGTTTGTTCACAAAACCGGCGCATCGACTGGCGATATTGACCAGCTTGCCCACCAGGTCGGAATTCACACGGGTCTGGAAATCGTCAAGGTTCAGGTCCAGGTCGTCAATGCTGTTGTCCAGTTTCACGGCGAAATAGTAGCGCAGGTACTCCGGGTTCAGGTGATTCAGGTAGGTATTGGCCATGATGAACGTGCCCCGGGACTTGGACATCTTCTGTCCGTTGACCGTCAGGAAACCGTGGACCCACACCCCGTCCGGGGTCCGGAAATCGGCCCCCTTCAATTGGGCGGGCCAGAACAGGGTGTGGAACCGGGCAACATCCTTGCCGATGAAATGGTAAAGCTCGCAATCGCTTCCCGGATTGAAGTATTCGTCGAAATCCAGACCTTTCCGGTCACACAGGTTCCTGAAACTCGCCAGGTAACCAATGGGCGCATCCATCCAGACGTAAAAATACTTGTCCGTTTCTCCGGGAATTTCGAATCCCCAGTAGGGTGCATTCCGTGAAATGTCCCACTCGAACATCTCCTCTTCGAACAGTTCCTTTTGCTTGTTGGCAACCTCTTTCTGGGTGTGCTTCCCCAGCCATTTCGTGAGGAATTCCTCGAAGTCCCCCAGTCTGAAAAACAGCTGTTCGGTTTCCCGTTCCTCCGGGGTTGCCCCGGAAATGGCCGACCTGGGATTGATCAGGTCAGACGGGGAGTAGGTGCTTCCGCACGCTTCGCAATTGTCACCGTACTGGTCTTCGGCCCCGCATTTCGGGCAGGTGCCCCGGACAAACCGGTCGGGCAGGAAAATCTGTTTTTCCGGGTCGAACAGGTGTTTGATGGTGCGACGGGTGATATGGCCCCGGTCATTGAGTCGCTGGTAAATCAGCTCGACAAAATGCCGGTTCTCCGCAGAGTGCGTGGTGTGGTAATTGTCGAAAGCAACCAGGAAACCATCGAAATCCCGGCGGTGCTCGACCCCCACCCGGTCAATCAGCTCCTGGGGAGAGACCCCCTCCTCCTCGGCCTTGAGCATGATGGGTGTTCCGTGGGCATCGTCGGCACAGACATAGTAGCACTCATGGCCGCGATGACGCTGGAACCGGGTCCAGATATCGGCCTGGATGTATTCGAGCAGGTGGCCGAGGTGGATCTGTCCATTGGCATAGGGCAGGGCACCGGTGACCAGTAATTTACGGTTTGATTCGGTCATGGGGAGGGTAAATTTGTTTAGAGCCCGTGGACTTGTTAAGCTACAATAGCGCCCTGATTATATTCAAACCCGGCCACAAACGGTCAAAAATTGACCCCGTACCGAACCGGTTCAGGATCACGGCCGGCAAGCCCGAGCCGTCCGGGAGCCAACACTGAAACATTGAACGCATTGACATGAATAAGGAAGCAGTTGAAACATTATTGGCCGGTGTGACTGACCCCCATACCCGGACCGACCTGGTTACCGGGAAATCGGTCCGGAAAATTGAAGTGGACGGCGATGCGGTGAGCATCGACATTGAACTCGGCTATCCCGCGAAGAGCTGGGAACCCGAGCTGGTCCGGATTGTACAGGATGTGATTCCCGGCGCCCGGGTGCAGGTGGCTTCCAATACCGCCTCCCATGAAGTGCAGGAAGGAGTCAAGCCTCTCAGGGGAGTCAAGAATATCATTGCCGTCGCCTCGGGAAAGGGAGGGGTCGGCAAGTCGACATTGTCGGTCAACCTGGCCCTGGCGCTGTCTGCGGAAGGGGCATCGGTCGGGATCCTGGATGCGGACATCTACGGACCCAGCCAGCCGCGCATGCTCGGTGTCAGCGGGCAGCCGCAGTCCCGGGACGGCAAAAGCCTGGAGCCCATGAACAGCTACCACATCCAGGCGATGTCCATCGGTTTCCTGGTGGATGAGGAGTCTCCCATGATCTGGCGGGGACCCATGGTCACGCAGGCGCTGGAGCAGCTGCTGAACGATACCCGGTGGAAAGACCTCGATTACCTGATTGTGGACATGCCTCCCGGCACCGGCGATACCCAGCTCACCCTGGCGCAGAAAGTGCCGGTTTCCGGTGCGGTGATTGTGACGACTCCGCAGGACATCGCCTTGCTCGATGCCCGCAAGGCCTACAAGATGTTTGAAAAAGTGGATATCCCGATTTTGGGAGTGATTGAAAACATGAGCACCCACATTTGCTCGAATTGCGGTCATGAGGAGCATATCTTCGGTTCGGGGGGCGGGACCCGCATGGCGGAACAGTACGGGACGGATTTCCTGGGAGAGGTGCCGTTGGACCGGTCGATACGGGAACAGGTCGACAGTGGACGCCCTTCGGTGGTTGCCGACCCCGATGGCCGGATCTCCGGGAACTACAAACGGATTGCGCGCAATGCCAGTGCCAAATTGTCCATGCGCAAAAAGGATTTCAGCTCCCGGTTTCCCAATATTGTCATCCAGCAGAATTGATGGCGATCAAATCCGACAGATGGATTCGTCGCATGGCCGAATCCTGCGGCATGATTGAGCCTTTTGAGTCCAACCAGATTTCCCGGTCTGAACGCGGCCGGGTGATTTCCTACGGCACCTCCAGTTACGGCTACGATATCCGCTGCTCCAGCGAGTTCAAGATTTTCACCAATATCAATTCCGCGATCGTGGATCCCAAGCGGTTTGACGAAAACAGTTTCGTCGACTTCACCGGGGAGGTCTGTATCATCCCGCCCAATTCGTTCGCCCTGGCCAGCACGGTGGAATATTTCCGCATTCCCAGGGATGTCCTGACCATGTGCCTGGGCAAGAGCACCTACGCGCGGTGCGGGATTATTGTCAATGTGACGCCACTTGAGCCGGAGTGGGAAGGGTTTGTGACCCTTGAGTTCTCCAACACCACGCCTTTGCCGGCAAAAATCTACGCGAATGAAGGGGTCGCCCAGGTGCTTTTCTTCCAGTCCGATGAAGAGTGCGAGGTTTCCTACCGGGACCGGGGAGGGAAATACCAGGGGCAGACAGGGGTGACCCTGCCCAAAGCCTGAATCATTCCGGTGAACCGCTGGACGGAACCATGCCGCGCCTGTTCCCGCCCGGGACCCCTCCTGCCGGTCCGGTGAGTCCGCCGGGAACCGTCCATGTATTCCGCCCGCAACATCCCTGAATTGCTGGAACTGGTGGATGAGGCGATTTTCGAACTCGAGGAAATGGCGTTTTGCATGGACGAGGAGATGGAGGATGAGCTGGCGGATCTGGTCCCGCATTGCCGGCAAATGGCCGATTACCTGAAGTCATTGCGGCAGGATATCGGCAATGGAACGCATCGGTTTGCCGAAAAGGAACTGGAATACGTGCCCCTGGTCCGCCGGCTCCGGCAGGTGCTGCCCTTTCATGCCCTGCTGGAGGATATCAACCGCATTCAGCTGTACGGTCGCTTGCGCTAGTGTGCGGCCCGGGTGCCGGGACCGGCTGCATCCCTAACCCAGGAGTTCCCGGGCAAATTCCAGGTAATAGCCGATCCCGGGCGTGCGGACGCCGGGGGTTTTTCCGCTGTCATCGTATTTGCGGAGGCGGATGATGGAATCCAGGTGGATGTTCTTCTCGAATTCAGCCACCTGGCCGGCATCCAGGGGTCCGCCCTGCAGAGCCAGGGTCCTGACCGAGGCGGAGGAGAGCGTGCCGAAGTAGTCGGGGTCAATGGCGCATAAATACCGTTTCGCATCGACGTGCCATCGAACGGGTTCCGTGACCTCCTCGGGAAAGAATTTTTCGAGGATCGCGGCTCCCAGGACTTCATGGTGGTTGTCCAGGCCAAGGTCCATGTGGTTTTCAGGGAATTCTCCGGCATAGTGCCCGATATCGTGGAACAGGGCGGCTGTGATCATCGCCCCCGATTCTCCGGCCCGTTCCGCATTCTGCGCCGTCTGCAGCATGTGTTCGGTCATGCTGACCGCTTCACCCAGGTAGGAATCCGTCCCCCTGCGGTTGAAAATATCCGCCAGGTATTCGAGGAGGTTCCCCCTGTCGACTTCAGGATGCACCCGGACCGGCCTCCTGTTTCAGGATGCGGATCTTGCTTCCCAGGGAATCCTTGTCGGCATAGGCCCCCTGCAGCCATCGGTTTCCCTCCCCGTGATAGGCCGTCCTGCCATGCAGCACCCGCGTGTTGTCGGTCACCAGAACATCGCCGGGCTCCAGTTTGAAAACCCCCTGCAGGTCGGCGGACTCCACCAGTTCGCCCAGCCTGCGGTAGGCGGTATAGTACGCCGCCATTTTTTCGAATGGAACCGCCGTCAAGGCGTCGCAGGAACGGTTGTTGAACCGGACACCGGCCAGCTGTCCATGGCCGGAGCATTCGATCATGGGGCGTGCAGATTGCAGATGGACTCCCTTCATTCCCCTGAATTCGAATTGTGCGGGATAGCGGGCAAGCAGCGCGAAACCCTCCGGGGATTCGTGCTGCAGGATTTCCGCTGCCCGGAACCCGTCGACCACCACGGACTCGCCCCCCTGGGCACGGTTCTCGATACAGCCCAGGAACTGCAGTCCGGGGACGGGGTCCCGATAGGGGTTGTCGGTATGGGGCTGCAATCCCCGCGGTGTGTAGGCCAGGTTGGCAGGATTTGTTTCCGAACGGACCTCGAAATATTTCCCGTAGTTGGTTTCACGGACAAAACCAAACAGTGCGATGGCATCCAAAATGGCGGCATTTCTTTCGGGCAGCCCCTTCATCACCGAAACGCCGAAACGGTCAATGGTTTCCAGCCATTGCAGCAACCTGGCCGGGTCGGAACGGACGTCGTCGTACTCCAGCACGGGTATGCGATCGAAAATCCCGGAATCCCAGGTTGTCCTGTGGTCCGGAACCAGTCCCCGGGGGGGACTCCGGTCGTACCGGTGGTTCCACAGCCATTCCAGGTCAATATGGGTGTGCCAATGGTCCGGGGCAAACACCAGGTCCAGCCGGCCGTTGCCATCCAGGGTGGCCGAACGAATGGAGGTTTGGGGCGGAAGATCCTGCAGCCTGACCAGTTTTTGCCGGTTTGACGGGTCTCTCGTCCGGTCATCCTGGCCATTGTCCCGCAGCCAAACGGCATGAAACCGGCTGGATGGCCGGCCGGGCCAGTGAATGTTCAACAGGTCCCCGTCGTGGGTAACCTGGAGTTGTGCACAGGGTTTGACTTGCACCTCCCGCATGGCGAATCTGTCGGAGCAGTGATCGGTTGAAATGTACCCCCAACGGCGGCAGCTGTAAAGTCGTATCGACCGCCGTCCTGACGGGACCGGGGACCCGGAATGCGAACCACCGGGGCCGCCTGTCCGGGATCATCCCCGGAGGCCGGGCCACCGGGTCAATCCGGCAGGCCCCGAGCCGGAAATATTGATACACTAGGCACGGTACAGTAACCGATGACATGGCCGGATACCGCGGATGCCCACAACCACCCTGCTGGATGAGATAGTTGAATTCTCCGGGCGTTACGGCCTGGTGGTCCGGGGCGGGTTTCACCCCGGCCGTGATGACGGTATTCCGGAAATTGCCGACGGCGTGCCCGCCGGGTCGCTGGTGTTGCTGGGCAATGCGGGCTCCTCGTTATGGGAGTGCTTTTCCGTCTCGCCCGAATACTCGGATGGCCGGCCGGACCCGCTGGACCGCTGGAGTGAGGGGGTGGGCCTGGAACTGGCCAGACATTTTTCCGGCAGGGCTTTCTTCCCTTTCGGCGGACCGCCGCATCAGCCGTTCCTGGAATGGGCAAGAAAATCGGAATCACTGCAGTCCTCCAGGCTGGGAATGCTGATCCATCCCGAATACGGATTGTGGCATGCCTACCGGTTTGCCCTGGCGCTGAGACCCCGCATACCGGAGTTTTCCGGGAAGCCCGCCGGGCCGGATATCTGCGCCAGCTGTGTCGAACAGCCCTGTCTGCAGGCCTGTCCCGTTGAGGCGTTTACGGGGACCCGGTACGATGTCGAATCCTGTTACGGGTATTTGAAATCGAACCGGGAATCGTCCTGCCGGCGGGAAACCTGCCTGGCCAGGGCGGCCTGCCCGGAAGGCGGGGCATTCCGGTACCAGGCGGAGCATGCAGGTTTCCATACCGGCAAGTACTTTGAGAGGCTGGTCCGAAGGTTCGAAAACTGACCGGCCCCCGGCTTGCGTCCCCCTACCGGCCCGGGACGGGTATTTCACGGGAAGAAATTGAATTAGAATCGCGCCTTTAAACCGGAAGGCCTGTTATCTCATGTCTTGTCAACTGGGTATTGATACCGGAGGGACCTACACCGACGCGGTGATTGTCGATGAACGGCAATCCGTGGTTGCCAAGAACAAAAGCCTGACCACGAGCTTTGACCTGACCCTCGGCATTGCCCAGGCCATTTCCTCTTTGCCCCGGGCTCTTCTGGACCAGGTCAACCTGGTGGCGCTTTCCACCACGCTGTCCACGAATTCAGTGGTTGAGGGCCGGGGAGCACCGGTGGCCGTACTGTTGCCGGGTTACAGTGAGCCGCAGGTGATCAAGAGCGGACTGACCCGAATCATGGAGCGTGATCTCATCACCTTGCTGGACGGCGGCCACAACGCGACGGGCGATGAACTGGTGCCGCTGGACCTCGCCCGGGCGGAAGAGGCAATTGCCGGGCAAAACGACCAGGTCTCGGCGTACGCGATTTCCGGCATGTTCGGCACACGCAATTCCTCCCATGAAAAGGCACTGAGATCGCTGGTCATCGAATTGACGGGCAAGCCGGTGGCCTGCGGGCATGAACTCGCTTCGAATCTCGGTGCCCCCCGCCGGGCGTTGACCGCTGCACTCAATGCCCGGATGATCCTGTATATCCAGGCCCTGATCAATTCGGTGGAGTGCATCCTGGACCGGCAGGGCATTTGTGCGCCCCTGATGATTGTCAAGGGCGATGGTTCCCTGGTCAATGCGGAAACGGCCTTGCTGCAGCCGGTGGCAACGGTGCTGTCCGGGCCTGCGGCCAGTGTGATCGGGGCCTGTGCACTGAGCGGGCAGGAAAACGGCATCGTGGTGGATATCGGGGGTACGACGACGGATATCGCCATTGTCACGGATGGTCAGCCCGAATTGTGCGAAGACGGGGCCAGGATTGGCGACTGGCAGCCCATGGTGGAGGCGATCCGGGTTTTTTCCATCGGGCTTGGCGGGGACAGTGAGGTCCGTTTCCGGGCGAAACTCGATATTTCCCAACGGCGGGTAGTGCCGGTCAGCCTGCTTGCGAGCCAGTTCCCGGAAGTGTTGCCCGCACTCCGGCGCCAGTGGAGTGCTCCGCCCAGCCCCAGAAACAATAAATTTGCGCTGCCACTGCAGAAAAACGAGGTATTGATCCGCCATCTCAGTGAAATCGAACTGGAAGCGTGGAAACGCCTGCAGCTCGGCCCGATGGAACTGGAGGCCCTGGTCGACAACCGTCCCGTGCTTCGCGCCATTGCCAGAATGGAGCGGCTCGGCCTGGTGATCTACAGCGGGTTCACCCCTTCGGACGCGACCCATGTCCTGGGCATGAGCGATCACTGGGACGGCGTGGCAGCGGAAATCGGAGCGAAAATCTGGGCACGCCAGATGCGCAGCCTGTACGGGTGCGGGAGTTGGGAGCTGGGGGATGCCATCGCCCCCTGCAGGGAGGTCTTTGCACTGGTGACCCGGAATATCAGCCAGAAACTGATTGAAGCCGGACTGAACCAGCATGGGAAACTGGCCGATTCCAAGTCCAGGAATGTGACCCAATTGCTTGCCGACATTATCCTGAAACCGGACAATCCGGGGAAAGCCCTGCCGTTGTTTGAACTGGCATTTGCCCGCAATTACCCGATTATCGGGGTGGGCGGACCCGCCGGAGACTATTTCCCTGAAGTGGCCCGGCAACTGGGTGTGGATCTCCATCTTCCGGAGCATGCCGAGACCGCCAACGCCATCGGCGCCGTCATGGGAGCCGTTGTGCAGATTTCCCATGTCACGGTCACGCAACCTGAATTCGGGGTATTCTACCTGTTCCACAAGGGGGACCCCATCAAGTTTGATCACCTGGAGAAGGCCCTTGACCGGGCCGTCGCCATCGCAAGGGACGAGGCCCACGGAATGGCCGTGTCGGCGGGGGCCACCTCCATAGAAACCCGGATTACCCAGGACATCAACCACATCAAAAATGATATTGACGGCGAGCTTTTCGTCAGTACCCTGGTGACCGCCATTGCTTCCGGCCGGCCCGGCTGCCTGATGCCATAGTACCCGGGGGCATGGCCCGGATTGCCGGAACCATTTCCGGTTTGGAAGGGCCGGGGCACAGCCGGCCAGGGATGAAGCCCGGTCCGGTGAAAAATCAACGGGTTGGGCGGGTCGAAAAATCCTCCTGCGCGACTTCTCCTCGAAAGCTCCCGTGAACCGTGTTATGATGCTTTCCGGCACGGGTCTGTCCGGTGCGGGACCGCGCACCGGATCCATGTTCCCGGTTGCAGTCAAACTGTCGCCGGACCGTCCCCCGGCCCGTTGACCTGTTTTTACCCATGATAGAAATGACCGGATTTGCAGCACCTGTTTTCACCGGGATACGGGCGGATTGACTTGGCCGTATCCATCTTCGACATTCAACCATGGGGCCGGGCACCGACTCCCCTGTTGCCCGAGGTGATCGTTGCCGTGATCGGACACCTGCCCGCCCCTTCTTCGCTCAGGAAAGTCCTGGGCGAGCAGGCAACGCTGGGGATACTGAACCAGCATCTGTGGCAGGAGGTGGATTCGGTCGACAAGCATTGCCTGCAGGACCTTGTCAGGAAAGTCGGGCCGCGGTTGCTGGCGCTGTCGCATTTGCCGGTCCTGTCCGGTGAACCGTTGAACCAGCAGATTCAGTACCTGCCGCTCTCCACCCGCACGCGGACCTGTGTCAGAAAACACCAGGACCAATTGATATGGCATCCCCTCACCATCGCAGATGTCCTGTCCGTGCCGCGGATGGGCCACTCCTGTGCCATCGAATTCCTGTCGGTGGTGGAGGCTGCCGGCGAATTCCTGCTGGCGGGGGCGGCGAAGGACCCGCAGACCGGGCAACGGCCCCGGACAGCGGCTTTGCTGACCGAACAAATCGACTCCGCATTCCGGATGCTGGCCGCCTATGCCGCGGGGGAACAGAACCTGGAGACCCTGGAAGCGGTATTGCCCGCTGCCCGGGAAGACTGGCCCCCCGAGATCAAGCAGCAATGGGCATGGATCCGGAACGGCGGAGCCAGGGACCTGGCCGGGGACCTGGCCGACCGGTATTCGGTTCCGGCACTGATGTCCCGGGCACTGGGCGGGGTGAATGACCGGTCACGGGAGATCTTGCTGAAACGCACCCTCAGTTCCGGAGAGGCGGTCAATCTCAAGGTGCTGGGAAGACACTATGGAGTCTCCAGGGAGCGGGTCAGGCAAGTGGAAAAAAAGGCACTTGCCTCCCTGAACCAGTTGAAAACCAGCCATTACGGGTCGGTTCTTCGACGGGCGCAAGTCGTGCGGGAGAAGCTGGGGGTCGGGGTGCCGGCCGGGGACCGCCTGATCCGGGAGGTCCTGGACGAGTCCACGAAGGACATGGAAGGCCTTCCGGCGGGGTTTGCCCGGGCCGTGATGCTCTGGCTGGCGGGGCCGTACCGAAAAAGCCGGGACTGGCTGCGGGCGGAAGAGAATCTGGAACAGTCCACCAAAGAAGCGTTGCTGGGCCGTCGCAATGAACGTGGCGTCGTGACCGCGGCGGTGGTCAATGAGACGCTGTCACAGTTTGGTTTCAACGAAGGATTTCACGATGCCTGGATTGCACGGCTTGACCACTTCACGCCGGTCGAGGAAGGGTATATCTGCATCACTGGCAATATCCCGGACAGGGCCCGGGCGCTGTTGCGTTACCATGACCGACCGGTGTCGGTGGAGGAGATGGTGGCCGTGCTGGGGGTCACCAGTGTTCGCAGCTTCCGGCAGCGCCTGATTGCCGACCCGGGATGCTGGAGGATCAACAAGCAGAGTGATTTTGTCCTGGCGGGGGCCGCAGGATATGAGGAATACACGGGGATCACGGGGGCGATCATGCGGGAACTGGAAGCCGGAGAAGGCCGGGTTCCCTATGCGCAGCTGGTTGAAAAACTGGCACGGGTGCATGGCGTGAAGCCGGGATCCGTGGCCGCTTACATTCATACGCCGTTCTTTGAGAAAGACGCAAACGGTGTGGTCCGGGTCAGGGATACGGGTGATTTCACCGTTTCCACCGACCTGGACAATACGGCGGCGTGCTACCAGGACGGGGACGGCACCTGGTATTGGCGGGTGGCGGTGAAGAAAAACCTGGTCAGGGGGAGCGGTTGCTCCGTTCCGAATGCGTTCTCCCGGGAAATCGGGTGCAACATTGGCGAGAAAATCGAGGCCGACACGGTGGTCGGGCCGTTGACGTTCAGTTGGCCGTTGACGTCCCTGCTGGGCGCATCCATCGGGTCGCTCCGGCTGGCCGCGGCCTCCTGCCAGGCGGAAGAGGGAGACTTCCTGTTTGTCCGGGCGACGAAACCGGTGATTACCTTCCGGCGACTGGGCCAAGAAGCGGTCGATGCCGCCGGAACGGACCTGATCCGTTTGAGCCTGCTCATGGGGTGTGTCGAAGTGGACAATGAGTCCGACGCCCTCGCGGGAATCGCTTCTGTTCTGAAAATTTCATCCACTTCGGCGGGACAGACCCTTTTTGAAGCACAGCGCCGCCTGAAAGAGCGTGGCGAATCCGGGCTGGCGGCATTGTTGCCGTCCCCCAACCTGTCGATCGACGACTATATGGCCAGCCGGGACCGGCCCTGAGAGCCGGGAGCCGGTTGCCCGGATTGTGCCGACGGGGGGCCGGGTCAGATTTGTACGTATTCGCGCCGGTAAGGCACCCGGTCCGGGTCGAGGTCCCGGCCGAACTCCCGGGCGAAACGATGGCCCTGGTAGACCGCGTCCGCGATGGTGGAGGGCGCCAGGCAATCGCCGATCCGGGATACGGACTTGATGCCAGCGGCTTCCAGGCCCTCCCGGTCCCCGTCCAGTTCAAAAAAGAGAGACTCCTGTGGCCGCCGTGCGGTCACCATGACCACGGAGCCGGCCTCCAGCGACTGGGTGGTTCCACTCACGCAATGCGCGATGAGGAGTGCATCGGGCGCAATGGACTTCAGTTCGTGTTTTTCGATGATCCGGACCCCGCAATCCAGCAGGTGCCGTTCAATGTAGCGCTGTTCAAGCGTGTTGTGCGTCCAGGTGGAGACATCTGCAGCCGGGGTGACCAGTGTGACCGCGGTATGGTGCCGGACCAGCGCTTCGGCAATCACGCCGCCCATGTAGTAGTGGTCGTCGTCATACACCACGACCGGTCCGCGGAAAGCGGTCGTGCCGGCCATCACGTCGTCGGGTGTGACGACGCAGGCGTTCTGGCTGCGGGGGATGTCCTGGCGGTGTTGTCGACCGATACCGCCCGGGTCCCACCTGGAGCCGGTGGCACAGACGACATGCTGTACTCCGAGCGCCCCGGCAAATTCCAGGATCTGTGCCGGGGTCAGCGCGCTTTGCAGGTGAACCTCCACATTGTCCAGTTTTTCGATTTGGCCCATTCGATAGTCCACCACCCGTTTCCATGCCGACAGTCCCGGCAGCCGGCTTTCCCGGTCAACGCGTCCACCGGGATTTTCCCCGGCATCGGCCACGGTCACCGGGTAGCCGCGTTTGCCCAGGGACATCGCAGCTTCCAGTCCGGCCGGGCCGGCCCCGACGATCAACACGGCATCCTTGCCGGTCCTGGGCTCTATCGATTCAGGATGCCATCCCTTCCGGTATTCTTCCGCCATGGTCGGGTTCTGGGTACATCGGATGGGTGAGACCGTCATGTCTCCCGAGACACAGATATTGCATCCGATGCATTCGCGGATATCCTCCAACCGGCCTTCTTCAATTTTTTTCGGCAGGAAGGGGTCGGCAATGGAGGGCCGTGCCGCACCGATCATATCCAGAATGCCCCGTCTGATCTGGGAAACCATGGTATCCGGGGAGGTGAATCGGCCAACCCCCACAACCGGTTTGCTGGTCACCTGCTTGACAAAGGCCGTGTACGGTTCCTGGAAGCCTTCCCCGGAAAACCGGGAGGATTGGGAATCGTGTTGCCAGTCACTGATATTCACGTCCCAGATATCCGGATATTCAGCGAGCATCTCGATGACCTCCCGGCCTTCGTTTTCCGCAACAATGCCCTGGTTGCCCATCATCTCGTCCACGGCGAAACGCAGGGCAATCCCGCAGGTGTCTCCCACGGCGTCTTTCGTGTCTTCCAGGATTTCACGCAGCAGCCGGACACGGTTTTCCAGGCTGCCGCCGTATTCATCGGTCCGGGTATTCCGGTTCGGGGAGATGAAATGAAAGGGCAGGGCCAGGTCATGGGCCGCATAGACATAGATGATGTCGAATCCGATTTCACGGGACCGCAGGGCCGCCCGCCGATGCCATCGCCTGACATTGGCAATGTCCTGCTTGGTCATCGCATAGCTCTGTACCGGGTCGTAGCCGTCGATGAGCATTTCAGCCACGGCCATGGTGGGAAGCCGGCTGTGCCGGTTGGTGCTGGCATGTCCGTTGTGGGTGATTTCGATGGCCGCCAGGGACCCGTGTTCGTGCACGGCATCGACCATCAGTTGCAACCGCTTCATGTCTTCCCGGTCCCACAACCGGCCTTCGATATAGGGGGAAACATCGGTGCTGGGGTGGATATCCACTTCCTGGGTGGAGACCACGGCCCAGCCGCCTTGTGCTTTCATGCCGCGCATGGACGCCTCCCCTTTTGGAAACAGGTGGCCCAGCCCGTTACAGTGAGGGACCTGGTAAAAGCGGTTTCTGGCCGTTACCGGGCCAATCCGGACCGGTTCAAACAAGATGTCGTATCGTGGGTTTTTCATGGCTGGTTGTGGGGTTCGGTGTCATTCAAATCAGGAAGCACGGGTCAGAAATACCATTGGATCGGGGAATCGCCGGACTGGCTGAAAGCGTGGTATTCGTTCAGCTTGCACTCGGTGTAGGCCCGGATGTAGTCCGCACCGAGGTACCGTGACAGAAAGGCACTTTGCTGGCAGCGGGCCAGGGCGCGTTCGATATCCAGCGGGAGGTCGGGGTCGGCGGCTTTCCCCGCATTGCCCGCAGCGGGCTCCCCCGGGTCGACCTGGTTGCGGATTCCATGGTGTATGGCCGCGAGCAGGGTTGCCAGGGTGAGGTAGGGATTGGCATCTGCCCCGGCCACGCGGTGTTCAATCCGGCGGGCCTTCCCCGGGCTTTTCGGAATCCTCATCGCCACGCTGCGATTCTCGTACCCCCAGCAGGGAGTGACCGGAACGAAGATATTGGGCACAAACCGATGGTAGGAATTCGCATTCGGTGCAAAGATGGCCATGGAATCCCCCATGGTTTCCCGGAGCCCGCCAATGCCGTGAAAAAGCAACCGGGAGCCGCAGGCCGGCGTTGCGTACCGGCCTCCTCCATCCAGTGCATTGGTTCCCCGGTCGTCCAGCAGGCTGATATGCAGGTGCAATCCGCTTCCGGCCTGGTCCGGGTAGGGTTTGGCCATGAAACTGGCCTGCAGCCCGTGTTTCCGGGCAATCCCCTGGACCGTTCTGCGGAAGATGACGCACTGGTCTGCGGCTGCCAGCGGGTCATCGCGGTGCTGCAGGTTGATTTCAAACTGGCCGGGCGCATATTCCGCGGAAATCGCGCCGGTGGTGATTCCCTGCATCGCGCAGGTGGTGGTGACTTCATCCAGGTACAGCGCAAACTCCTCCACCTCCTCCATGCTGTACACCTGGGCGGTATCGGGACGTCGTCCGGTCAGCGGTGACCGGGGCGGCAGGATCCCCCCCGACCCGCCGCGCCCGGCATCGGCCAGGTAGAATTCCAGTTCAAAAGCCACCACGGGACGCAGGCCCAGGTCATCAAACCGGTCGAGGACACGACGCAGGACATTCCGGGGTTCGTAGTAGAACGGGGTGCCGTCCAGGCTTTCCAGGGTCAGCATCACCTGGGCCACCGGTACCTGGGTCCAGGGTGCGGGGCCGAGGGTCGCGGGGATGGGCCGGCCGATTTCGTCCGGGTCGCCATCGGTGAATCCCATGCCTGCCGGGTCCATGGATTCTCCCGTCACCGCCAGCAGAAAACAGGAGCCGGGAGTCATCGCCCCTGAATCGAATATTTTTTCCGCCTGTCCGATGGGGTATCGCTTGCCCCGGACGATGCAGGACAGGTCGCAGTAAAAAACATCGAGGTAGCGGGTGTCCGGATATTTTTTCAGGAACGCCTGGAGTGGATGGCTGGCAGACAAGGCTGGGATGTGGTGTGGATGGTTGCGCTATTTTACCGCAATTGGAGGCTGGGCCGGGACCTGGCGGGAGAAAGTCTCCCGTCAGGATGGCCGAATACCGGGCCCCCTGTCGCAAAAGGGCCGGCCGGTCCCGGAGCAGGTGGCCCCGGCACACACGGGAGCGCTGCCAATGTCCTGGCTCCGCCGGCTGTCGCCATGGACGGGGACCGGGGCATCATTCCCTAAAATATTCGTTTGATCGATTGCCTGGAATGATGGCGTTCAAGAGCCAGTTGAATCAGGCGGTTGATGAGTTCAGCGTAGGGAACGCCGCTGGCGGCCCACAATTGCGGATACATGCTGATGGGGGTGAACCCGGGCAGGGTATTGACTTCGTTCAGTGTGATTTCCCCGGTTTCCCGGTGCACGAAGAAATCCACACGTGCCAGCCCGCTGCCATCGATGGCCCGGAAAGCCGCGAGGGCCAGTGACTGGACCCGTTCAGTGGCCTGGCGGTCCAGCGGGGCGGGAATGACCAGCCGGGACTTGTCATCCAGATACTTGGTCTCATAGTTGTAGAATTCAGCGCCCGGGATGATTTCTCCGGGTACGGAGGCTTCGGGGTCCTGGTTGCCCAGAACCGAACATTCAATCTCCAGGCAGTTTTCCATGGATTCCTCGAGGACAATCTTGTTGTCGAATTCGAAAGCCGTCCGGATGGCCCGGGTCAGTTCGTCCCGGTTTTTCGCCTTGCTGATGCCGACGCTGGAGCCGAGATTGGCGGGCTTTGCGAAGACCGGATACCCCAGCAACTGTTCCGTGGTGGACAGGGCCAGGTGCCGGTTTTCCCGCCAGTCGAAAAGGGTCAGGACGGCATACCTGGCCTGGGGAATCCCGTTCGCCTCGAATACTTTTTTTGACAGGGCCTTGTCCATGGCGAGGGCGGACGCGGCAACGCCGCACCCGACATAGGGAATGCCCGCCATTTCCAGGACTCCCTGCAGGGTGCCGTCCTCCCCGAATGTGCCGTGCAGTACCGGGAAAATGACATCCAGTGCCGGGACGGACGGACGGTCCCGTTCTGCCAGGCCGGTCCCTTTCGCCGGACCGGTCAGATTCCCCTGGTGGTGGAGAGCCATGGAGACGGACGTGGAGGCAGCCGGGTCCCCGGCGAAAGGTTCCACGGCGCCGGAATGGGTGATCTTGTCGAGATCATCGGACAGGTGCCATCGACCGCCCTTGTCGATCCCGACCAGGTGAACCTGGTACCGGTTGCGGTCGATGGCCTTCAGTATGGACCGTGCCGACCGCACGGATACTTCGTGTTCACAGGAGCGACCGCCGAAAAAGATGCCGAGACTGGTTTTTTTCATCGGGTCATGTGCACGCTGCGCCAGGGGGTCGTTTCCCTGGAACTCCGAGGGGGCGGTTCCGGCCAACAGCCATGCTCAGTAGACAAACCGGGCAATGGCCTGGTTGCACAGGCTGATCAGTTTTCCGATCCAGGGCAAAATGGCGACAATGAGGAAGACGTTCAGTGCCAGCGTGTATTGATGGTCGGCAGGGCTGTTGAGCGGCCGTTCAATTTCCGGCGGGTCGAAATAAACCAGTTTGATAATACGCAGATAGTAGTATGCACCGATCACCGCCAGGATGACCGCGGTCACGGCAACCCAGGCCAGGTTGGCATCCACCAGTGCCTGTATCACGGACAGTTTGGCGAAAAACCCGGCCGTCGGGGGAACCCCGGCCATGGAGAACATCAGGATCAGCACCATCAGCGCAATCCCCGGACTTCGCCGGCCCAGTCCCCTGAGGTCACTCAACCGGTCCGACTCGAAATCCTTTCCGGACAGGTACAGGATCAGTCCAAAGGCCGCACCGCTCATCGTCGCGTAGACCAGGACATAAAACAGCGATGCACTGTAACCGGCTGCGGTACCGCTGAGGATGCCGAAGAGGAAAAACCCCATGTGGGAAATGGCGGAGTAGGCAAGCAGCCGTTTCAGGTTCTTCTGCGCGATGGCGATGATGTTGCCTGCCGCCACGGAAAGAAGTGCGAGGATGACCAGCATTTCCTGCCACAGTCCGTGCTGGTCCCCCAGCCCGCCGATGAGCAGCCGCAGAACAATGGCGAACGCCGCGATCTTGGGGGCGGCACTGATGAAAGCGGTCGTGGAGGTCGGCGAGCCATGGTACACATCCGGTACCCACATGTGAAACGGCACGGCCCCGAGCTTGAACGCCAGGGCCACCACAACCAATACAACGGCCAGGGCCAGGGACAGGTCACCGGGTTCGACTCCCGCAAGTTGCGTGGCGATGGCCGGCAGTGCCAGGGAACCGGTCATTCCGTACAACAGGGACATGCCGTACAGGAGGATGCTGGAGGCCAGGGCTCCGAGCACAAAATATTTCATCGCGGATTCCACCGCCAGCTGGTCATCGCGGTAAAATGCAATCATGGCATACAGGCACAAGGACATCAGTTCCAGTCCCAGGTACAGGGTGAGCAGGTGGTTGGCGGAACTCATGACCATCATCCCGCAAACCGCAAACAGGCCCAGCACATAGTATTCGTTCTTGAACAGGCCCCTTTGCCGGTTGTAGTCCCGGCCGTAGATGAACACAACGGCGGACAGGAGGCAGATCGCAACCTTGCACAGGTCCGCCATCGGGTCGTCAACGAACAGGCCATTGAATGCGACCGCGGATTCGGTGGAAAAATCCGCGATCACCAGGAACGCCGTTGAAACCAGGGTCGCCACACTGAGCCAGTAGCAAAGGAGGTCGCGTTTCTTCTCGTCAGCAAACAGCCCGAGAACAAGAATGACGGAGGCCATGGCGGCAAGGAACAGGTCGGGAATCGCCAGTGCTGTTTGTAGGGTATGCAGGTTCATGGCTCGGTTACCGGCAGATCACGGGGCATTTGGACACTTCCACATGCTGTACCAGGTTGTCGATGGAAGCGTGCATGACTTCAAGAAACGGGTTGGGCCAGATGCCCACCAGCAGGACCATCCCTGCGAGGATGGACAGCATCAGGATTTCCCGGCCATTCAGGTCATCCAGGGCGGCCACCGCGTTGCTGGCCACCTTGCCGTACACCACGCGCTTGATCATCCACAGGGTGTACGCGGCCCCGAAAACCAGGGTCAGGGCGGCCAGGATGGCAAACCAGGGGTTGGCCTGGAATGCACCGAGAATCACCAGGAATTCCCCCACGAAACCGGAAGTGCCGGGGAGGCCTGAATTGGCCATGGCAAAGAGCACCATGAAGGCTGCAAAGACCGGCATGGGTGTGGCAATACCGCCATAGCTTTCGATCAGGCGGGAGTGCATCCGGTCATACAGCACCCCGACACACAGGAACAGTGCCCCGGAGATGAATCCGTGGGAGATCATCTGCATCATCGCCCCTTCGGCCCCCTGGGCATTGAAGACGAAGAGTCCGAGAGTGACAAATCCCATGTGGGAAATGGAAGAGTAGGCGATGAGCTTTTTCATGTCCTGCTGCACCAGGGCAACCAGGGCGATATACACCACTGCGATCAGGGAAAGTGCGATGACGAATCCGGCCAGTTCGTGGCTGGCATCCGGGGTGACGGGCAGGCTGAAGCGGAGAAATCCGTATCCTCCCATCTTCAACATGATGGCAGCCAGGATGACCGAGCCGCCGGTCGGGGCCTCGACATGGGCATCGGGCAGCCAGGTGTGCACCGGGAACATGGGCACCTTGACGGCAAATGCGCAGAAAAAAGCCAGGAAAACCAGGATCTGCGGCTGGAGTCCGATCGGCAGTGCATGGTAGTCCAGAATACTGAAGCTGCCGCCGCTGGCGTTGTAGAGATACAGGATCGCGACCAGCATCAGCAGTGAGCCCAGCAGGGTGTACAGGAAAAACTTGATGGTGGCATAAATCCGGTTGGGTCCGCCCCAGATTCCGATGACCAGGAACATCGGGATCAGCATGGCTTCCCAGAAGACATAGAAGAGCACCGCATCCAGGGAGGCGAACACCCCGATCATGATGCCCTCCATGATCAGGAAGGCCGCCATGTACTGGGCGACACGGTCGGTAATCACCTGCCAGCCGGCAATGACGACGACGACGGTAAGCAGCGTGGTCAACAGGATCAGCGGCATGGAAATGCCGTCGACTCCCAGCGCGTAGTGGATGCTGAACGCGCTGATCCACGGGTAGTGCTCGGTAAACTGCATGTCCGGGGTCATGGTGTCAAAACCGGTATACAGCGGAATGCTGAGCAGGAAAATGGCCACCGAGAATCCAAGCGCCAGCTTGCGGGCGATGCCCGCCCTTTCGTCCCCCCCGGTCGCCAGGACCAGGATGCCGGCGATCACGGGAGACCAGATAAGCAGGCTGAGCAGATTACTGTCCATGACTCATTGTGCGTGTTTCGTGTACGGTGGTTTCCCCGGTCAGAGCCAGACAAAAAACAGGATCAGCATGAACAGTCCGATGATCATGGCAAATGCGTAGTGATAGGTGAAACCGGTCTGGACCTGTCGCAGGATGGTGGAAAAAGCAGCGATGCCGTTGGCAGTCCCGTTGATCAGGAAGCCGTCAATCAGTCCGGCATCCGCATTCTTGTACAACCCTCTTCCCAGCAGGACGGTGGCCCGGGCAAAGACCGATTGATACAAAATATCGAAGCCGTATTTGTTGTCGAGGATGCGGTACAGCGGCAGAAAGGTGCGGGCTATTTTCCCGGGCAATTCGGTGTTTTTGCAGTAACAGTACCAGGCCAGGAAAATGCCGGTCACCGCCAGCCAGAAAGGAGGGGTGACGACACCATGCAGGATGGCCGAGAATACCAGGTCAATCCCGGTTTTCCCCTGGTAGCCCGCCGCCAGTTCCCGGGTGACATCATGCTGGTCCAGGACGAATATCGAACTGCCGAAGAATTCGCCGTTCAGGACCGCACCAAAAAACCAGAACCCCGCAATGACGGACGGGACCGCCAGGCAGACCAGCGGCGTGGTCACGACCCCGGGCGATTCCTGAAGATGGCGTTTGAGGGACCTCTTTGAGTGGTTTTTTCCGTGAAAGGTCATAAACAGCAGCCGGAATGAATAAAAAGCGGTCACGAACACGCCGGCCAGTACCGCGTAGTAGGCATAGTGCGCCCCAACGGCCTCGCTGTGGCGGATGGCTTCGATAATGGCATCCTTGGAGAAAAAGCCGGCAAAGGGAGGGATGCCTGCCAGTGCCAGCGAACCGATCAGGCAGGTCAGGTACGTCACGGGCATGATGGTCCGCAGGCCGCCCATCTTGCGCATGTCCTGTTCATGGTGGAGACTGATAATCACGGAACCCGCCGCCAGGAACAGCAGGGCCTTGAAGAAAGCATGCGTCCCCAGGTGGAAAATCGCAATCTCGTAGGCCGACGCGCCGAGGGCGGCGGTCATGTACCCCAGCTGGGAAAGGGTGGAATAGGCCACCACCCGCTTGATGTCGTTTTGGACCAGTCCGACCAGCGCCATGAATATCGCCGTGGTGGCACCGATAATGAGCACGACCGACAGCGCCGTTTCCGAAAATTCAAAAATCGGCGACATTCTCGCCACCATGAATATCCCGGCAGTCACCATGGTGGCCGCATGGATCAGGGCGGAAATCGGTGTCGGGCCTTCCATGGAATCCGGCAGCCAGACATGCAGCGGCACCTGTGCGGATTTTCCCATGGCGCCCACAAACAGCAACAGGCAGATGACCGTCAGCCAGTGCCACTCGCCGAAGGGAGACATCACCGTGGCATCCCGTGCCGACTCGGCACTGTTGAAAACGGCCGTGTAATCCAGGGACCCGAACAGGTACAGGACGGCCGCAATGCCGAGCAGGAAGCCGAAGTCGCCGATCCGGTTCACCAGGAAGGCTTTCATGTTGGCAAAAATGGCGGTCTCCCTTTCAAACCAGAAACCGATCAACAGGTAGGACATCAGCCCCACCGCTTCCCAACCGAAAAACAGCTGCAGGAAATTGTTGGACATCACCAGCATCAGCATGGAAAAGGTGAACAGCGAGATATAACAGAAAAAGCGCTGGTAGCCCGGATCTTCGGCCATGTACCCGATGGTGTACACATGCACCATGAGCGACACGAATGTCACGATCACCATCATGGTGGCGCTGAGCTGGTCGATCAGGAACCCGATCTGGAACGGGATGCCGCCGCTGATGCCCCAGGTATACACGGTCACATTGGCCGTGTTCCCGCTGCGGACATCCGCATAGACCCACACGGACAGGGCCAAGGCAACGGCAACGCCTGCGATGGTAATGGTGTGTGCGCCCCGCCGCCCGATCACTTTGCCGAACAGGCCGGCGACAATGGAAGCGGCCAGGCAGACCAGGGGAATGGCGAGATAGGTGCTGTTCATCCTCGGTGTTATCCCTTGAGAGAATCCAGGTCGTCGACGTTGATCGTCCGTCGGCTGCGGAACAGGACAATGAGGATGGCCAGGCCAATGGCTGCCTCGGCGGCCGCAACCGTCAGGATGAAGAAGACAAAAATCTGTCCGGAGATGTCCTGCAGGAAGTGTGAAAAGGCGACGAAATTCAGGTTGACGGCCAGCAGCAGCAGTTCAATGGACATCAGCAGGATCACGACATTCTTGCGGTTGAGGAAAATTCCCACCACGCTGATCGCGAACAGGACGGCACCGAGAACCAGGTAGTGGGAAAGCGGGATCATGATTCCGCCCCCTCGCTGCCCGCCGGTTTTTCCGGTTTCATCGGCACGATCCGCAGCCGGTCGGCACGGCGGACCTGGACCTGTTCGCCGGGCGTATTGTGTTTGGTGTCCGGCCGCTTGCGCATGGTCAGTGCGATCGCCGCAATGATGGCGACCAGCAGTATGAACGCGGCGATCTCGAAGGCGTAGACGTACTGCGTGTAAAGCTGCACTCCCAGGGCCTTGCTGTTGCTGTACTGCGCACCCTGCAGTGGCGGGTTGTGGAATTTGTCCGCGCCGAAGGAGCCGTACAGGACCAGGGCAATCTCAATCACCAACAGGACCGCAACCAGGCTGCCCAGGGGCAGGTACCGGGTGAAACCGGCCTGCAACCGGGCCAGGTCAATGTCCAGCATCATGACTACAAACAGGAACAGCACCATCACGGCACCGACATAGACCAGCACCAGGACAATGGCCAGGAATTCGGCCTGCAGGGTGATCCATATGCAGGCGGCGCTGAAAAAGGCCAGCACCAGGAACAACGCGGATTTCACCGGGTTGCGGATGGTCACCACCATGGTGGCGGCAAAAACCAGCACCACGCTGAAGGCATAGAAAGAGAGTTGCAGGATGCTCATCGGTAGGCGGAATCCTGTTTGCGGGCGGCGGCGATTTCAGGCTCGTACTGGTCGCCGATCTCAAGCAGCTGTTTCTTGTTGATGACCCGCTCGTCGTTTTCCTCCATGTGGAACTCGTGGATGTCCGTCATGACGATGGAATCCACCGGACAGGCTTCTTCGCAGAATCCGCAGTAAACGCACTTGAACAGGTCGATGTCATAGCGGGTGGTCCGGCGGGTCCCGTCTTCCCTTTCCTCGGAATCGATGGTAATGGCGAGGGCCGGGCACACCGCTTCGCACAATTTGCAGGCGATACAGCGTTCTTCCCCGTTGGGATAGCGCCGCAGGGCGTGCAGGCCGCGGAACCGGGGAGATTTGGGGGTTTTCTCCTCGGGATACATGATCGTGGTCTTTTTCCGGAACAGTTGCCGCCCGGTTACCCCGAGGCCTTTTCTCAATTCCTTGAGGGTGAAGGTTTTGTAGAGCTGTTTGATGTCTAAACCCATTTTTCAGTACCTGTGGTTGCGGCCGAACTCCCGTTCACCCGAAGAAAAAGGAAAAGGGAGTATAGAATTTACCGATGCCGATCACGACAATCCACACCAGGGTCACCGGAATCAGCACTTTCCATCCCAGCCGCATGATCTGGTCGTACCGATAACGGGGAAAGGTTGCGCGGAACCACAGGAACAGAAAGGCGACCGCCGCCGTTTTGGCCCCGAACCAGAACAGTCCCGGCAACCAGGTGAACGGGGCCAGTTCCACGGGCGGCAGCCAGCCGCCGAGGAACATCAGCACGGTCAGTGCCGCAATCAGGATCATATTGGCGTATTCGGCAAGGAAGAACACCGCAAAGCCCATGCCGGAGTATTCCACATGGAACCCGGCGACGATTTCCGATTCGCCCTCGGCGACATCAAAGGGAGCCCGGTTGGTTTCCGCCACGCCGGAGATGAAGTACACCACGAACAGGGGCAGCAATGGCAGCCAGTACCATTCCCAGAAACCGCCGGACTGGTGCAGCACGATTTCGCGCAGGTTGAGACTGCCCGCCACCATCAGCACGCCCACCAGCGCAAAGCCCATGGCGATTTCGTAGGCCACGATCTGGGCCGCCGAACGCATGGCCCCCAGAAATGCGTACTTGGAGTTGGAGGCCCAGCCGGCAACAATCACGCCGTATACCCCCATCGAGGTCAGTGCCAGCACATACAGCAGGCTGGCATCGATGTCCGCCAGCACCAGGGTATCGGTAAAGGGAATCACCGCCCAGGCGGCCAGCGCAGGAGCCAGGGACAGGACGGGCGCAATCAGGAACAGGTACCGGTTCGACTTGTTCGGAATGATCACTTCCTTCATCATCAGCTTCAGCGCATCGGCGATCGGCTGCAGCCACCCTTTCGGGCCCACCCGGTTGGGACCCACCCGGGTCTGCATGTAGCCGATCACCTTGCGTTCGGCAAAGGTGAAGTACGCCACGCAGAGCATCAGCGGCCCGATGATGAGTACGATCTTCATCATCGTCCAGATGAAATACTGCAGCGGCCCGGGTATCCAGCCGGTCAGGGAGAGGTAGTATTCGTGGATCACGCTTTCTCCAGCGTCACCGGAACCTGCCCGCCCAGGGGCGTGGTTTCCGGGAATCCGGCCGGGATATAGGCGGCATTGCCCGGTACCCGGCGGTCGGCCCTGAGCGGCAACACCGCCTGTCCCGTGCCGTTGCGGACCCGGACCGTATTGCCGGCGGCGAGATTCAGCCGTTGTGCCGTGTCCGGATGAACGGTCACCGCGGGGGGCGGGTTGTCGGCGGTCCGCTGCAGGGCCCCGGCATGGCGCAGCGTCGGGTCCAGGCGGTACATCGGGGTCTCCGCAATCCGCAGCAGGCCTTCGCCCCGGGGAGATTTCGGGTTCCCGGCCTGCCACCGGGTGAATCTTGCCGATGGTGAAATGCCGGAAAGATCGAGGGCGGATTCGAGTTCCCCGGAAACATCGTCCAGGGTGATGTAGTCAAACCCTTCCTGTCCAAGGAAATTGCCCAGCACCCGGAGGATTTTCCAGGCCGGGCGGGATTCTCCACGGGGAGAAGCGGCGACGCCGGCCTGCTGTACCCGGCCTTCGCAATTCACATACGTCCCGGCGGATTCTGCAAAAGCGGCCATGGGCAGCAGTGCATCGGCATACTGCATCACGGATTCGCTTTTGAACGCACTGATCTGGACCACGAATCCGGCCTTTTCCAGGGCATTGAAGGCCGCTTTCCCGTGAAGGCTGTCCAGTTCCGGCTCGGTTCCAAGCAGGATCATGGCATCCAGCCCCGCATTCAGCATTTGCCCCGCGTTCAGGCCCCCGCTGCCGGGCAGGCAGTTGGCCAGCCAGCCCGCGGCGCTGTTGGCCGGGGCCAGGATGGCCAGCTTGCAGCCCGCGTGTTCGGCGATCCAGTGGGCGATCGCCTTGATGAGGCTCGCGTCGTCGTGTTGCTGGGCCAGGGCGCCAAGGACGATCAGGCCCTTTTCCCCGGCATCCACCAGGTTCTGCGCGGTCGTCTCCATGGGGCTTGCGGGGCCGATGCGGGCAATTTCGGGGGGCAGGGAGATCCCCTGGATCCCGGCCACGCTCTCGGCCAGTGCGCCCAGGTGGACGAGCATTTCCGCCCCCGGCGCCACCCGAAGTTCGGCGGTGTCAAAATTGAAGTCAAAATCCATCGGGTTGATCGCGCTCACCGAAGTGCCCGCTTTGAGTTGCCCCTGGCGCAACCGCAGGGACAGCAGGGGTTGTTCCTTGCGCAGGTTGGACCCCACCAGGACCACGGAATCGAGGTGATCGTATTCCCGGATGGGGACCTCTGATGCGGGGAACCGGGGGGCCACGGCATCGTCGCGAAAGTCACATTGCTGCAGCCGGTGATCAATGTTTTCGCTGCCCAGGCTGCGCAGCAGTTTTTGCAGCAGGTAAAATTCCTGCAGGGTTGACGCCGGGGAGGCCAGGGCCCCCACCGCGGAGGGCGAGGCAGTCTCGATCACGGCCCGGATTCCCTTCGCGGCATGAAGAAGGGCCGCCTCCCAGCCGGTCTCCTTCCATTCGCCGTCTTCCCGGATCATGGGCTGTGTGAGCCGGTTTTCACTGTTGACGGCTTCGTAGCTGAACCGGTCGCGGTCGGCCAGCCAGCAATCGTTGATGTCGGCATTTTCGAGGGGCAGCACCCGTTCAACCTGGTCGCGCAGTGTCTGGATATTGATATTGGTCCCCAGGCAGTCATGGGGGCTGATTCCGGGATGGCTGCGCAGTTCCCACGAGCGGGCGGCAAAACGGTAGGGCCGGGAAGTCAGCGCCCCGACCGGGCACAAGTCAATGATGTTGCCGGATACTTCGGAGTCGATGGACCGGTTCAGGAAGGTATTGATGGTCATGGACTCTCCCCGTCCCGGTGCCCCCATCTCCATGACCCCGGCCACTTCCTCGCCGAAACGGACACAGCGCGTGCAGTGAATGCAACGCGTCATTTCGGTGGCGATCAGGGGCCCGATGTCGTGGCTGGGGACCGAGCGCTTGCGTTCCATGAAACGGGAATCATCCTTGCCGTACCCCATGGCCTGGTCCTGCAGCGGGCATTCCCCGCCCTGGTCGCAGACCGGGCAGTCCAGCGGGTGGTTGATGAGCAGGAATTCCATCGTCCCTTCCTGGGCCGTCCGCGCGATGTCGGACCGGGTGAACACCTTCATGCCGTCCATCACCGGGGTTGCGCAGGCCGGCAGGGGCTTCGGCGCCCTTTCCACTTCAACCAGGCACATTCGGCAGTTGGCGGCGACCGACAACCGGTCGTGATAGCAAAAACGCGGAATGTAAATATCGTTGCGGTCGGTGACGCAAATCAGCATTTCACCGGCTTCGGCTTCCAGCGGCCGGCCATCCACTTCAATGGTGACGGCACTCATGCGGCGTTCCGGTCCGGGATACCGTCCGCAATTTTCGCTTCGAATTCATGACGGTAATGTTTCAGAAAGCTTTGTACCGGCCAGGCGGCTGCATCGCCCAGGGCACAGATAGTGCGCCCCTCAATCCGGTTGGCCACGTCCAGCAGGGTATCCAGGTCCTGCATCGATCCGTGGCCACGGTTGATTCGTTTCAGGATCCGGTACAGCCATCCCGTGCCTTCCCGGCACGGCGTGCACTGTCCGCAGGATTCCTCATGGTAAAAATAGGCGATCCGTTCCAGGACGGCGACCATGTCGGTGGTTTCGTCCATGACAATGACGGATCCGGCACCCACCGCCGAGCCGTTGTCCCGGAGCGAATCATAGTCCATGTTCGATTTCAGGATATTCTCGGCGGGCATCACCGGGACCGAGGAGCCCCCGGGAATCACGGCCTTGAGCTTCCGGCCCTTCCACACGCCGCCCGCCCTGGCCAGCAGTTCGCGAAACGGCGTCCCCATCTTGATTTCATAGTTGCCCGGACGTTCGACATGTCCGGTCACGGAAAAGACTTTCACGCCGCCGGAATTTTCCACACCGAGATATTTGAACCATTCGCCCTGCATCCATTGGCCGTTTGCCCGCAGGATCGCCGGGACCGATGCGTAGGATTCCGTGTTGTTGATGGTCGTGGGCTTGCCGTACAACCCGAAGGCGGCGGGGAAGGGCGGCTTGAACCGCGGCTCCCCTTTCTTGCCTTCCAGGGAATTGAGCAGTGCGGTTTCTTCCCCGCAGATATAGGCCCCCGCGCCGAGGTGGGAATACAGGTCGAAATCGAATCCCGAACCGAGGATATTCCGGCCCAGGTACCCGGCCTCATAGGCTTCTTTCATGGCCACTTCCATGACTTCATAGGGTTCCCAGAATTCCCCGCGCATGTAGTTGTACCCCACGGTCGCCCCCATGACATACCCCCCGATGGCCATGCCTTCGATCAGCGCGTGGGGGTTGAGGCGCAGGATGTCCCGGTCCTTGCAGGTGCCCGGTTCTCCCTCGTCCGAGTTGCACACCACATATTTCTGCACCGCGGACTTCCTGGGCATGAAACTCCATTTGACGCCCACCGGGAATCCGGCTCCGCCGCGGCCCCGGATATTGGAGGTCTTGAGAGCTTCCACGATCTCTTCAGGGGGGACCTGTTCCGCCAGGACCCTGGTCAGTGCGGCGTATCCCCCGTTTGCCCGGTAACTTTCCAGGGCCCAGGGAGTCTCGATGGACCGGCTGGGCAGGCAGACATTGCAGGATTCGCGCAGGGAACTGAACCGGTCGGCAATCATGCGAGTTCCTCCAGTACGGCATCGACTTTTTCCGGAGTCAGGTTTTCATAGTAGTCCCGGCCGATCTGCATCATCGGCGCCCCGGCACAGGCGGCCAGGCATTCCACTTCCTTCAGGGTGAACCGCCCGTCTTCCGTGGTTTCCCCCCAGCCGACGCCCAGCCTGCTTTTCAGGTGTTCGGCGATGACATCGCAGCCCCGCAGCATGCAGGATATATTGGTGCAGACGCTGATCTTGTGCCGTCCGACCGGATGCAGGTCATACATCGAGTAGAACGTGGCGACTTCATAGGCCCGCACCGGCGGCACCTGGATGAGCCGGGCCACATATTCGATGGTCTCGCTGGACAGCCAGTTCCGTTCGTCCTGGGCAATGCGCAGGGCCGCAAGCAGGGCCGACTGTCGCCGGTCATCGGGATACTTGGCCAGTTCCCGGTCAATCTCCCGGAGGGCCGCATCGGACAGCGGGGGGGTATTTTCCGGGGTGCTCACCGGTCGATCTCCCCGAACACGATATCCTGGGTGCCGATGATGGCCACCATGTCTGCCAGCATGTGGCCCGTGGACATTTCATTCAGCGCGGCCAGATGGGCAAACCCGGGAGCACGGATCTTCACCCGGTAGGGCTTGTTCGCGCCGTCCGAGACCATGTAGATGCCGAATTCTCCCTTGGGGTGCTCGATCGACGCATAGGCTTCGCCCGCGGGAACGCAGAATCCTTCGGTAAACAGCTTGAAGTGATGGATCAGGGATTCCATGTCGCCCTTCATCTGCTCCCGGGAGGGCGGGCTGAGCTTGTGGTCATCCAGCATGACGGGTCCGGGATGGTTGCGCAGCCACTCCACGCACTGCCGGATAATGCGGGTGGATTGCCGCATTTCCTCAACGCGTATCAGGTAGCGGTCATAGCAATCCCCGTTGGTTCCGACCGGGATGTCGAAATCCATCCGGTCATAGACTTCGTAGGGCTGTTTCTTGCGCAGGTCCCACTCGATCCCCGAACCCCGGAGCATCGGGCCGGTAAACCCGAGTGCCTTGGCCCTTTCCGGTGCCACCACCGCGATATCGACGGTCCGCTGTTTCCAGATGCGGTTGTCACTGAGCAGGGTTTCGTACTCGTCCACGCAGGCCGGGAACCGGGCGGTGAACGCCTCGATAAAATCGAGCAGGGTGCCTTCGCGATCCGCATTCCGGGCCCGGGTTTCCGCTTCGGTATGCCGGTCGGTGGGAGCGTGCCGGGGCATGTGGTCGGGCAGGTCACGATAGACCCCCCCGGGCCGGTAATAGGTCGCATGCATGCGGGCCCCGGAAACCGCCTCATAGCAGTCCATCAGGTCTTCACGTTCGCGGAAGCAGTACAAAAAGACGGTCATGGCCCCGATATCGAGGGCGTGGGCCCCGAGCCACAGGCAGTGATTCAGGATCCGGGTGATTTCGTCAAACATCACCCGGATATACTGGGCCCGCAGGGGAGGCGTGACCCCCAGCAATTTCTCAATGGCCAGGACATACGCGTGCTCGTTGCACATCATGGACACGTAGTCCAGGCGGTCCATGTAGCCGATACTCTGGTTGTAGGGCTTGGTTTCCGCCAGTTTTTCAGTCCCGCGGTGGAGCAGTCCGATATGCGGGTCGCACCGTTCGATCACTTCCCCGTCCATTTCCATGATCACCCGCAACACGCCGTGGGCCGCGGGGTGCTGGGGTCCGAAATTCATGGTGTAGTTCCGGATCTCGGCCATTATCCGGCCTCCTCCGGGCGCGGGTTCCTGGCCGCTGAATCCTTCTGGATGGTCCGGGGGACCAGGATCCGGTCATCAATCTCCACGGGTTCATACACGACGCGGCCCTTTTCCGCGTCATAGCGCATTTCCACGTGGCCGGACAGGGGAAAGTCCTTTCGGAAAGGGTGGCCGATGAACCCGTAATCCGTCAACAGGCGCCGCAGGTCCGGATGATCCGTAAAGAGGATGCCGTACAGGTCGAACGCCTCGCGCTCAAACCAGTCCGCTGCCGGCCAGATCTCCATGACGGAAGGAAGGGTCGGGTGGTCGTCGTCCAGTTCCGCCCGCAGGCGTATCCGGACATTGTGCCGGAGGGACAGCAAATGGTAGACGACGCAATACCGCTTCCCGGGCCACGGCTTGCCGTTTTCTTCGGCACCGTAGTGGGAATAGTCCATTCCGCACAGGTCGATCAGCTGTTCAAACCGGGTGCGGGGATCGTCCCGGAGCGCCCGGCAAACCGACCGCACCGAAGCGGCCTCGATTTCGCAGGTGATCTCGTTCATGGCGGTGCGGACGGAAACCAGTGCCTCGCCGAGCAATGGAGGCAGGTGCTCCCGCATTTGAGATAGACTGGCCATTGTGAACTGCTGCGTATTCCTGTTCGGGCGATCCGGTGGGCTAAGCCGGCCGCACCGGATCCGGGTCCGGCGCCGGGCGGGCAATGGTGTTGGTCTTTTTGATTTTCTTTTGCAGCTGCAAAATGCCGTAAATCAGGGCTTCAGCGGTCGGCGGGCAGCCCGGGACATAGACATCCACCGGAATGATCCGGTCGCATCCCCGTACCACGGAATAGGAATAGTGGTAGTAGCCGCCGCCGTTGGCGCAGGACCCCATGGAAATCACCCAGCGCGGCTCCGCCATCTGGTCATACACTTTCCGCAGGGCGGGTGCCATCTTGTTGGTCAGGGTTCCGGCAACGATCATGACATCCGACTGCCGGGGGCTGGGACGGAAAATGATGCCGAAACGATCCAGGTCATAGCGTGCGGCCCCGGCCTGCATCATTTCGACCGCGCAGCAGGCGAGCCCGAACGTCATGGGCCACATGGAACCCGTGCGGGCCCAGTTGATCAGTTCATCCAGTTTTGCCGTCGCAAAACCTTCCTGCAGGGTGCCTTCAAGTGCCATGTGTTTTCCTCCTCATTCCCAGTCCAGGGCGCCTTTCTTCCATTCGTAGATGAACCCGACCACCAGGACGCCAAGGAACAGCATCATTGCCCAGAACCCGAACACATCGATTTCATCGAGCACGATGGCCCAGGGAAACAAGAACGCGATTTCAAGATCAAAAATAATGAACAGAATGGCCACCAGGTAATACCGGACATCGAATTTCATCCTCGAATCCTCGAATGCCTCGAATCCGCATTCATAGGGGGAGAGTTTTTCGGCATCCGGTTTGTGGGGCCCGAGAACCTGGCCGGCGGCGAGTGCAACGATTCCGACACCCAGTCCCACGCCGATAAACAGCAGGATTGGCAGGTAGTTGGCAAGCAAGGGTATCTTCTCCGGTCGCTGTGTGGACAGTTGTTGTGGGTACCTGGGAATGTATCGCCAAATTCAGTCAAAAACCATTGGTTCAACCGGTCACTTCCGCGAACAGGCCGGGTGTCGGCATCCGAACCGGGGCCCGCCAGGGAAAGAACCGTCGAAATGAACGCCTATTTTAAATCATTTGCGGGGATTCGTGACAGCTTTCGGCCCCGTCAGAATGGAATTTATTTCCCCGGGAAAAGCGGTTTCATCCCGTGCCGCCTCCAGCGCGCGTCTTCGGCACACCCGCCTGTCCCGGGCCGGGGCCGAAGCGTTTTTTCAGGGCATTGAGCAGCAGCCCGTAGGCGGGCAGGAACAGGGCAATGGAAACCACAATTTTGAAAACAAGGTCCGCGTGGGCGATTTCCAGCCAGTGCCCGGCCATGAACGCATCGGCGGAACGGTGAAACGCCACCGCGAAGAAAGTGTAGGTGTCCAGGATATTGGCAAAGAACGTGGAGACCAGGGGGGCCGGCCACCAGGCTGTGGTCCTTTCCCGGATACGCTGGAAGACCGTGATATCCAGCAGCTGGCCCACCAGGTAGGCCGTGCCGCTGGCCAGGCCGATTCGCCAGTCGGCCAGCCAGGCGCTGACCAGGATGGCCGGGATGTACGCCAGTCCCACAATGGTCCTCGCGGTTTTCTGGTTCGACAGCCGGACGGTGAGGTCCGTTGTCAGGATCACCAGCGGGAACACGAACATGGCGTAGGTGAAGTGGTGGCCGAGCAGGGACGCCGGGAACTGCACGGTATAATTGGCCAGGGCAATGACGAGGATATGAAAAACGGCCAGTTTGGCGACCAGGCCGGGGTCCGTGTTCCTGAACATGGGATGGAGTCCTGTTTGGGGGGTGGGCGTACGGGTGCCGGC
>WTGA01000072.1:33773-34954 GCA_011523765.1 Gammaproteobacteria bacterium
GCCGGCCTGTACGGGTTATCGGTGGATTCCCAGCGTCTTCGCTGCCTGGGCCGGGGTGGCCGGCTCCCGCCCGGTTGCCCGGATGATGCTGACCGCCCGTTCAACCAGTCTCACGTTCGTCGCAAATTCGCCCCGGCCCAGGTAGAGGTTGTCTTCGAGCCCGACCCGGCAGTTGCCGCCCCGGCTTGCGGCCTGGGCGACGATGTCGAATTCCCGTCGCGAAATGCCGAAGGCGCTCCAGCACGCATTTTCCGGCAGCAGGTGTTTCATTGCGTCCAGGATTTCCGGGGTGGCCGGAGAGGCGTGGGGAATGCCCAGGCAAAGCTGGAACATGGGCGGGTCCTCGATCAGGCCTTCTTCAATCAGCTTGCGGGCGAACAGGATATGCCCGGGCTCAAAGACCTCCATTTCGGCCTTGACCCCGAGTGCCCGGATCTTCGCCGCCATGACGCGCAGGTGCGCCGGGGTGTTGACGAAAATGGCATCGCCGAAATTGAATGTCCCCACATCCAGCGTGCAGATATCCGGCCTGAGATGCCCGATATGGACCAGCCGGTCCAGCGGACGGACCAGTGTCGTTCCCGGGCCGCCGACCCCGGGATCCTCCGTTCCCGGGATAAACCGGGCGCCTTCACTGGTGGTGAGATTGATCAGGATGTCGCTGCCCGAATCGCGGATGCGTTCCACCACTTCCCGGAACAGTGCCGGGTCCCCGGAGCGCAAACCCGTTTGGGGGTCCCGGACATGGATGTGGGCGATGGCCGCGCCCGCCTTGCCGGCATCCATGGCATCTTGTGCAATTTGCGCCGGGGTAATCGGATAGTCCGGATGTTTCCGGAAATTGTCGTGCCCGCCCGTGATGGCGCAGGTGAGGATGATGCCGTTGCTCATGGAATCGTCATGGGAATGGGGTCACGGCGGATTATACCGCGATCCATGGATTTGGAAATGAAAAGCCGGGACCTTCGAAAGCCATTGCCGGGACCACGCGAAGGCCGGCCGGAGCACGGCATCCCGGGACAGGGTGTGAAGGCGTTCTCCAATGGTGTCCCGGTTTGGATTCCTGTCCAAAGTCGAAAAGACAAAGATCCCGTGTGTTTCCATCTCCGGCTGCGGGACCATTGGAGATGACAGGCCGTTGTATCAGGTGGATACCGGGACTTTGCTTGCCATGTTTCCGG
>WTGA01000007.1 GCA_011523765.1 Gammaproteobacteria bacterium
TCCTTGAAGGACGCACTCGGAGCATCCCCGAGCCTGGTCCTGTCCTGGCAGGGGGGGCCGGGCGGGGGGGCCGGGCAGTATCGTGTCACCACCATGGGCACAAAGCTGGACGCCAATGCGGCGGGCCAGGTTTTCGATGGCGACAGCATGGTCGGGTGGGGGCTCAACCTGGAAGGCGGCTGGCAGATCGGGGATCTTTTCACGGCCCTGTCCGTTACCTACGGGAAAGGCATCAACAGCTATATTTTGCAGCGCTACGGAAATGATATCCTGGTCCAGCCGAACTACCAGGACCCGGAGAGCAGTGCGCTGAGGATTCGTTCCAGCCTGTATTACCGCCTGAATGAACGTTCGAATTTTCATGTGGCGCTGGGCCGTTTCTCCTCCGAGGAGCAATCGGTTGCGGATAGCGTGGAGACCCTGGATACGGTCCACATGGGCTACAACTGGCACCCCTGGCCCCGCACCAAACTGGAAGTCGAGTTCATTGGCCGGAATGTCGATGTACAAGACGGGACCAGCGAAGAGTCCGCCGAACTGAAAATCGGCGCTGAGCAGCGTTTCTGACCTCCCTGCCGACCCGGCAGTGGTGTGCCGGTCACCGTGTCTCCGGTCGACAGGCTTCTTTTCGGCCTGGTTCCCCGTGGTCCCACGACCCGGAAGGGTGCTTTAGCCGACCAGCGGGATTTCTCCAAACCGTCGGCTGAACCGGCCCACTGGCGGAGGCAGTGTGGTTCCGGCGGGTTCGGGTTTCTCCTGCGGGACCGGGTCGGGCGGCTTGACCGCTTCAACGGTGTCGGGCGGCTTGACCGTTTCAACGGTTTCTTTCCGGCTTCCCGTGCTGGGCCGGGTTGGCGGGGCCGGGGATTTCCGTCTCCCGGCAACGGGTTTCCCCCCTTTTTTCTTGTTTGGGCTGCCGGACCTGCGGGGACCCCGCCCCTTTGCCGGAGTGATTTGGGTCAGTAATTCGGGGTCAATTTCCCGCCTTGGAATCCGGTGGCCGATATAACTTTCGATATCCATGATCGAATAGGCATATTTCTCACAGATAAAGCTGATGGCCTCTCCACTGTGCCCCGCACGGGCCGTGCGGCCAATTCGATGGACGTAATCCTCGGCATCCTGCGGGAGGTCAAAGTTGAAGACCTGGTCCACTTCGGGGATATGCAGGCCGCGGGCGGCCACGTCCGTCGCCACGAGGACATTGTGTTTCCCCGATTTAAAGCCTTCGAGGAGTTTTTCCCGTTTCTTCTGGGGGACGTCCCCGGACAGGGCCGCATTTTTGATGTGATTGGCCCCGAGTGTCCTTGCGACCTCATCCGTGGCGTGGCGGGTATTCACGAACACCAGTACTTTTTCCAGGTTGTCACGCTTGAGCAGATTGACCAGCAATTTGGCCTTCTCCTCATTCGCCGGATAGTAGCTGTACTCGTCTATCTTCTCGGCAATTCGGCTGTCCGCATCAATTTTTATCTCTTCAGGGCTGTTCATGTGTTCATACGCCAATTCCATCACCCGGTATGAAAGGGTGGCTGAAAAAAGCATGTTCAGCCGCTTTTCAGGATGCGGCATCTTTCTCAGCAGATATCGGATGTCCTTGATGAATCCCAGGTCAAACATCCGGTCCGCCTCGTCGAGAACCACGACATCCACCCGGTTCAGGCCGTACAGCTGCTTGCGGTAGAAATCAATGAGCCGGCCGGGTGTGCCGATGAGAATGTCCCGGCCGGCTGCCAGCATTTGCATCTGGTCTTCGTACCCGGTTCCGCCGTAAACCAGTCCGATCGAAAGGGGGGTGTGTCTGACCAGCGTCTTGGCATCTTCGTGAATCTGTATGGCGAGTTCCCGGGTCGGGGCCAGAATCAGCGCACGGATGGCCCCCGTTTCCCTCTCGGGGTGTCCGGGCCGGGTCAACAGGTACTGGAAGCAGCCCAGCAGGAAGGCAACCGTTTTCCCGGTTCCGGTTTGCGCCTGGCCGGCGACATCCTTCCCGGCCAATACCGCAGGCAAGCTGCGGGCCTGGATGGGCGTACAGTATTCAAACCCGGCATCCTGAATGCCCTGTTTTAAAGAGTTAATCAAAGTTAGATCACTAAATTTTTGATCAGTAAGATGTTTTTCTGTCATGACGTCCTGTGATGTCGGTAGAGAATGAAGGCGTGTCTGGAATTATATGGTGTCAAACACTTGATTACCGCTAAAACAAACTGCATAGTTACTGTATCCCAACTAAATATAAATCCAATAAACCAATGTCAACCAAGATTGTACATGTGAGCGATGAGTCCTTTGAGGAAGTTGTCCTGAACGCTGATTGTCCTGTTTTAATAGACTATTGGGCAGAATGGTGTGGTCCATGCAAAATGATCGCTCCAATCCTGGAAGAACTCGCCGATGAATATGCCGAGAAGATTAAAATTGCAAAACTCAATATAGATGATAACCCGGAAACCCCGCCGAAGTACAATATCCGTGGAATTCCCACGTTGATGTTGTTCAAAAATGGAAATGTGGAGGCAACCAAAGTGGGGGCGGTATCCAAATCACAACTTGCTGATTTTATTGAAAACAACGTTGGCTGAGATCCATCACCGGTAGTCGGCCCGCCCGGCCGGTGGAACAAAAATATTGCCGGCACGGTCTGGACATCCGTGTTGAAGCCCTATATGATAATGCCAGTACCCCTGTAATGCAGTCGTCCAGACTGGATTTGCGATAGAAAATCCATTGAATCCTTGCCCGAGTGCTGTCCGCAGCGGTGTTATGGGCACCTAATCCTTTTCAATCTAGCGCTACTTTCTTCATGGCAATCAACCTCAGCGAAATAAAATCCAAAGTTCCCACCGAGCTGGCAGCGCTTGCCCGCTCCTTGAATCTCGACAATATCAGTCGGATGCGGAAGCAGGACCAGATTTTTTCTATCCTCAAGGCGCTGGCGAAGAAAGGGGAAAAAATAGTGGGTGAGGGAGTGGTGGAAATTCTTCAGGATGGATTCGGGTTCCTGAGGTCGGCCACCTCATCCTACCTGGCCGGACCGGATGATATCTATATGTCGCCAAGCCAGATACGGCGCTTCAGCTTGCGCACCGGGGATACGGTGGCCGGACAGATCCGGCCTCCCAAGGATTCCGAGCGATATTTCGCCCTGCTCAAGGTCGAGAAGATCAATTTTCAGGCACCCGAGGAAGCCAAGAATAAAATTCTGTTTGAAAACCTGACCCCACTGCACCCGAATCAACGGCTCAGGCTGGAACGGGAAAACGGTTCCAGGGAAGATCTGACCGGACGGGTCATTGACCTGATCGCACCCATCGGAAAAGGGCAAAGAGGATTGCTGGTCTCGGCACCCAAAACCGGGAAGACGGTGATGCTGCAGCAAATCGCGCAATCCATCACCTCGTTGAACCCCGATGTCATCGTCATGGTGCTGCTGATTGACGAACGGCCCGAAGAAGTCACGGAAATGCAAAGGACCGTTTGCGGTGAGGTCATCTCTTCGACATTTGATGAGCCGGCATCGCGCCATGTCCAGGTTGCGGAAATGATGATCGAGAAAGCGAAACGGCTGGTTGAGCATAAAAAGGACGTGGTGATATTGCTGGATTCCATTACCCGTCTCGCGCGTGCCTACAATACCGTGGCGCCAGCTTCCGGCAAGGTCCTGACCGGAGGGGTGGATGCGAACGCACTGCAAAGACCCAAAAGATTTTTTGGCGCGGCGCGAAACATTGAAGAAGGGGGGAGTCTGACCATACTCGCCACTGCGCTCATCGATACCGGGTCAAAAATGGACGACGTCATCTATGAGGAATTCAAGGGAACCGGAAACATGGAAATCCATCTGGACCGGCGAATCGCCGAGAAGCGCGTGTACCCGGCCATGGTCATCAACCGTTCCGGTACCCGGCGGGAAGAACTGCTGACGGACCCCATGGAGTTGCAAAAAATCTGGCTGTTGCGGAAACTGATCCATCCCATGGACGACCTGCAGGCGATTGAATTCATGATCGATAAACTGAAAGTGACCAAAACCAATGCGGAATTCATCAAATCGATGAACCGCTGATCGACCGGGACCCGGGAAAGCCTTGATTTGAACCGGGAGATTTCTTAGTATTGCCCCCCGACACCAGTCGGGACACAGGCAACCCTGACCCGGACAATCCGGGGGCCGGGTCGGGCGTCAACAATGATGAGGAAACCATGATGAAGACAGGCATACATCCGGAGTATTCCGATATCAGGGTGGTTTGCGCTTGCGGGAATACCTTCGAAACCAAGTCGACCCTGGGCCGGGAACTGCACGTGGAAATCTGTTCCGAGTGCCACCCCTTTTATACCGGCAAACAGAAAATTGTGGATACCGCAGGGCGAGTGGGCAAATTCCAGGCCCGCTACAAACGGAAATAGGCACCGTTCTCCAGGCAGCATGGTCCGGATGGGACCGGGCGGCCGTGTGACCATCCCGACCCAGGAACGGTTCCGGCGCGGTACCGGCGGTGCATGCAGCCGGCCGGCCAGCGGGAACATCCAGCTCCGGACGCACGGCAAAAGGCCCGATTCAGCCGCCGGCAAAGGAGGGGTGCGGTTCATCCGGTGAGCCGGATGCTCTGCCCGGTCCCGGCAGGAAAGCAGGGCCCCGTGCCGTCCCGGGAACCCCGGGAGATGCCCGGGACGGATGGTGCGCCACCATCACGGTGGCCGCAGGCAGGAGGATTCCCGGGTTGAATCTGGAAGAAAAGATTGCCGAGGTAGGGAGCCGGCTCGAACAGGCGGACCTGTCCTATGGCCATGGTACCGACAATGCCCGGGACGAATCCGCGTGGATGGTGCTGAAAGTGCTGGGATACGATCTCGGACGGGAGGTCCTGGACGGCAGGATAAATTGGCACAGGCGGCTTTCGGATGCCGACCTGGCTGCGGTGGACGGCATGGTGGATCAGCGGATCACACGAAGAGCACCCCTGGCGTACCTGATCAACGAGACATGGTTCGCTGGAAACAGATTCTATATTGACGAACGCGCCATGGTTCCGAGGTCCTATCTCGGAGAATGGATTCCGGATGCTTTCCGGCCCTGGGTGGACCCTGGAAACATCCGTTCTGTTCTTGACCTGTGTACGGGATGCGGCTGTATTGCGATCAGCTGTGCCCGGGCATTTCCCCGTTCCAGGGTGGTGGCCAGTGATCTTTCAGAGGCCGCGCTGGAAGTGGCCAGGAAAAATATCGAAGTCTACGGACTGCAGGAAAGGGTGTCCTTGCGACACTGCGACGGATTCCAGGGAATCCATGAACGGTTTGACATGATTGTCTGCAATCCCCCTTACGTTTCCGATGCGCGGATGCAGGGCCTGCCCGAAGAATACCGCAAAGAGCCGGAGACTGCGTTCAGGGGAGGAAAGGACGGCCTGGATTTCATTCTCCCGATGCTGCGGCAGAGTGTCCATCACTTGACAGAAAATGGTACATTGTTCGTGGAGGCGGGCTCGGCTTCCCATGCACTGGAAGCCCGCTTTCCCGAGATTCCGTTCACCTGGCTGAGCACCGAATATGACGAAATGGTCGTGTTCTGCCTCTCCGCCGGTGAGTTGCGGCAATACCGCGAGGTGCTCGTTGCGTACGGGGACGAAAATTGAGAGATGAACAATTCGGAATTATTTGAAAAAGCACGGGCGGTGATCCCCGGGGGGGTGAACTCCCCGGTCAGGGCCTTTCAGTCCGTGGGGGGTTCCCCGGTATTCATCAACCGGGGGGAAGGGCCCTATCTTTACGCCGAAGACGGTACCCGGTACATCGATTATGTGGGGTCGTGGGGGCCACTGGTTCTCGGCCATGCCGATCGGCGTGTGGTGGAAGCGGTCAGGACCCGGGTTGAATCCGGTCTGAGCTTTGGTGCGCCCACTGTCCTGGAAACGGAGATGGCCGAACTTGTCTGTGCCCGGCTGCCCTGGATTGACCGGATACGCATGGTGAACTCGGGTACGGAAGCGACGATGTCGGCGATTCGGCTGGCCCGGGGATTCACGGGCCGGGATAAAATCATCAAATTTGAAGGATGCTACCACGGTCATGCCGACAGTCTGCTGGTCAAGGCCGGGTCGGGAGCGCTTTCATTCGGTGTCCCGACCTCCTCCGGTGTGCCCGCGGCCATGGCGGAACATACCCTGACGGCCACCTTCAATGACCTGGATTCGGTCATGGAGATCTTCGAGAAACTGGGCAACCAGATCGCCGCCGTGATCCTGGAACCCGTGGCCGGCAACATGAACTGTGTTCCCCCGGTGAAAGGTTTCCTGCAGGGCCTGCGTGACCTGTCCGACCAGTACGGAAGCCTGCTGATTATGGATGAAGTCATGACCGGTTTCCGGGTGGGCCCCCAGGGTGCCCAGGGGCTGTATGGCGTTTATGGTGATTTGACCACACTGGGGAAAATCATCGGGGGGGGAATGCCCGTGGGGGCATTCGGCGGCCGGGCGGAGATCATGGCGCATCTTGCCCCCGAAGGGAGCGTCTACCAGGCGGGAACGCTTTCCGGCAACCCGGTGGCGATGGCCGCGGGCCTGGCCACCTTGAAAATTACCGGAGAAGAAGGGTTTTATTCCGACCTGGATGAAAGGGCGGCACAGCTGGTATCCGGTATGCTGGAAGCCGGGCATCTTGCCCGGGTGCCCGTTACCGCCAATCGCGTGGGCGCCATGTTCGGGCTGTTTTTCAGCGAAAAGGAAACGGTGACGGGATTCAAGGAGGTGATGAACTGTGACGGCGAGCGGTTTAACCGGTTTTTTCACGGCATGCTTCAGGGGGGGGTGTACCTGGCTCCGTCGGCCTACGAAGCCGGATTCATTTCCAGCGCCCACACAGGAGCGGAAATTGATCAAACCATTTCGGTCGCCGGAGGAGTTTTTGAATCCCTGACGTGAGCCCCCTGGCAGAGATGATCAAACTATTCCAGGGTGGTTACATTTTCGGCGGCAAACCCCTTTTCTCTTTCCACCAGGCCGAATTCAACCCTCTGGCCCTCGAACAGGGTCTTGAATCCCTCCCCCTGAATTTCACGAAAGTGAACAAAGACGTCATCGCCCACATTGTCCCTTTGGATAAATCCGTAACCTTTGCGGTTGTCGAACCACTTCACAACGCCGCTACAACGTTCTGACATTTTATACTCCTGCTGGCTAATCCTTTGTACCGGAATACAAAGGGTAATCATGTGGCTGCGCAAGACCGGGGTCCACTTCCGGGGATTCAGAATCCGTCAACCAACTGAAATCAAACCCAGGCGACTTGACAAGCTGCTACAGGGCTATTTTATCGACCCGGGGGAGGATTGTCCAATAGGAGCATTGCAGGGTCCGAACGGACCTCCCGCCACGGCCTCCCGGCTGGTGGTCTTGCCCAACCCGGAACCGGTCATTCCGGTTGCATGGACTAGACGACTTCAGCCTGGTCCCCCTTGTCACTGAGCCAGGATTTACGGTCTGCCGAGCGTTTTTTTGCCAGGAGCATGTCCATGAGCTCATGGGTGTGGTCGCCAGGTTTCACCTGCAGCTGCAGCAGGCTCCGGGTGTCCGGATTCATCGTGGTTTCCCTGAGTTGTCCGGGGTTCATCTCGCCGAGCCCCTTGAATCGCTGGATGCCGATTTTCCCCCTGATTTTTTCAGTCTCGATATGGTCGAGAATTTGGTCCTTGTCCGCATCATCGAGTGCATAAAACACTTTTTTTGCCACGTCGATACGATAAAGCGGAGGCATGGCGATGCATACACGGCCGGTCTCGACCAGGGCCGGAAAATGCCGCAGGAACAAGGCGCAGAGCAAGGTGGCGATATGCGCCCCGTCGGAGTCCGCATCGGCAAGGATACAGACCCGGCCGTATCGCAGTCCGGAAAGATCCCCGGAGCCCGGGTCCACTCCCAGGGCAATGGCAATGTCATGGACTTCCTGGGAAGCCAGCACTTCGGCCGGGTCCACTTCCCAGGTGTTCAGGATCTTCCCGCGCAACGGCATGATGGCCTGGTAAACCCGGTCTCTGGCCTGTTTTGCGGAACCGCCCGCCGAATCGCCTTCCACCAGGAACAGTTCGGTCAGGTCCAGGTTGTCGCTGGTGCAGTCGGCCAGTTTTCCGGGGAGTGCGGGGCCGGACGTGATTTTTTTCCGTTGGACCCGTTTGCCTGCCCGCAACCTTCGCTGGGCATTGGCGATGGCAGTCTGGGCTATTTTCTCGCCGTCATCGATATGCCGGTTCAGCCAAAAGCCGAAAGCGTCCTTTGCGGCACTTTGCACCATGGATGCCGTTTTCCGCGAGGACAGCCGATCCTTGGTCTGTCCGCTGAACTGTGGTTCCTTGATTTTCACGGACAGGACATACGCGCAGTTGGCCCATACGTCTTCGGTGGAAATCTTGAGGCCTCTCGGCAGGATGTCCCGATATTCGGAGAATTCCCGTATGGCTTCGGTGAGCCCTCCCCGGAAGCCGTTGACATGGGTTCCTCCCTGGGCGGTGGGCACCAGGTTGACATAACTCTCTGTCACGGAAAAACCGCCGTCTTCCACCCAGGCAACCGCCCAGTCCACTTCTCCATCGTCATCCCGGTGCTCCCCGAGATACGGAACGGCAGGCGTCATTGCGGTCTCGCCAAGCGCGCCGCACAGATAGTCGCTCAAACCGTTCCGGTACTGCCAGCGGCTGCTGTTTGCCTCGTTGGCCTCATCGTGGAAATGGACAGCCAGTCCCGGGCAGAGCACCGCTTTGGCCTGCAGGGTTGCCTTGAGGTGGGGGACATGGAATTTCGGGGAATCAAAATAGACCGGGTCCGGGGAGAACCGGATGGTGGTGCCGGCCACCTTGCCGGCCACCTTGCCGGTAATTTCCAGTTCGGTTTTCTTCTCGCCGTCGGCAAAGCTGATATGGTACTGTGTGCCATTGCGCCGGATCCAGACATCCAGCCGGGTGGACAGTGCGGTGACCACCGAAACTCCCACGCCATGGAGCCCTCCGGAATACTGGTAATGATCACCGGAAAATTTACCGCCGGCGTGTAGGCGCGTCATGATCAACTCCACCCCGCTGATCCCTTCCTCCCGGTGAACATCCACGGGCATGCCGCGGCCGTTGTCGGACACGGTCAACGATCCGTCTGCATGCAGGCGGACTTCGATCAGGGTTGCGTATCCGGCAAGGGCCTCATCCACGCTGTTGTCAATCACTTCGTGTGCGAGGTGATTCGGACGATCGGTTTCGGTATACATCCCCGGTCTTTTCCGCACCGGTTCAATCCCGGTGAGAACTTCAATGGCGGATGCGTTGTAAGTACGGCTCATTCAGTGTGGTTGTATTGGTCTCCGGGGAGGACGGCCTGACCGGGGTTCCGCGCGGATGGATATCAAGACATGCCGATCCTCGATGGATCGTCAATGCGCGGATGCCGTTCGCCGGGTCTTTTGCCGGCCAACCGGGCCGTTGTCCCTTTCGTTCCCGTGTTTCTCACGGTATGCAACCCGAAGATTCTAACATGGCACACGGCATTGATGACGAAATGACGGTCTTTTGCGTGGCTGGAGCGGTGGGACGGTATCCCGTGAGGGCCCCGGGAGAGGAACCCGCTCTTCCGTGCCGGGCCCATGTGTTCATTGCAGCCATTGAACCCGGTTCACCGGAATGTCCGCCGGAACCGATTGATCATACAGTTCCGGACCGGGATTTGATACAATGAACGCAGATTTCCAACTTCAACTGCAAATCCAATGCCGCAATCCCGGGAAACCCGCTCCCCTGATTTTGAGGAATCACTGGCGGAGCTGGAAAAAATAGTCGAGCGAATGGAGCGCGGGGAGCAGACCCTTGATGAGACCATCAACGATTTCGAGCGTGGAATGGCGTTGTCGGAACAATGCCAGAAAAGCCTGAGCGAGGCCAAGCAGAAAGTCCGGAAACTCGTTGAAAAACACGGCAACTTCAAACTGGACCCGCTGGACGACAGCGCACAGGATGAATACGGGGACACCAAATAAGCTGACCGGGTTTGAAGCCACCTGGAGAGCCTATCGCCGCCGCACGGAACGTGCTCTCCAATCCAGGCTAACGGGTTCTTCTCAACCTCCGGAGCGCCTGCACCAGGCAATGGAGTACGCCTGCTTGGGGGGCGGGAAGCGTTTCAGGGCCATGCTGGTGTATGCCTGTGGAGTGATGACCGGGGCGACCCTCGAGCAATTGGACACCCCGGCGTGTGCAGTGGAAATGGTGCATGCCTATTCCCTGGTTCATGATGATCTTCCCGCCATGGACAATGATCTTCTGCGTCGCGGGCAGCCGACTTGCCATATCGAATTTGATGAAGCCACGGCAGTTCTGGCCGGCGATGCACTGCAATCCCGTGCGTTTGAAATCCTGGCCTCACCGGAGACGAATATCCTTTCCGCCGGACAGCGCTGCAGGATGCTGGAGGAATTGTCGAAAGCGATCGGCTCAACGGGAATGGCGGGTGGGCAGGCACTGGATATGGCAGCGACGGACCGAAACCTTGAAACTCACGAACTGGTCCATCTGCATCGATTGAAAACCGGCGCACTCATTGAGGCTGCAGCCGTCCTGGGCGGATTGGCGGGTCCTGAATCCGATCACCGGCTGCTGGGCAGTCTGAGGGAATATGCCAGATCGATTGGCTTGGCATTCCAGATTGCCGATGATATTCTTGACTGTACCTCGGACAGCCGGACACTGGGGAAAACCGCGGGTGCGGATTCGCGTATGGGCAAGGCGACCTATGTTTCCACCCTCGGTCTGGAAGAAGCCAGGACCGGGGCGGCCGATTTGTCCCGGCAAGCTATCGAAACTCTCGACAGATTAGGCGATAATGCCGGTTTCCTGAAAGAACTCGCCAGATTTGTCATTGGCAGGAATTATTGATGTCTCCGGAACGCAAACAGTATCCGCTGCTTTTCGAAATCGATACGCCCGCGCGGTTACGGGAGCTGAAAAGGGGGCAGCTCGGGCAACTGGCGGATGAGCTGCGGAAATTTCTGATCGAGATCACCTCCCAGACAGGCGGGCACCTGGCTCCCGGCCTGGGAACCATTGAACTGACCATCGGACTGCACTATGTGTTCAACACTCCCAGGGACCGCCTGGTCTGGGATATCGGGCACCAGGCTTACCCGCATAAAATCCTGACCGGCAGGCGGGAACAGTTCAGCACGATTCGCCAGTACAAGGGATTGTCCGGTTTCCTCAAGCGGGAAGAGAGCGAGTACGATACGTTTGGAGCCGGCCATGCCAGCACCTCAATCAGTGCGGCGTTGGGGATGGCGGTGGCGGTCAGTCGGAAAAAGGCGGAAAACGAAGTGGTGGCCATTATCGGCGACGGGGCCTTGACGGGCGGGATGGCCTACGAGGCCCTCAACAATGCGGGGGACCTGGATGCCAATCTGCTGGTCATATTGAATGACAATGAAATGTCGATTTCACCCAACGTGGGTGCAATCTCCAATTACCTGGCCAGAATCCTGTCGGGGCATGCCTATACCACCGTCCGGGAAGGCAAAACCGTTTTGAGCACATTGCCGCCGCCGGTAAAAAACTATGCGCGCCGGTGGGAAGAACACATGAAGGGAATGGTGATGCCGAGTACCCTGTTTGAGGAAATGGGGTTCAATTATATCGGGCCGATCGACGGGCATAACCTGAATACACTGATTACCACGCTGGGAAACATGCGGGACATGACCGGTCCGAGGTTTCTGCATATCGTGACCCAGAAGGGAAAGGGGTTTGAACCGGCTGAAGGCGACCCCTGCGTGTTTCACGGCGTGACCCCGTTTAATCTGGAGACGGGGAAAATGGAAAAGAAGAAAAAAGGGAGAACCTATACCAATGTTTTCAGTGACTGGTTGTGCGATATGGCTGCGCAGGATGAAAAGCTGATCGGGATCACCCCGGCGATGAGGGAAGGGTCCGGGCTGGTACGGTTTTCCGAGCAGTACCCGGAACGTTATTTTGACGTGGGGATTGCCGAGCAGCACTCCCTGACCTTTGCCGCCGGCCTGGCCTGTGAAGGGCTGAAACCTGTAGTGGCCATCTACTCCACCTTCCTGCAACGCGCCTACGATCAGCTGATCCATGATATTTCAATCCAGGACCTGGATGTGCTGTTTGCGATTGATCGTGCGGGCTTGGTGGGTGCCGATGGCCCGACCCATGCCGGAGCATACGATTATGCGTACATGCGTTGCGTCCCGGGGATGGTGATCATGGCCCCTGCGGACGAAGCGGAGTGCCGGGACATGCTGTACACCGGCTATCTGCATGCCGGGCCGGCTGCGGTGCGGTATCCCCGTGGTGGTGGTCCCGGTGTGCCGGAAAGAAACCGGATGGCTGCGCTTCCTGTCGGCAAAGCGGAAACCAGGCGAGAAGCCGGGGCCTCTGCAAAACCGGTTGCCATTCTGGCATTCGGGACAATGGTCCACCCCTGCCTTGAGGTTGGCAACGAGATGGATGCCACGGTGATCAACATGCGGTTCATCAAGCCGTTGGACGACAGGATGGTTTTGGCCATGGCGGACTCCCATGCTTTACTGGTCACGGTCGAGGAGCATGTGGTGATGGGAGGTGCCGGATCGGCGGTCAACGAGTGTCTTGCCCGCCACGACCGGCACGGGCCGGTGCTGAACATCGGCATTCCGGACAGGCACCTGGACCATGGGTCCCAGCCGGAACAGCTTGCGGAAATCCAAATGGATGCCGCCGGGATCAGGCAGCAGATTCTTGACAAGCTGCTGGCCATTGAAAAAGGCGGCGACGCCATGCATTCAGCGGCCGCGGGGAACTAGCCTCCATGCCCGGCCGGGGCGCGGCTTTGCTTTCCGAAGACTTCGGCCACGACTCTTGTGGGATTGTCGCCGTTCACAAGATGAAAGACCGGAATTTTCAGGGATAACGCGAGTTCGCGCAGTTGCGCCTGCTGCCGGGTGAAGTACTCCCGGTATTTGCGACGAGTCGTTTTGAGCGTGGTATCGATGACTGCAGTCTGTTCCGCGGAGGCCCCGTCCGTAATCAGGTACCGGCCCGAACCCGGAGGATTGATTTCGATCGGGTCCAGTACCTGGCATGCGACCAGATCGTTGTGTTGCCGGATACTGGACAGGTACTGGTGGGTCTGGCGGTCAATCTTGCAGAAGTCACTGAAAATCAAAACCAGGCTGCCGGGATGCACGACGACGTTCAGATGCTGCAAAGCCGGATTGAGCCGGCTGCCCGCAAACCGGGTATTCGTTTGCCTGGTGGCCCTGACCAGTGCGTTGACCATCGCCAGCGCCCCCCGGCGACCGGCTTTGGGCTTGAGGTCGATGATCCGGTTGTCCACTTGCAGCACTCCCCCGAGCCGGTCTCCATTTTGGACGGCTGTCCAGGCCAGCAGGGCCGCCGCCCTGGCCGCCAGCACCGACTTGAAACTGTCTTTGGTGCCAAAGAATAACGAAGCACTGAAATCTCCCAGGATGAATACCGGGCGTTCCCGTTCCTCGATGTACACTTTCGTGTGGGTCTGTCCGGTTCGGGCAGTGACCCGCCAGTCAATGCTTCGGGCGTCATCCCCGGGCTGGTAGTGTCTGGATTCCGCGTAATCCATGCCTCTTCCCCGGAACCTGGAGTGGTGCTGCCCGGCGAGGATGGACCTGGCTCCTTTCGACAGGTCCAGCTTGAGCAGCCGGGCATCCAGGCGAAGGTCGATGAGTGACTGGTGGTCGACCTCAACACCGTAAATGGGGTTTCGGGGGCTCGCGAATGCCAATCTACGGGACCGGAACCAGTTCAAGCAGGCGGTCGATGACGCGGTCTGTGCTGATCCCTTCCGCTTCCGCCGAAAAGGACAGAATGATCCGGTGCCGAAGGACATCGTGAACCATGGCTTGCACATCATCCGGTGAGACGAAATCCCGCCCGGACAGCCAGGCATGCGCCCGGGCAACGCGCTCCAGGCCAATGGAGCCTCTGGGGCTGGCCCCATAGTCAATCCACTTGCCGAGTGTTTCGTCATATCCCCCGGGGTTCCTGGAGGCCAGAACCAGTTGCACGATGTATTCCTGCATCGAACCGGACAGATAGAGGTTGAGTATTTCTGTCCGCGCCTCGTGGATCTGTGACGCACCGATACAGGCTGTGCCCGGGTTTTTTCCCGATAAGTCACGGTCAAGTTGCTGAAGTGCTTCCGAGCGGGCGAGCTCCATAATCCTGCTTTCCACTTCAATGGCCGGATATCCGATCTGGGTATGCATCAGAAACCGGTCCAGCTGCGCTTCCGGGAGAGGATAGGTGCCTTCCTGCTCAATCGGGTTTTGCGTGGCCATGACCATGAAGAGTTCAGGCAGCCCGTGTGTGGTCCTGCCAATGGTGATCTGACGTTCCGCCATGGCTTCCAGGAGTGCTGACTGGACTTTTGCCGGTGCCCGGTTGATCTCATCGGCGAGGATGATATTGTGGAACAACGGCCCTTTCTGGAACTGGAATGTTCCCTGTTGAGGTTGGTAGACATCCGTTCCGGTCAGGTCCGAAGGCAACAGGTCGGGAGTGAATTGAACACGATGGAACTGGCTGTCTATCAGTTCCGCCAGTGACTTGATCGCCCGGGTCTTCGCCAGCCCGGGAGCACCTTCCACGAGGAGATGGCCATCGGACAGCAAGGCGATGACCAGGCGGTCCACCAGGTGTTGTTGTCCGAGAATCCTGTTGCCGAGCTCCGTCCGCACCCCGGCAAACAGTGACTGCAGGCTCCCGGTATTTCCGGTTTGTTTGGGCAGGTTCTTTTCTGTCGACATGTCTTGGTCCACTCGATGCAACGGCAAACCCGCGTATTGTAACGCAGGAATATCGAGTTGTTCGGACGGCTTCAGTGAATTTGCGCGCTCGCGGTGACCGGCATCGCGGAAAGGTGGACGGGCTTGCTGTTTGCATGCAGTGACCGGGTGGTCATACCCCCCCCCCGACCTTGATGTCCCCATATACTTCACCTATACTCGACCCGTGCTCGAATCCATTCCGGGCGGAACACATCTTCTCTATTCACCAGCTAGTCATGGACCCACCTGCAGTTGTTCCAGGTCTTTCTTCCGACCCCATTGCAGAAGCCAGGAACCTCCATTTTGCATTCACGGACCGTGAGGTATTCCGCGGCCTGGACCTGGCCATCCCCCGGGGCCGGATTACCGTGATCATGGGCCCAAGCGGATGCGGAAAATCCACTTTTCTGGGCCTGCTGGGTGGGCGGTTGCGTGCACGTTCCGGAGAGCTCCGGTTTGGTGGTGAACCACTGCCGGTCAACAATGCGGGGCTGTACGCCATGCGCAGGAAAATGGGCATGTTGTTTCAAAACAGCGCGCTGCTGACCGACCTGAATGTTTTTGAAAATGTGGCCTTTCCGCTACGTGAACAGACCGATTTGCCGGAAGAACTGATCCGGATTCTGGTTTTGATGATGCTTGAGATGGTCGGCCTGCGGGGTGCAAGAGACCTGATGCCATCCGAACTGTCGGGAGGCATGTCCCGTCGGGTATCCCTGGCCCGGGCCATTGTTCTCGGTCCGCAGCTGATCATGTACGACGAACCTTTTGTCGGCCTGGACCCCATATCCATGGGGGTGATCCTCCAGTTGATCCACAAGCTCAATACCGCAATGGGAATTACCTCCGTGGTGGTGACCCACGATGTGACCGAAGGTTGCAGCATTGCGGATTATGTCTATCTTCTTGACGATGGCCGGGTGGTGGGACACGGTGTCCCGGAGGAAATGATGAACAGTGAGGACCCGGGAATCAGGCAGTTCATGGACGGGTTGCCGGATGGTCCGGTTGGATACCATTATCCCGCAACGGACTACCTTGAAGACCTGGGTGCAGCGAGGCCGTGAAACTGGTTGCTGAACTCGGCCGGCGGGGAATTGTTTTTGTTTCCCGGTTGGGAGCCGCGGTACTGTTCTTGCTCCTTGCGGTTCGCGGCTCCGCCATGTGCCTGAACCGGGGGAAGCTGATACTGCAGCAATTGTATGCCATTGGCGTATTGACAATGTCGGTGATCGTGGTCTCTGGCCTGTTTGTAGGGATGGTGCTAGCATTGCAGGGTTATTACCAACTGGTCAATTTCAGCGCGGAATCCAACCTGGGGCTGGTTGTGGCGCTATTCATGGTCCGGGAACTCGGTCCGGTCCTGTCCGCCCTGTTGTTCGCGGGACGTGCGGGTTCCGCATTGACCGCGGAAATCGGTTTAATGAAGGCCACGGAACAATTGGCGGCCATGGAGATGATGGCCGTTGATCCCATGAAACGGGTGATTGGCCCCCGGTTTGTCGCGGGAATCATTGCCATGCCGCTGTTGGCGGCCATGTTGAGTGCGGTCGCAATTATCGGTGGCTATCTGGTTGCTCATGGTCAGTTTGGTTTGGATGCGGGGGTGTACTGGTCGTCGATGAAAGTCGGGGTCGACCCGGTGGACGATGTGCTAAATGGCGTGATAAAGAGTGTTGTCTTTGGTTTCATCGTTATCTGGATTACACTGTACGAGGGGTACGATGCGGTGCCCACGTCAGAAGGTGTGAGCAGGGCGACCACCAGGACCGTGGTGACGTCCTCGCTGGCGATACTCGGCAGCGACTATATCTTGACGGCATTAATGTTTGGGGGCTTTTGAAGCATGCGACAAAGAGTGTTGGAAATGTGGGTGGGCATATTCATGATCATTGGCATCGGGTCGTTGCTGATGCTTGCACTGCAGGTCAGCGATGCCGGACGGGGGGGAGGTGAAACCTACCGGCTGGAAGCACGGTTTGACAATATTGGCGGATTGACGGTCAAGGCACCCGTGATGATTGGCGGGGTGCGGGTCGGGAGAGTTGCGGATATCTGGATCGATCAGGAGGATTATGTCCCGGTCGTCGGCATGGATATCGAAAAAAAGTATGATGCCCTTTCGGTGGATTCCGGTGCGGCCATCCTCACTGCCGGATTGCTCGGTTCACAGTATGTCGGTCTGACCCCCGGTTTTTCCGATATCTACCTTGAGCAAGGCGATACCGTGGAACTCACCCAGTCTGCCATACAACTCGAGACCCTGATCGGCCAGTTCATATTCAGCCAGGGAGCCAATCCTGACAAAGAGGGAGGATAGGGACAGATGATGATGCCCCGACCGGTCGACCTTCGACCGTTGATGGCCAAAGTGGTCTTCATTGGCGCAATGCTGGTGACCCCCCTGGCCCAGTCCAGCGATGACCCGGCCGTATTTATCGAAAATACCGTCCAGGACCTCCTTGGGGAGTTCACGGCAAGGCGGGATGAACTCGAAGCCGACCGGCAGGCCCTTTTCGAGATGGTGGACAGGACGGTGGGGCCGGCGTTTGGTTTCCAGTACATCTCCAAACTGGTGCTGGCGAAAAACTGGAAAAAAGCCAACGCCCAGCAAAGACGGGATTTTGTCAAAGAATTCAGGCGGCTCATGATTGTTACCTACGCAAGCGGCCTGTTCGGATACGTGGGAACGGAAACCATGACATTCAAGGAAACGAAAATCAGGGAAAGACAGGGTACATTGCTTGCCACCGTGAAAACCGAGGTACTGATCGGCGATAATTCAACGCCCCTGCCGGTCGTGTACTCCCTCATCCGGAAAGAGGGCGAAAACTGGAAAGTGTACAATCTCGACGTCGGTAGCCTGAATGTGGTGTTGAACTACAGGAAGGTCATCCAGTCACTGATCCAAAGCGAGGGCCTTGAGGGCATGATCGAGAACCTGAAAAACAACAACGACCGGAATTACTCCTGATGCTGGAGCTTGTCCGGGCAGGCGGGAACTACCGGCTCGTGGGGGACCTGACGGTGCACAGTGCACGGCAGGGCTACGAAAATTCCCCCGAATTCACCGGACCGGTCTGCCAGATGGACCTGGAAAGGGTCCGGGACCTGGACAGTGCGGGCCTGGCACTGCTGGTTTACTGGTACAACCGGGCCGCCGGGTCCTCCTGTCGCCTCGAGTTCCTGAATGTTCCGGACAAGCTGGCCCAGATCGCTGAAATGGGGGGTCTGGGGGCGATATTTGGCGTGACCGGTGACGGTTGACCTGAATTGATGTCAGGGCCTGCATCGGCATTGCCGGATATGGTACAGTAAGCGAATGGTGACTCCTGAAGACATTCAAGGCTGGATTGCCCAGGGCCTGGTCGATGCCGAGGTTACGGTGGAAGGCGACGGGCGGCATTTCCAGGCAACGGTTGTTTGCGCTGATTTTGAGGGCAAGTCCAGAATTCAGCGTCACCAGATGGTCTATGGCGTTCTGGGGGACAGGATGAAATCGGAGATTCATGCCCTGTCACTCAAAACCCTGACCTCATCGGAGTGCTAGGCCATTCGAAACTTCAATTCTACAGAGGGTGATTATGTCAATTCAGGAACAGCTAAAAGAAATCATTGAGAACAATGAGGTCATTCTTTTCATGAAAGGGACGCCGGATTTTCCACAGTGTGGATTTTCCGGGAAGACCACGCAAATCCTCCAGGCCTGCGATGTGCGTTATGCCTCGGTAGACGTGCTGTCGAATCACGCCGTGCGCGAAGGGATCAAGGAATATTCCAACTGGCCCACGGTTCCCCAGCTGTATGTCCGGGGAGAATTTGTGGGCGGTTGCGATATTGTGACGGAAATGTATGAAAGTGGTGAGCTGCAGACTGTCCTGAAACCGGAGGAATAACCCCTCAAAGGGACCGGGTACGGTCCATCACCCGGGGGGGGCTCCGTTTTTCTGCAGCCCCGTCCGTTCATTGAAGGCGTCAATCAATGCATCCAGTTCCTGCATCCGGTTGCGGGCACCCGCCCAGTAGTTCTCATCGTACCATTGGGCCTGAATTTCATCGTAGGTTTTTCCCTGCTGCTCCACCCAGGTGTAGTACTTGAGGTTGTGGATGCGTTTCCGGTCGTAGTAGCCCAGTTCCTGCACGTGACTGATATCGGCACCAAGAAGATACCTTTCATAGGCGCCCGCGGCATCCCGGTCCGTGAATTCCCCTTCTTCCTGCCGCATGGCGTCCAGACGGCTCTGGTACATCTCCATGGAGTCCGTGGCGACGGTCAGAACGATGTCGGATTTGCCCAGTTCATAATACTTGGCCATTTTGACCGCGGACAGCAAGTTGGCGATGCCTGAAATGGCGATCAGGTTCAGGTTTTCAATGATTTCCGCGGGTACCCCGTTCCTGGACAGGCAGGCCTGTCCATTGGGCTCGTTGAACAACCGCATGATGGCCATGGTGGCCTGGTCGTCAATGCCGGTGACCAGATCCGTATTCTTCAGGTTGTGCACCCAGGGAACATGCTTGTCCCCGATGCCCTCGATGCGGTGGGAACCAAAGCCGTTATTCAGCAGGGTCGGGCACTGCAGGGCCTCGCTGGCGGCTATTTTGCTCCCGGGGAAATGGGTCTTCAGGTAATCGCCGCTGGCGATTGTCCCCGCCGAGCCGGTGGTGACGGCCAGTCCCCGGAACACATCACCGGACCCCATGGTGTGCCCGAGGACTTCCATCATCGCCCTGCCGGTGACTTCATAGTGCCACATGTAGTTACCGAACTCGTCGAACTGGTTAAAGATGACCAGGTCCTGCCCGGATTGCCGCAATTCCCGGCATTTGTCGAAAATTTCCTTGACATTGCTTTCGGACCCCGGGGTCTTTATCGTTTCTCCGGCAATCCGGTTTAACCACTCGAAGCGTTCCTTGCTCATCCCTTCCGGCAGGATCGCGATGGAGTCGCAGGACAGCAGCGTGGAATCATAGGCCCCACCGCGGCAATAGTTCCCCGTGGAGGGCCAAACCGCTTTTTGGGTCGTGGGATCAAATCGGCCGGTCACAAGCCGGGGGACCAGGCAGCCAAAAGCGGCTCCCACCTTGTGCGTCCCCGTGGGAAACCATTTTCCGATCAACGCAATGATGCGGGCCTCGACACCGGTAATCTCCCGGGGGAATTCCATGAAGTTCACACGGCCGAATTGTCCGCCCCGGGGTTGAGGCCGGTTGTGCCAGTTGATCCGGAACAGATTAACGGGGTCCAGGTCCCACAACCCGGTGCCGGACAGTTTGTGCCGGATGGCACCTGGAATCGAGTCCGGGTCGGTCATCTGCCGGAATGTGGGAATGATGACATGGTTTTCCCGGGCCCGGGTGACGGCTCGCTCGAGCCTGGATTCGTCCTGGACCGTGAGATCGATCAAAGGGTGAGTTTGCATGGAGGGCAGATGGGAGAGTGCGAAAAATTCGAAAATACCCTGTGCCGGTCGTCGAGTCAATCCGGCCAATCCGGTTTTGTGGAATTTGCCCCGGGATGGGGTATACTCCCTGCCGGAATCATTTGGGTGGCAGGCCATGATCAAGACAGCCGGAGAGTTTATCCTTGAAGCGCAGAAGGAAATCCATTGTGTCGACGCGGAATCGGCAAAACGCCTGTTTGATTCGTCGGAAAATGCCGTGATCATTGATGTGCGGGAGGCAGGCAGTGTTTCCGAGTCCAAACTGGTGGATTCCGTCCACATCTCTCGCGGATTGCTTGAAATGAAAGTGCCCAAGGCAATCCCCGATCCGGATACCGTGATCCTGACCCACTGTGGCGGGGGAGGGCGGGCGTCCCTGGCCGCGTTGACCTTGCGGAAAATGGGCTACCGGAATGTCAGTGCCATTACGGCCCCTTACCGGGACATCAAGAAAATATTCGGATAGCCCGGTCCGGTTGCTTCTTCGGCAGGGATGGGCCGGAAGTCCGTACCCGGGTGCGGGCCGGCGATCAGCCCAGGGATTCAAGCCAGCCTTTTGAGGGCCGGAACCGTTCTCCGTATCGATGGTGCAGTCCGTGCAACCTGTCCAGCATGGCCTCCACGCCCTGTTCACGGATATAATGGGTCGGCCCTCCGGTAAACGGAGCGAATCCGGTTCCAAAGACCATGGCGGCATCGAGCCGGGACGGGCTGTCGACGATCCCCAGATGCAGACATTCCATGCATTCATTGAGATACCTGAAAATCAACCGGTCCTCCAGGTCGCCGCGGTCCTGCCCGGAATCGGTTTTCTCCTTGACCGGTTTGCCCTTTTTCCAGGTGTAAAACCCCTTTCCGGTTTTCCTGCCCAGTTCCCCGGCGTCAACCTTTGATTTCAAGATGGCGGGGAGCGGACCGCCCGCGCCCAGGGTTTCTCCGACATGGTGGCAGATATCCAGTCCCACGGTATCTGCCAGGGTAACGGGGCCCATGGGCATGCCGAAGCCGGTGGCGGCCCGGTCGATCAGGGTGGGGGCGACCCCCTCGCCAAGCAGTTCCATCGCTTCGAGCGCATAGGGCATCAGCACCCGGTTGACGAGAAAACCCGGACCGCTTTGGACCTGGACGGGAAGACGGTTGATTTTCCCGGCGAAAGCGGCGGCCCGGGCAACCGATTTGGCGTACGTCTTTTCACCTCTGACAATTTCAACCAGTTGCATTTTTGCAACCGGGTTGAAGAAGTGCAGTCCCACCAGCCGTCCCGGTCTTCTGAGGACGGTGCTGATGGTTTCGAGGGGGATGCTGGAAGTGTTGGTGGCCAGCACCGCATCCGGGCGGGCAATCTTTTCCATTTCGGCAAACACCCCGGTTTTCACCTCGGCATTTTCAAAGGCCGCCTCAATCACCACATCCGCATATCGGGCACCGGTGCCGGCGACATCGGCCTGGAACCGGTCCATCGCGCGTTCAACCTGTCTCGGTTGTTTTAACCGGTCCCTGAAAAATCCGTACGCCCGTTGGTAGGCCTTCGCCAGGGCGGCCGGGCTCCGGTCATGCAGCGTGACCGTCAAGCCCCGAAGTGCACACCACGACGCGATGTCTGTGCCCATCAGGCCGGCACCAATGATGTGTACCCGCCTGAACTCTTCCCGGGTGGCCGGCCGGCCGGTCTTCTTGAGTTCTTCCTGCAGGAAGAACACCCTGACCAGGTTCCGGGAGGTGGCCGTCAGGATCAAATCGGTGACGGAAACCTGTTCGGCAGCCAGCATGGCATCCCGGTTTCCTGCGGATTTTTCCCACAGGTCAATCAATGCATACGGGGCAGGGTAATGGTTCTGCCGTGCCTTGGCGGAGACCTTTTTTCGAAGTATCCGCGCCATCAGGCTGCGTGCAGGCCGGACAGAAAAAACGGCATTCAACCGGGAGGGCCTGGCCCGGGGCGGTTTTTGGCCGATGAGATGCCTGGCTGCCCGGTCCATCTGGCGGGGCGGGACGCACAGGTCAATGAACCCCGTCTTTTTGGCCGCCAGGGGAGCCAGGGTCCTGCCGCTCAGCAGCAAGTCCATCCCGGCGGTGACGCCGACGGTTTCGATGAGCCGGACGCTGCCGCCAAATCCCGGATGGATGCCTACCTTGACTTCCGGCAACCCGAGGCGAATGGAGGGGGTGTCACAACAGACCCGGTAGTCACAGGCCAGCGCCAGTTCCAGCCCGCCTCCCAGGCAATGCCCATCGATGAGTGCAACGGTGGGCATCGGCATGGATTCAATCCGGTCCATGACCCGGTGTGCCCGGCGTGCGATGTCGAGGGCCTGTTCCCGGCCGGTGATTTTCCCGAATTCGCCAATGTCCGCCCCCGAAACAAAGCTGTCCGGCTTGCCTGACCGGATGATCAGGCCCGCGGGACGGTCATTGTCCATGCCGTCCAGGATGCGGTCCAGTTCGGAGATCACCTCAACGGACAGGACATTCTGCTTTTTACCGGAGACGTCAATGGATAACGTGCACAGGGACGGGCTGTGCCGGATTTGCCAGTGCCGGAATCGGGCCATGTCAGCCGGACGGTCTCTGGACCAGCATGGCGCCACCCTGGCCACCACCGATGCACAACGTGGCCATTGCCCGGTTCCACTGATGGTGTTCCAGTACCCGCAGGGCATGCAGTACGATCCGGGCCCCGCTCGCGCCCACCGGATGACCGATGCTGATGCCGCCGCCATGGAGATTCAGCCGGTCCGGGTCGAGTTCACCCAGCGCGTCTTCCAGTCCGAGCTCATCCCTGCAGTATTCCCGGGAGCCCCATGCCGCAAGACAGCCCAGCACCTGGCCTGCGAACGCCTCGTTGATCTCCCAGTAGTCCACATCGTCCAGACCGAGAGCGGCCCGCTGTAAAATGGGGGTGCTGGCATGTACGGGGCCCAGGCCCATCTGCGTCGGGTCCACCCCCGCCCACTGGCTGTCAGCGATCAGGCCGCGACCCTGCAATCCGAATTTTCCCATGGCCTTTTCGCTGGCCAGGAGCAGCCATGCGCAGCCATCGGTGATCTGCGCGCTGTTGCCTGCGGTCACGAGCCCGGTGGGGCGGTCAAATACCGGGCGCAGTTTGGCCAGCTTTTCGATGGAGGAGTCCCGTCTCAATCCGGTGTCTTCAAAATAGCGGTGGCCCCGGATATCAAAAATCGTTTCCACTTCTCCGTTGAAAAAGCCGTTGTCAATGGCCGCCCCCAACCGCTCATGACTGCGCACCGAAAACCGGTCCATGGATTCCCGGTCAAGACCGAATCGATGGGCAATTTTTTCCGTTGTCTGCCCCATGGAAAACCCGCACACCGGGTCGGTGAGTCCCTGCAACAGGCCAATGACCGGTTTGAAATGCGATGGCTTCAGCATTTTCAGCGACCGGGCCTTGTCCGCCATGGATCGTGAACGGGTCCAGCTTCCAAGCCAGGCGACGAATTCGGTGGAGAACAGTACCGGGGCATGACTCATGGACTCGGTACCGCCGGCCAGAACCAGGTCGGACCGCCCGAGGGCAATGTGGGTGGCTGCGCTGTCCAGTGCCTGCATGCCGCTCGCACAGTTTCTGGCGACTGTCCAGGCCGGGGTCGATTCGCCGCACCCCATGCGCAATGAAGCGACTCGCCCGATGTTCGCTTCCTCCGCGGTGGGGGCGACACAGCCCAGAATCACCTCGTCCAGGTCGGTCGCTGCAAACGGCTGCCGGTTCAGCAGCGGGAGTCCGGCGGCCACGGCAAGGTCTACCGCGCGAAAGGGCCCGGGCTTTCCTGTTGCCTTGAGAAACGGAGTGCGGGCTCCATCAATGATATATACCGGCCGGCCTTTGTGCATGGTTCCCGTTGTTGCGTATCAATTTACACCGCGAATTGGTTTCAGGGGATGATACCACTGAAGACGCCCGGAAAGGGGCGGGCCCTTGCCTGGGGCCCGGCTGTCCGGCCGGAATTGGAACAGGCAGGCCGGTGAATCCGGGTTCCGGGTCCATGCGGGAAGCATGCAATGGCCGTTGGGCCGTTTGTTTCTCCCTGCGAAGAGAAACCGGTTTGGCGTATACTGTGAACCGGGGCCGGGCCAGCCGGTCGACGGGGACGTTCCGGGCGACCCGACACCCGGTTCCGTACAGGCGGGAGAGAAAGCCAAGTTCAAGGACCCACAATGAGCCAGCCAGACAGCGCGCGCAGACCCATCCGCAGTTTCAGTATTCGGGGCGGAAGGATCACCCCTGCCCAGCAAAGAGCACTGGATACCCTGATGCCGGTCTATGGGCTGGACCTGTCGGATTACGGCCGCAGGACCGTTGATTTTGAGGAGGTTTTCGGCCGGTCCGGTCCGGTCATCGTGGAAATCGGGTTTGGCAACGGTGACGCACTGCTGGAAATGGCCCAATGCCACCCGCAGTGTGATTTCATCGGAGTCGAAGTGCACCGCCCGGGTGTCGGGCACCTGCTGCTCCACCTGGAACAAAGGGGGATTGCCAATGTCAGGGTATTTTGCGCGGATGCCATCGGTGTTCTGGAAACCGCGATTGGCGACGGGACGCTGGACAAGGTCTGCCTGTATTTTCCCGATCCCTGGCCAAAGAAAAAGCATCACAAGCGGCGCATCCTGCAACCCGGCTTTATCGAACAGACCGCCAGGAAGCTGAAATCCGGCGGTATCTTCCATTTTGCCACCGACTGGCAGGACTATGCCGAGGAGGCACTGTGCAGGCTGGACCATTCCCCGTATTTCGAGAACCTGGCCGGGAAGGGAAATTTTTCAGTGCGGCCCGGGGACAGGCCGTTGACAAAATTCGAGCAGCGCGGCCGGAAACTGAACCACGGGATCTGGGACCTGGTCATGTCCCGTACATGACGGGGAACCGACCCGCACGGAATCATGGCTGCGTGCCGAGCTGGTCCTCGAGTTCGGCCAGGGAGTACAACGGAGCCGTACAATGAGTCCCTTTGCACAGGTAGGCCGCGGTCCGGGCCTGCGGAGCCCGGAGTGCGAGATCATGGCGCAGGTGTTTGACCGCGGAAGGAATGCCGACAACCGTCACACCGGGCCGGTAAGTCCGGTTGATTTTCTCCATCCATTGTTCCAGGCCGGGCGACCGACCCCGGATCACCACTGTGACATGGTTGCCCGGAACAGACTGTAACGCGGCGGTCATGGAACCATTCACGGAGGGGTGGCGTTCGAGTTCGCCGGAGAACAGTTCGAGCGCGCGTTGTGCGCTGTTGAGATACCGGGGCTCTCCCAGCAGCCCGCCGAGCTTGAGCAGGGCGGCAATGGCTGCGCCATTGCCGGAAGGAATCGAATCATCGGCACCATTTTTCGGCCGGTACAGCAGCGGTTCGTGGTCATGGGAGGTAAAGAAAAAACCACCGGTTTCGGGGTCTTCGAAGTTTTCCAGCATGGCATCACAAAGGGAGATCGCGAACTCCAGGTCCTCGTTCCGCCACCGGCATTGAAGAGACTCGATCAGGCCGCCGAGCATGAAGGCATAATCATCCAGGTAGGCATTCAGGTGGGCGTTCCCCCGGCAATAGGCTGCCTGCAACCGGTTTGACCGCCACAGATGGCTTTTCACGAATTCGATGGAACGCTGTGCAGACTCCAGATAGGCCGTCTCGCTGAATGCCCCGGCCGCTTTGGCCATCCCCTGGATCATCAGCCCGTTCCAGGATGCCAGGATTTTGTCGTCCAGGGCGGGACGGTTGCGCTGGTCCCGGATTTCCAGCAGCCGGGCCTTTGCTGTGTCCACTGCCTCCAGGATCTCCGGATGGTCCTCAAGCAGCGGGAGGTCGGTCGCCGGGTTACGGTTGAAATGCCAGTGACTTTCAAAATTCGGTTCCCCGTACAATCCGAAATAATTCTCGATCATGGCATAGTCGCTTTCGGCAAGGACTGCCCGCAGGTCGGTTTCGCTCCACACGTAATACCGGCCCTCTTCGCCATCGGAGTCGGCATCCAGGGTGGAGGCATAACCGCCTCCGGGCTGCTGCATTTCCGCAATCACCCAATCCGCGGTTGCCCGGGCGGTCGCGGCATAGTGCGGACCGGCAAACAGCTGCCGGGCATCGCAGTACAGGCCCAGCAGTTGTGCGTTGTCGTAGAGCATTTTTTCGAAATGGGGAATCCGCCACTGGCGGTCCACCGAGTAGCGAAAGAAACCACCGCCCAGATGGTCGAACAATCCGCCCTGCGCCATGTGGTCCAGGGTCTTTCTGGCCATTCTTGCGGCAGGATGATCTGTCCGGCGGGACCGGCTGGCCTGCTGCAAAAGCAATTCAATCTGCGTGGGATGAGGGAATTTGGGGGCCTTCCCGAATCCCCCGAACTCCGGGTCAAATTGCTGTTCCAGGGTTTGGACCGCCAGTGCCAGGGCCTGTTCCGGGTCGGGAATTCCGGACTGCGTCCGGTCGGGATTCAATTTCATGAGCGCCTCGCTGAACGACACATGATAATCGGTGAGCCGGGCGGCATTGGTACGGTAGTGCCTTGCGATTTTCTGCAGCAGTTTGCCGAATCCGGGCATGTTGAACCGGGGCTCCGGAGGAAAGTAGGTGCCGGCAAAAAAGGGGGCATGGCCGTCGGGGGTCAGGGCCAGGGTCAGGGGCCAGCCGCCCGGGCGCTGGGTCAGCATCTGGTGGGCATACTGGTAGATCTTGTCCAGGTCCGGGCGTTCCTCCCGGTCCACCTTGATACAGACAAACAACCGGTTCATCAGGGCCGCGATCTCCGGGTTTTCGAAGCTTTCCTTTTCCATGACATGGCACCAGTGACAGGCCGCATAGCCGATGGAGAGCAGAATCGGTTTGCCTGTGTTGCGGGCCAGCTTCAGTGCCGGTCCGTTCCAGGGGTGCCAGTCCACGGGATTGTTCGCATGCTGCTGCAAGTACGGGCTTGACTGGTTGATCAGGTGGTTCGGCATTTTCGTTCGAATGGGATTGACAGGGCGGGGATTCCGCTACAAGCTACAATACAGGAAGGTTGCATGGAATGGACGTGTTGCACTGATTTTCACGAGCAGAATATCTTGATTGTACATCCTAATTTTGATCCGGTCGCCATTTCCATCGGTCCTTTGTCTGTCCATTGGTACGGTCTGATGTATTTGCTCGGCTTTGGTGCCGGGCTGGTGCTGGGCCGGTATCGGGCCGGGAAAAGCGGTTCGGGCTGGAAGGAGGATGAAATCTTCGACCTGGTGTTCTTCATGGCCATGGGGGCGGTCCTCGGCGGACGGCTGGGGTATGTCCTGTTTTACAACCCGGGTTTCTATATGGCCCACCCGCTGGATGTGGTGGCCGTTTGGGATGGTGGAATGTCTTTCCACGGCGGACTGCTCGGGGTCCTGGCGGCCATCCCCCTCTATGCGAAAAAGACCCAACGGCGCTTTTTCGACGTTTCGGATTTTCTGGCTCCCCTCGTGCCGGCGGGCCTGTTCTTCGGGCGGCTGGGGAATTTCATCAACCAGGAGCTGTGGGGCCGGCCCACCGAGATGCCCTGGGGTGTGCTCTTTCATACTGCCCCCGATGCGGCCCGCCATCCGTCGCAACTCTACGAAGCGGGTCTCGAAGGACTGGTCCTGTTTGTCCTGTTGTGGTGGTATGCGGCCAGGCCCCGGCCCGCCGGGAAAATTTCCGGTCTGTTTCTGGCCGGGTATGGCCTGTCCCGGTTTTTCGTTGAATTTTTCCGGGAACCCGACGGACACCTCGGGTCCGTGCTGCTGGACTGGGTCACCATGGGGCAATTGCTGAGCCTGCCGATGATCCTGGCCGGGTGGTACCTGTTCGCCGCGCGAACGGCGAAACGGTAGGCACCCCGTTTCCTCGGGATTCCCCGTTCCCCGGTCACGGTTCCGGGGCAGCCGGCCGGAACCGGCGGGAGGCGGAAAGCGGAGACCGTGTCCTCGCCGGGCAAGCCGAAGCCCATAAAAATAATTAATCATTGAATATAAATAGAATTTATCACTCAGTTGGTAAATTTAATTGGTTTTTCACCTGGAAAACCGATAGATTAGGAAATGGCAAACCACCTGGATGCCACCGCCTTCAACCAACAGGAGAAAACCCATGCCGACGTATGTACGAACTGACAAATGTGATGGATGCAAAGGCCAGGACAAGACAGCCTGTATGTATATCTGCCCCCATGACCTGATGAAACTGGACAAGGATGGCTCCGAAACGGGCCATGCCATGAAAGCCTGGAACCAGGAACCCGAACAGTGCTGGGAATGCTATTCCTGTGTCAAGATCTGTCCTCAGCAGGCCATCGAATGCCGGCACTATGCGGACGTGGTCCCGCTGGGTGCACAGGTCCAGCCGTTGCGTGGCACGGATTCCATTATGTGGACGATCAAATTCAGGAACGGCAACATGAAGCGTTTCAAGTTTCCGATTCGCACGACACCGGAGGGATCGGCTGACCCGTACGGCGACAAACCGGAAGCGGACACATCGGACCTGACGAACCATTCAAGGTTGTTTACCGACGGTACCCATAGTTGTGATATGAGCCAGTTCATGGCCAGCTGAGCGCTGGCAGTGCCCGAATAATTTAACGCGATTAGTTGCTATGTCTGAGTATACGTTTGGAAATCCGGAAGTCGTCGAGGAGGAATGCGACATCTTGCTCATTGGCGGCGGGATGGCCGCCTGCGGGGCCGCCTTCGAGATCATGAAATGGGCCGAAGGAACCGGCCTGAATATCAAGCTCGTCGACAAGGCGGCCATGGACCGGTCCGGGGCAGTGGCCCAGGGTCTGTCCGCGATCAATACCTACATGGGCGAAAACGATCCGGCGGAATATGTGCGGTATGTGCGGGGTGATCTGATGGGGATCACCCGGGAAGACCTGGTCTATGATGTCGGGCGCCATGTCGATGATGCGGTGCATAATTTTGAAGACTGGGGGTTGCCGATCTGGAAGCAGAAAGGGGATGAAGGAAAAAAGTTGCGCGATGGCGGGAAACCCGTCCGTTCCGGGCGCTGGCAGATCATGATCAATGGCGAGTCCTACAAATGGATCGTTGCCGAGGCCGCGAAAAAAGCGTTGGGAGTCGAGAATATCCGTGAACGGATATTCATTGTCCGCCTGTTTACCGACAAGAACGACCCAAGCCGGGTATCCGGGTGTGCCGGTTTCTCCGTACGTGAAAACAAGATCTACATCTACCGGTTCAAGACCTGTTTGCTGGTCGCCGGCGGTGCCGTCAACGTATTCAGGCCGAGGTCGGTTGGAGAAGGAACGGGCCGTGCCTGGTATCCGGTCTGGAATGCGGGTTCGACCTATGCCATGGCAGCCGAATGCGGGGCGGAAATGACCCTCATGGAAAACCGCTTTGTGCCGGCCAGATTCAAGGATGGTTACGGTCCGGTCGGCGCATGGTTCCTGTTGTTCAAGGCAAAGGCCATGAACGCATTCGGCGAGGATTACCAGGAGAAGAACTACGAACTCCTGAAGGACAACGGCTACGACCGGTATGCCATGGGGTATGCCATGGGGACCTGCCTGCGAAATCACCTGATGATGATTGAAATGCGGGAGGGCCGGGGCCCCATTTTCATGGATACCCCCAGCGCGATGGCCAAGCTGGCGGAAACCATGACGCCCCGGGAGATCAAGCACCTCGAGGCAGAGGCCTGGGAGGATTTTCTGGACATGACCATCGGGCAATGTGGTGTCTGGGCGGGTGAAAACATTGAACCGGACAAGGAAATGTCCGAACTGATGCCGACGGAACCGTACCTGCTGGGGTCGCATGCCGGATGTGCCGGGCTCTGGTGTTCCGGTCCGGAGGACCTGCCGGGCACTCCGGACCATTACCATTGGGGATACAACCGCATGACAACGGTCAATGGACTGTTTACCGGCGGGGATGGCGTGGGAGCTTCCGGCCACAAATTCTCATCCGGGTCTTTTACCGAAGGACGGATTGCAGCCAAGAGCATGGTCCAGTACTGCAAGGACCATCCGGACATCCAGCCGGAACTGCCCATGTCCACGGACGAGATCGTCGAGGAAATCTATCGCCCGGTCCGCACGTTCCTGGAACACAAGGATTACACGACAGCCATTGATATCAATCCCCACTATATTACGCCGAAAATGCTGCAGTTCCGGCTCCAGAAGATCATGGATGAATATGTCGCGGGCGTCTCCACCTGGTACCAGACGAACCGGCAGATGCTGGAAGTGGCGGAGAAAAAAATGGTGATGCTCAAGGAGGATTCCCTGAAAATGCGCGCAAAGGACCTGCATGAACTGTTGCGTGCCTGGGAGAATTATCATCGCATCATCGCCGCCGAAGCGCATATGCAACACATCAAGTTCCGCAAGGAGACCCGTTATCCCGGGTACTACTACCGGGCGGACTTCCGGGACATCAACGATGAGGAATGGAAGTGTTTTGTCAATTCCCGGTATGACCGGAATACCGGCGAATGGGAGTTGAAGAAAGTGAAGTGGAAACCCCTGATTGCGGTGGGTGAAAAGGAACCCGAAGGCATGAAGCATATGGGTCCGGACCTGTAGCCGTACCGGGCCAGTCCAGCCAGAAAGCCAGGGTTTCCCTGGCTTTTTGGTGTCATGCCGGACATTGTTGTCCGTCAGGTCCCCGCCTGTGCCGCAGTTTCGCCATTCCTGCCGGGATGGGTGTACGGTCCCGTCCTGGGGGTGGCCGCAAGACGGTTTTGCGGCGGCCGGTCCTCCCGGGTCCGGTCTTGCGACAATCCTCCCGCTTGTTTAGCGAAGGGTGGTCCGGGAGGGTATAATCAGAGTTCCGAGAGCATGAAATGCCCGTCCGGGGACAGCCATTGCGGCATCCCTTGCGTGAACAACGACTGTTATTTCTGAATGCGGCTGAAAAAGTTACAGGTTTCCGGGTTTAAATCCTTTGTCGATACCACCGATATCCGCCTGCCTTCCCATCTGGTCGGAGTGGTGGGCCCCAATGGATGCGGCAAGTCCAATGTCATTGATGCCGTCCGCTGGGTCATGGGGGAATCCTCGGCGAAGACATTGCGCGGTGACAGCATGGCGGATGTCATTTTCAACGGCTCATCCTCCAGGAAGCCCGTTGGGCGGGCATCGGTTGAACTGGTCTTCGACAACAGCGATGGAAGTGTAACCGGCCACTATGCGAGGTTCGTCGAGATCTCAGTGAAACGGACGATGACCCGGGACGGCATCTCCACGTACCTGATCAACCACATCAAGACCCGACGACGGGATGTGCTGGACCTGTTTCACGGGACGGGTCTCGGGCCCCGGTCCTACTCCATCATTGAACAGGGGATGGTCAGCCGAATCGTTGAAGCGCGCCCGGAAGAAATACGGGTATTTGTGGAGGAGGCATCGGGAACTTCACGGTACAAGGCCAGGCGCCGGGAAACGGAAAACCGGATCGCGCATACACGGGAAAACCTGGACCGGGTATCGGATATCCGGGATGAGCTGGACAAGCAGCTGCGCCGCCTCAAAAGGCAGTCATCGGCAGCCCGCCGGTACAAGGTGCTGAAGGACGAGGAAAGGGTGGTGAACGGACAATTGCTGGTGCTGCGCCTCAAGGCCCTGAATGAACAGGTGGTGGAGCAGGACCGCCTGGCCGCGCAGTGCGAAAATTCCCTGCAGGCGGCACTGGCCGCCCAGCGGAAAACGGAAGCCGAGCTGGAATCGTTGAGACAACGGCAATCGGAGTCCCATGACCGGAACAGCGAGATTCAACGGGAGTTTTACCAGGCGGATACGGAGATTACGAGGCTGGAACAGAAAATCGAATATCTCAAGGAGAACCGGCAGCGAAAGCATGACGAAGTGAAGCGGTTGAGGGCTGAAAAGAGCGAAAAGAAACGGCAAATCCGGGCGGACACGCAGAGACGGCGTGAGCTCAACCATGCGCTGGAACAAATGTTGCCGGGCCTGGAGGCATCCAGGTCAGCCAGCCTCGAATCGGAAGGCAGGCTGTCGAGCATCGAAAGTGAATACCAGCAGTGGTTGAGTGAAATGGAAAGATCCAATGAGCAATCCCGGGTTCCCGCGCAGCAGGTTGAGGTCCAGAAAGCGAGGATGGATCACTACCGGCAAAACCTGAAAACGGTAACCCGGCAGATGGAGAAGGTGACACGGCACCTCGGTGAGCTGCAGGACCAGGTCGCCTCCGTCGATATCGAGGCCATGAAAAACGAAGTGCGGGACAAGGACCAGGACTACGAAGATGCCGAAACCGATTACCAGGCGATCGAGACGGCACTGAAGGACCATTCCCGGGAACTCCAGGAGAAACGGGATGAGGCAGCGGGTATCCGGGCCAGCCTTCACGAGGTGGTCTCCAGGCTGGATTCCCTGCAGCAGATCCAGGAAGTCGCCCTGGGAAGCTCCCGCGATTTGGTGGAATCCTGGATGCGGGAAAATGGCCTGGCGGGAGGAAAGACCCTGGCTGAAAATATCCGGGTGGATGATGGGTGGCAGCGTGCCGTAGACCGGGTCCTGAATGATTTTCTGGGGGCCGTCTGTGTGGAGTCGGCAAAGGGGGGGGCATTGCAAAACAAGCCGGATGCCAGCTTTTCCCTGATTACCGGTGCCCGGGTCTCCGGGGGGGGCGACCCGCTGGAATTGCCGCGGATGCTGGACAAGGTCGATTCCGGCGGGAGGGACCTCTCCACGCTGATGAGAGGCGTGTATGCCCTGGATACCCTGGAAGAGGCGCTGGCGTGCCAGCCGCAACTCCAGGGCAGGGAATGCATTGCCACGAAGGACGGGACCCTCGTGGGTGGAAACTGGGTCAGTTATGCCAGCCGGGACCAGCTCGAAACCGGTATACTGGCGCGGGACAAGGAGATCAGGCAGTTGCAGCAAAGACGAAGCGATATTGCGGCGCAGCTGGAGCACCTGGACCGGGAAATCCCGCAGATCGAGGAACCCCGTGTCGAAATGGAGTCGAGACTGGAGGCACAACGTTCGGCACTGATTTTCCTGCGCGCACAGGTGACCACCCTGCACAACCGGTTCGGCAGGGAGGAAACTCGGTTCCATGAAGCCCGGCAGAAAACCAGGGACCTGCGGAATGAGCGGGAAACCCTGTCCGGCCAGGCGGTTGCGGTGCGCGGGGAGATCGAAAATTCGAAGGCGCTGCTCGAAGCAGCGGAGGAAAAATCCCGGCGGCTGGCCCGGGAACGGGAACGGCTGTTGGAACGGCGGGATGTATTGGATTCGGATGTGGCTGAACTGCGCAACGCAGCCCTGGAAGATCGCCAGAAATGGCATGACCGGGAACTTGAAAAGCAGAAACTTGAAGCGGCCGGGCAGTCGGCCCGGGAGAACATCAAGCGGCTGGAAAGCGACATCGACCAGTCTGAACAGCGCCTGGCGGAACTGGCAGAGGTGGAAGAGGGTCCGGATGAATCATTGAAGGGCCTGGAGGATGCGCTGGGCGCATTGCTGGAGAAACGGCTTGAAATCGAGGAGAGACTCCAGGCATCACGCGAGAAGACAACCGGTTTCGACCACCGGATCAGCGAAGTCCGGACCCGGGGAAATGAAAAGGGCGATGCCGTGCAGGAGGCCAGGGAAAACCTGGGACAGCAAAAACTCGCAGGACAGGAAATCCGGATTCGACGGGATACCATCGTCGAATCCCTGGAAGAGCAGGGGTATGACCTGGAAGAGTGCCGTGCAGGACTTCCGGCCACTGCGGGGATTGAGCAGTGGGAGGAAAGCCTGTCCGGAATTCAAAGAAGTATTGCCCGGATCGGCCCGGTCAATCTGGTTGCCATCGAAGAATATACCGAACAGAGCCAGCGGATGGAATACCTGGACATGCAGCATGATGACCTGTCCGAAGCGCTTGAAACGCTGGAAAACGCCATCCGGAAAATTGACCGGGAATCCCGTTCGCGGTTCAAGAAGACCTTCGATAAAATCAACGCAAGCTTCAACGAATTCTTCCCGAGACTGTTCGGAGGTGGAAAGGCCGAGCTCCTGCTCACCGGCGATGACCTGCTCACCGCCGGGATCAGCGTGATGGCGCAGCCGCCGGGAAAGAGAAACAGCCATATTCACCTGCTGTCAGGCGGCGAAAAGGCCTTGACGGCAGTGGCACTGCTCTTTTCATTGTTCAAACTGAATCCTGCTCCATTTTGCATGCTTGACGAAGTGGATGCCCCCCTTGACGATGCCAATGTGGACCGGTATTGCGATACACTGAAGACGCTGGCCGAGGTGAGCCAGATGATCGTCATCACCCACAATAAGATCACAATAGAATCCATGGATTTACTGGTTGGTGTTACAATGGCGGAAGCCGGTGTGTCCAGGTTGGTGTCAGTGGATATCGGGCAGGCCATTGAGATGGCTGCACCCCGGTAGCGGGTAAGCCGAAAAGCGGTGGTTGACTCCGGACAGCAGATGTCTGGAACCCGATTCGGTTTTGGAATTTGATACGAAATGATCCGTCAGTGAGGCCAATGTGAATCTGAATCTTCAGCTTTCCCTGTTTGTTGTCGGGGTGGTTTT
>WTGA01000082.1 GCA_011523765.1 Gammaproteobacteria bacterium
CACGGGGTCAGGTACATTGCTGTCCAGTGTTGTGTCCAGCAATCATCATGACTATCAGGGGATGCCAATGAATATTCCGGTACCGGCCTCACAAGCCAAATTCGCGCTGGATGACTTGAAAGCGGTGGACCAGCCTATCGGGCAGGCGGCGGGCATGCCGAATGCCGCGTACACCGAGCAGCGGTTTTTTGAATTCGAACGAGACCACGTCATGGCAACGCATTGGACGGCCATCGGGTTTGTCCACCTTTTGGAACCCGTCTGGGTGCAGCCTCTGGATTTGATGGGCCTGCCCCTGTTGGTCAGCCGGACCAGGGCCGGCGAAATCCGGGTTTTTCACAATGTGTGCAGTCATCGGGGCACCCTGCTCGTTGAGCAGGCAAAAAAGACGAATGGACGCATTGTCTGCCCGTACCATGGATGGTCCTATTCAATGGAAGGCGATCTTGCGGCGACCCCCAATATTGGCGGAGTCGGGATGCACGACGTTCCCGGTTTCGATTGCGGGAAGAATGGGTTGAAGGAAATACGGTCCCATATCTGGCTCGGAATCCTGTTCATCAATCTGGACGGCCTGGCTCCTGAATTTGAGGTGGATGCCGCACCATTGATCAACCGCTGCCGAGACTTGATGGGGGAGACGGGCGAAGCACATGCCAGGGCCGCCCGTACACACAGCGGAATTTCCCTGAGCATGGAATGCAACTGGAAGCTGGCAGTGGAAAACTTTCTCGAGGCCTATCATTTGCCGACGGTCCATCCAGGGTTGAATTCCTATTCCCCGTTAAGCCGGCACCACAACGAAATATTTTTCGAAAACAGCTCGGGGCAGGTCACAGACAGTTTTGACCTGAAACTGGATTCAGCCGACCCTCTTCCGGTCTTTCCCGACTGGAACCCGGACCGTCTGGATACCGGGGAGTATCCCGCCCTGTATCCCAACCTGTTTCTGGGTTTTCAGGCAAACCATCTTTTTGCAATTGTCATTTATCCGGTCTCTCCGGCGAAATGCCGTGAAGAGTTGTTGTTGTACTACGTGGACCAGGGTGCGGACAGCGACCGGTTTGAAGAGACCCGCAAGGCCAATCTGGCGGCATGGCTGGAAATATTCAATGAAGACATCGGTCCCTGTGAGCTGATGCAGCGGGGGCGATGTTCTCCGGGATATCATGGCGGGGCATTTTCCCCGGTGCATGACACCTGTACCCACCATTTTCATCAATGGATAGCGAAACAGTATCAGGCGGCGGGCCGGGAAGTTGCCGGTTCCTGACGGGGGCTGCCGATTCTTTCCGGGGAAACGACAGCGCCTGAAATCCTGCAGTGCCGCCCGAACCGGGCAGCGCAGGTTCCGGAAGTTCTTCAGCTTCTGCGGGTGGTCACCATACCGCAGCGATTGCATTCAACCTTCTCGACTCCCTCCGTGTCTCCGAAGCTGAAGGTCTTGCTGAGTACCTGGAAATCATGAAATCCCAGCCAGCAGAGCCATTTTCCGATGGTTGAAGAGAGGTTTTGCATATATTATGTCCGGATACACCCAAAATGTTCATGTATCTTACTGCAAAATTATACCTGTCTTTGCCCGGCAGAGGGGATTCCATGACCACAGTACAGCGATATACCCATTTTAAATCCTTGAAAAAAATAGCAATAATGGCCTTGTGCCTGGTTTTGAGTCATTCAGCCTACGGGTTTTCCCTGTTTCCGGATTCGCATATCACGGAATTCTGGACACAGTCTGCGAAAGACAGTGAAACCATGGTTGACCACAGCGCCTGGGATTCCCTGTTGAAGAAATATGTGGAAGGTCGCGACGGGATCAACCTGTTCGCGTACGGTTCCATGGACCCGTCGGACCGGGACAGGCTGGCCGGCTACCTGAAAGCCTTGCAGTCCGTCCTGGTGAGCAACCTGGATTCCCGGGAACAATTCGCATACTGGGTGAACCTGTATAATGCCCTCACCATTCAGGTCATCGTTGAGCACTATCCGGTGGAAAGCATCAAGGATATTTCCTATGGGTTGCTGCCCGGCGGTGGGCCATGGCGTGAAAAACTGGTGACGGTCGAGGGAATGAAATTGAGCCTTGATGACATCGAACACAGAATTCTTCGTCCGGTATTTCAGGACAACCGCATTCATTATGCGGTGAATTGCGCCTCCATGGGTTGTCCGAATCTGCAAGACAGGGCGTTTACCCGTGCGAACCTGGAGTCGCTTCTTGAGTTGGGCGCAAGGCAGTATATCAATCACCCAAGAGGAGTGTTCATGGAGGACGACACCCTCATTCTGTCCAGCATTTTTGACTGGTACCGGGATGATTTTGGTGACAATGAGGCGGAAATCATCCAGCACCTGCTGAAGTATACGGAACCGGAACGCAAAAAAGTGCTGGAACAGTACAACTCCATCGACGGTTTTCGATATGACTGGTCCTTGAACGAGTAACATGCTGTTTGGGAACCACATCACGGTTGTCATTCCCGCACTCAATGAGGCGGCATCGATTGGCAAGGTCGTGTCTGCCATTCCCCGCTTTGTCGATCAGGTTGTGGTGGTTGACAATGGGTCGACCGACCCGACGGCAAGGGTTGCCAGTGCCCAGGGAGCCTCTGTCGTGTACGAAAGCAATCGCGGGTATGGTTCTGCCTGCCTGACGGGAATCGTTGCCGCCGGGCAAACGGACCTGATTGCATTCGTGGACGGGGATTACAGTGACTATCCGGAGGACCTGGAGAAAGTGATTACTCCGGTTGCCAGGAATGACTGTGATTTCGTGATCGGCTGCCGGTCCGGAACCGGAATCCAAAACCATGATTTACCCTGGCATCAGCGCTGGGGGAACTGGTTTGCCTGTTGCATGATTCATTGGCTCCATGGATTCAAATACCACGATCTTGGCCCGATGCGCTGCATCAAGGCGGGGTTGCTTTCACAGTTGAAAATGTGTGATACCACCTATGGCTGGACCACTGAAATGCAGATCAAGGCTTCAAAACTGGGAGTCAATGTTTCACAGGTGCCGGTCAGATACCGTCGGCGCATTGGCAAATCAAAGATATCCGGGACGCTGAAAGGGTCCGTGTTTGCCGGTTACAAGATCCTGTACTGGACCCTCCGGCTATGGGGCCATGACGGCATAAATTTCAACTCGCGTTGAATGTCAGCCGATGGTTCCTGAAATCATGGCAAACCGCTGCCAGGATCAGCACCACCTCCAGAGCGAACGCCCAGTCGGCAATCTGGTAGGCACCCAGTTCAGACCCTTCCCAATGCAGCCCGGTCACATACGTGAGCGAGACTGCGACTGAGGTTGCCCAGGGCCAGCAACTGGGCCGGATGACCGCGAAGGGAAGCAGCCAGACAATGTACCAGGCATTGGTGACCGGAGAGAGAAGAAAAAACAGGGCGAAAATCCAGTCCATCCTCGGAATGGCTCCTGGGGCGGCATGCTTTTGGTAGTGGAAAAAATAACAGCACCACCAAAGGACAAACGCACCCAGGCAGACCAGTCTTGCCACCAGGTCCGGGAAGATGAACGCGGCCAGCCGGAATGCGGTTGCATTGAAGATCCATGTCTCCATGAATTTCCCCAGTACCGGCAGGTCCGTCTGGCCCTGCATGATGAATGGCAGGTAGAGTACTCCCATGACTGTTGCGGTGAGAATCCAGTACCTCATTTTCTGCTGGTACAGGAAAAACGGCAGGGCAAGGAGTGCGAAAACCTTGGTGGCACAGGCCAGTGCGACGAACAGGCAGGCGATCGCGGTGCGGTGATGGGACCGCGCAAAAAAGGCCACCAGGAGAAAGAATATTCCGATCACGTCTGGATGTGCGGTGAAGATCGCCTCTTTCAGGACCAGAGGGTTCCAGGCATACAGCAAGACCTCCCTCGCCCGGGCCAGTTTGCAGAGCAGGAGGATGATGCCGATGTCAACACCGGCCAGGATGACTTGCAGGGGCACGATGTTGGCGGGCGACATGAGATGAGCCAGTGCAAAGGTATACTGCAGGACAGGGCCGTACACGGTGGGGAGATGCGGGTTGTTGACCCAGATCAGGGCATCCCGGCATTCGGACGACAACGAGTTGGCCTGGAACAGGGATTCCGGACTGATGCCATAGGGGGAGGCGGATGACCAGAACAGGCAGCCATCGAGCAGGTACCGGTAAAAATCATCTTCGAGGATCGGTGAGCCATAGATTCCGAGCAACCGGAATACAATGGCCCAGCCAATCACATCGCGGTACCGGATATCCAGGTCGTGATCAAACAGGTAGTACCAGTACAGGAACAAAACGGCCGCAATCAACCAATATCCAACCAGAAAACCGGGCAAATCGATTCCGGTGGTACAATTGGACCGGATTGCGAGAAAGGTATACAGCAGGGCACAGGACAAGCCAGCGACCCACTGCACAGGCAGTGGCCGATTGCCGGAACTCTTTTTGTGAACTGTGCTCAAACCCGATACCCTGAAATTCTCACAAGACAATCCTTAAGACCGGAGTGTAATTGACGAATGAAGAGTTTAATCAAAACCATGTTGATTTTGATGGTTTGTTGGCCCTTGTTGTCTTCAGGATCAGGGTCTGACGGAGGCGGAGGATCCGGGGGATCTGGAGGAGGAAACGGCGGGTCAGGCGGGTCAGGCGGGTCAGGCGGAGCCGGTGGGTCAGGCGGGTCAGGCGGAGCCGGCGGGTCAGGTGGGTCAGG
>WTGA01000150.1 GCA_011523765.1 Gammaproteobacteria bacterium
GAACCCGGATTATACCAGATATCGGCTTGCTCGTGTCATTTATTTCAATTGAATCAATGTGATACGTCAGATCCGGGGGGTTCAGGATGCTCCCGGTGCCGGGATGCCCGGCTTGGGGTGAAAATTCCGGATTTCGGGTGGAAAACGGCGAAAAAGCCGCTTTTTGGCCCGATTCCTGGGGGAATCGAAATTTCAGACCCCTCAATTCAGACGAAATATCAATCGGTTGCGACCAACGAAAAACCCTCTAAAGGTTGAAAACCGGATTTATTCTGGGTAGTCTTGTTCTGGAGGGACTCCTTATAGTGTGAAGGCAACCCGAGCGGGAGAAACACGCGGCATCGCCGGATCACTAATTTTTCAAGTGATTACCCTGCTGATGATAATTCCGAGTACTTATGTTGACGGTTACGAGAAGGGGCGGGAGGTCGATACTGACCGGGCGACGAACTATGTCACCCACTCCATGATAGGAGACCCCCTGGCCGATGCCATGATTGCCGACTGCGACCCTCTTGGGCAGAAGGAATCGAGCCGGCTGATCAAGCTTGGCATGACGGGTGATGACGACGGGCTTCGAGACGCTCCGGAATCGGTCAGGGAATTCTTCGCATCCATGAACGAATTGCCTGATTGGGTCGATTTGTCTTCCTTTCTGCCCGGGTGTTCGTTGTTTCACCGGAATACGCGGCTGGTCCTGGCGGGGATGGTGGGCGGCGTTCTCATCGAGGGATTCTCCACCAACATCGCCCAATCGTTCTTCCTGACCGGCCGGTTGCGCGATCAGGGTATCAGGCGGTTGAAGCAGAACAACCGCCATATGCTGGAGATATTCATGCCCGGCGGCATGGACAGGTTTGCGGACGGCTGGACGCACTCGGTGCGGGTGAGACTGGTCCACGCTCGAGTCCGCTACCTGCTCAGTAAATCCGACGAATGGGACGTTGAGGAACTGGGGACACCGATCAGCGCGGCGCATGTCGGTTTCGCCATCTCCGCCTTTTCCGCGAGGCTGCTTGAGCATCTGAGAAGCCTCGGCGCATCCTTCGACGAGGAGGAAAGCCGGAGCTTCATGAACGTATGGCGGTATTCGGGCTATCTGATGGGCATTCCGGAGACCATTCTGTTCACGGACAAAGAGGACGCGCTCGAAATCTTCAGGATTGGCCGATTATGCGAGCCTCACGCCTCCCTCGAGTCGATTGTCATGGCAGCGTCTTTGATCAATTCTGCACCTCTTTTCGCAGGGCTATCCCAAAGGGACGAGCAGCGAAAGCTGGCCAACTACGTAGCCCAGGTCTCGCGTGCGCTGATCGGGAACGAGCTTGCCGACGAACTTCGGTATCCCAAGGGATCAACCCTGGGGATCCTGTGGAAATTCCGGTTGATGAACCGGATCGAGGCGGTGCGGAAGAAGCTGAACCCCGAGTATAACCGGGAAAATACCAATATGGCCTCTATTCTCGCCGTATCGATGTTCGACGATGAGGGCATCAGCTACAAATTGCCGGATCACATTTATGCCGAGCGGTCGTCCAAGTGGTAGGGATGCGTGCGAACCTGGCCTCGCGCCGTTCCGTGGAGGTCGGAAGATGATCCCTGTCCTTCTGGACCGTTATCGGGCTTTCATCCTGCGCCGTCGATGGCCGGTCGTTGCGGTCGCTGTCGCGGTTATGCTTGCACTGGCGGCGGGAGCACCGGGCCTCACCGTATCCGGCAGCTATCGTGTGTTGTTCGGCAAGGACAATCCCCACCTCCTTGCTTTCGACAGGTTGCAGGACACCTATTCCGCGTCGAGGTCAGCGCTGATCGCCATTGCGCCGCGGGAGGGCACGGTGTTCACCCGAGAGACCCTCGCCGCGATCGAAGAGTTGACCGAGGTTGCCTGGAAGACACCGTATTCGATACGGGTTAATTCGTTCACGAACTATATCCACAGCGAAGCGACCGGAGACGAGCTTGCTGTCGACCCTCTGGTGGAAGGTGCGGTGTCCTACAGCGATGCCCAACTTGACCGAGTCCGGACGATTGCCCTGAACGATCCAGAGCTCGTCGGGCAACTGGTCTCCGGCGACGGACGCGTGGCCGGGCTGATCATCACCTTTGCGCTGTCTGAACCGGAGGAACCCGCCTGGGCCGAGATCACGGCGTATCTCCAGACCCTGCTGGACAAGGCCAGAGCCGATGATCCGGGAATATCCTACTTCCTGACCGGCAACGTGATTCTCAACCAGACCTTTGCCGATGCCGGGAAGGACAGCGAAGACCTAATCCCGGTTGTGTTCTTCGTGATCTTGGCCATTGCGGCCATCATCCTGCGGTCGGTATACGCCACCCTTTCCATCGCCGTCATGATTGTGTTTGTTGTTCTCAGCACCATGGGTGCCGCGGGCTGGGCCGGGGTAATGCTCACGCCGATCAGTGCCAGCGTGCCGGTCATCGTGATGGCCGTTGGGGTGGCCCATGCGATCCATGTCGTAACCGTGGCTCAGGCAGGCATTCGCCGCGGCCTCGATCGAAGGGCGGCGGTATCGGAATCTCTTCGCGACAATCTCTACCCGGTGTTTCTGACGTCGGCCACGACGGCGATCGGATTTCTCAGCCTGAACATGTCGGACTCGCCGCCGTTTCATGTCCTCGGCAATCTGGTCGCGCTCGGCATGCCCTTCACGTTCGTCTATTCGGTGACACTTCTTCCAGCATTGCTTTCGATCCTGCCGCTGCGTGCCGCCCGTGCACGAACCGGGCGCGACGGCTTCTTCGAGCGTTTGGGGGATTTCGTCGTGGCACGGCGCAAGTTGCTCCTGTGGTCAGGCTCGCTGATGGTTGTGGTGCTGGCGAGCGGCATTCCCGAAAACAGGACTGGCGATCGCTGGCTCCATCATTTCGACGATCGCTATGCCTTTCGGACCGACACGGATTTCATCGTCCAGAATCTCACGGGGCTTGACCGACTTGAGTATTCTCTGGCTTCGGGAAGGGAAGGTGGTATCACCGATCCTCGATACCTCAAGGCGGTGGAGTCCTTCGCCGAATGGTATCGTGCCCAGCCCGAGGTCCATGACGTTCTCGCCTTTCCCGACCTTCTGAAGCGCGTGAACAAGAACATGCACGGGGACGACCCGGCGTTTTATCGAATTCCGGAAGATCCCGACTTGGCCGCTCAGTTCCTTCTGCTCTACGAGTTTTCATTGCCTTTTGGCGCCGACCTCAACGACCGCGTCGACCTCGGCAAGTCGGCTACGCTCATGACCGTGGCGCTCAAAGATACATCGACCCGGGACCATCTCGATATCGATGCGCGTGCCCAGAATTGGCTGCGGGCCAACGTGCCCGGGCTCGTGAGCCCTGCCTCCGGCTTCACAATGATCTCCGCCCATCTGTCGGACCGGAACATCAGCAGCATGCTGTGGGGCACGGCCATGGCTACGGCCCTCATTTCCCTGATCCTACTCCTTGTATTCCGAAACATCCGCATCGGCCTGATCTGTCTGGTACCCAATTTCGTGCCGGTGATGATGGCCTTCGGCCTGTGGGGATACCTGTCGACCGGCACGATCGGGCTGGGCGCATCTGTTGTCACTGCGATTGCCATTGGCATCATCGTGGACGATACGGTTCATTTCCTCTCGAAATATCTGAGTGTTCGCCGGAACGGGTTGTCCTCGTCCGATGCGGTTCGTGCCACGCTTCGCACCGTGGGTCCGGCATTGTGGGCCACCACGACCATTCTGGCCGCCGGCTTCCTGGTGTTTTCCTCCTCGGGTTACGAACCTTCCCAGGTGCTCGGGATCCTTGTTGCGATCACCATCGTCTTTGCCCTGATCGCAGATCTCTTGCTTCTTCCCGCTTTACTCATGGCAATCGACAGGAAAAGCTAGCGATATTCGACGGGAGAAAACGCTTGGGCCGAGTGGTCGTAATCGGTGCAGGTGCGACCCGGCTGAGTTGCCCGGACCTCGGAGAAACCGGATATCGATGCTGTCCTTCCGGCACCAGCCCACGCGTGGGCGGATGCTTCGGCGGAGACCGGGTGCTGAAAGTCATCACTGAATCCGGGAATCATAAAGCCCGGCCCAGAACCATTCTCTTGTTCAGACTCTGTAACTTCCTGCAAGGAAGCCGGCAGGCCAAAGCGCACGTTCTCCACAACGACTTCCATGGCCGGGATTTCCAGGCCGGCGTACTTCCGCAGTTTTTCAATGAACTCCTGCACCTGTTTCCCAGGCATCGAAGCCCCGGCAGGGATTCCCGGGGTGTCGGCTCCTTCGAACCACTTGGGGTCAACCCTGGAGGAGTCTTCCACCAGGCAGCCGGGTGTCCTGCTGTGTCGGCTGACCTTCGACATAAAAAACCCCGGAAGCCCAGCTGTGGCAAGGGTTTGCGCGGTATGCTCAGGAAAATTACGCTGTGAAGTTCATATATGACCCGCCCCGGATTGCAAGAAAAAGTTTGCTTTGGAAGAGACAGGCTGTCTGCCATATATCCGACCTCCGAATGGGGCTTTGTGCGCCCCGGGCCCTGATGGAATTCGCACCGGTGTGTCCTTATCAGTCTATCGGCCTCAATCGGGCCCGCCGAATCAGGCCGGCACAGGATTGTCCTGCCAGGGTTGTCCCGAGTTCAGTACTGCCCAGGCCGTCCGCGCCATGCGGTTCGCCAGGGCCACGGTGGCCACATTCTGGTGACGCCGATCCAGCAATCGCT
>WTGA01000165.1 GCA_011523765.1 Gammaproteobacteria bacterium
TTTCTTTGCGGCCGTTTTCCTGGCCGGTGAGACGGCTTTCTTTCCCGACACTTTTCTTTTGGCCGTTTTCTTTTTGGCGGTTTTCTTTTTCGTTGTTTTCTTTTTTGCCGCCTTCTTTTTGGCCGCTTTCTTTGCGGAGGCAGGAGAGGGATTCACCGGTGGTTTTGTGCGGCTCCCCTTGCCCGCAACCCCGATTTCCTCCATGGATTCCTTGAGCCCTTCTCCCGCTTCCCGGATTCCCAGCGGGTCACTGTCCACACTGGCGATGTCGCTGAGCTCCCGGGTTGCCGAGGTGAGTTCATTTTTCAACTCCTTGACCTGTGCAAGATCCTGTGCATCGATCTCCTTTTTCACATCCGCCTGGATTTCGGCCAGCATTCGCCGTCCTTTTCCCACCCACAACCCCACATTGCGGGCAGCACCGGGGAGTCGCTCCGGCCCGATGACAACGAGTGCGATGACGCCGATAAACGCCATCTCCCAAAAACCAATGTCAAACATGGGAGATCAAACCGGGTCAGGAATTTTTTTTGTCTACTCCCTGCTTTTCCGTTACAACAACCTCTTCCCCGTCTTTGTCAGCGTCTTCAATCTGGTCAGTCGTGTCTTCCTTGACGGCTTTTTTGAATCCCTTGATTGCGCCACCGAGGTCACCGCCAAAGTTACGCAGTTTTTTAGTCCCGAATATCAATAACACAATTACCAATATGATCAGTAACTGTACAGGACTGATTCCGCCAATACCCATGATTTATTGTCTCCACTCAGGTTATCTGATTTATACCGGGTCTTGCTTGCCCATTCCTCCTGTGGAAGATGGCTCTGTCCAACGACTATCCAGCACCCGCACAACCCAGTCCGATTCTAGCGGGAAATACCGTCGTTGCGGAATGTTTTTCAAGGTGTCGCCGGGTAGATTTCAGCCGGGTCTTTCAGGACGGGGTCCACCTCTTCCCATTCACCGCTTTGATAGCGTCTGTAAAAACAGTTCTCCCTGCCGGTGTGGCAGGCGATCCCGCCTATTTGCTCAACCTGCATCAACACGACATCGCTGTCACAATCGATCCGGATCTCCCTGAGTTCCTGTACGTGACCGGATTCTTCCCCTTTGCGCCATAATTTTTGCCGTGAGCGGGAAAAATAAACCGCCCTGCCCTCGGCCAGTGTCAACTCCAGGGCCTCACGGTTCATCCAGGCAACCATGAGCACCTTCCCTGTATCGTGCTGCTGTGCGATAGCAGGAACCAGGCCCGCCTCGTTCCACTTTATCTGTTCAATCATTGATTCATGTTAACCCGTCTACATCCTGATCTCAATACCCCGTTCAGCCATATGCGATTTGGCCTGCCCGACGGTAAACTCTCCATAATGGAAGATACTGGCTGCCAGGACCGCATCCGCCCCGCCTTCCAGCACTCCTTCCACCAGGTGGTCCAGCGAGCCGACCCCTCCCGAGGCGATTACCGGGACCGGGACGCTGCGGGTGATTTGTTTCATCAACGCAAGATCAAAGCCGTTCTTGGTGCCGTCCCGGTCCATGCTCGTCACCAGCAATTCACCCGCCCCCAGGTCCGCCATTCTCACCGACCATTCTATCGCATCGATACCGGTCGGATTGCGGCCTCCGTGAGTATAAATTTCCCATCGGTCCCCGGACCCGGCCTCCACCCGCTTGGCATCAATCGCAACGACAATACACTGGTTTCCAAAATGATCGCTGGCCTGACGAATGAAATCCGGATTGTGCACCGCCGTGGTGTTGATGGACACCTTGTCCGCCCCGGCCTTGAGGATCCTCGGGATGTCCTCGATCCGGCGGATCCCTCCGCCGACCGTCAGGGGGATGAAGACTTCACCGGCGACCTGTTCCACGACATGAAGGAGAGTGTCCCGCCCGTCGGAACTGGCGGTGATATCCAGGAAGGTGATTTCATCGGCCCCCTGGGCATCGTACCGCCTCGCCACTTCAACCGGGTCGCCGGCATCACAGATATCCACGAATTGCACGCCCTTGACCACCCGGCCATTGTCGATGTCCAGACAGGGGATGATTCTTTTGGCCAGCGCCATCTACCGGTCCCCCGCAACCATGCCTCTACCGGCCGGCTCTTCGGCGACCGGAAACCTCGTCCGCCGCCTTCTGGCCTGCGGCAAAATCCAGCGTCCCCTCATAGATTGCACGGCCGGTAATGGCCCCGGCAATGCCTGAACCGGATGCGTCCGCCAGCCGGATGACATTGTCGAGATTGTGAATCCCCCCGGATGCGATCACCGGGACCTTCACGGATTCGGCCAGAGCCACCGTCGCTTCGATATTCACTCCCTGCATCATTCCATCCCGGGCAATGTCAGTGTAGACGATGGCTTCCACACCCTCCGCATCGAACTGCCGGGCCATGTCAACTGCCTGGTGCCCGGACAGTTTTGCCCAGCCCTCCGTGGCGATTTTCCCGTCCCGTGCATCCAGCCCGACGATGATCCGGGCCGGATATTCGGCACACAGGGCACGGATGAAATCCGGGTCCTTCACTGCCCGGGTGCCGATGATCACGGAACGCACCCCGGCCTGCAGGTAGACCTTCACGGTGTCTTCATTGCGTATTCCGCCACCGACCTGGATCGGCACTTCGGGGTGGCGTTCGGCAATCCGGTGGATGACCCCCGCATTGACGGGCTCGCCTTTCACGGCCCCGTCGAGATCAACGATATGGAGCCGACGCGCCCCTTCGCTGATCCAGCGCTCTGCCGCGGCCAGCGGATCATCGGAAAACACCGTGGTCCGGTCCATGTCGCCCTGTCGCAAGCGAACACATTGGCCTTCCTTGAGATCAATGGCCGGAATCAACAGCATCTAGGGTTTCCCGTTCCAGCTGAGGAAATTCCGGATCAGTCTCAATCCGGCCTGCTGGCTCTTTTCCGGGTGAAACTGGGTTGCAAACAGATTCCCATGGCCGGCTACCGCCGTAAAACGGTTGCCATATCGGCATTCCCCGTACACCTGGCCGGCATTGCCGCTTTCCACGTAATAACTGTGGACAAAATAAAACCGTTCCTCATCATTGATTCCGTGCCAGAGCGGATGCTCCGCCTTCTGGCGGACCCGGTTCCAACCCATATGGGGAATTTTCAGTGTATCCTTTCCTTCCGCGGCCTCCCGGTGTGCCGGATGACCGGAAAAATGTTTCACATGCCCTGCCAGAATTCCCAGCCCGGTGACCCCGCCATTTTCCTCACTGGAGTGATACAACGCCTGCAAACCCAGGCAGACCCCGAGAACCGGCCCGGCATCAAGACGCCGTGTAATCGCTTCCTTGAGACCCGGGTTATTCTCCATCTGGTTGATCCATGCCCCGATGGCTCCCTGCCCGGGCAGAATCAGATAATCCGCTGACTGGATTTCCGACGGACGGGAGGTGATGCATACGCTGGATTCCCCGCTGATGTAGGCGACCGCCTTGTACACGGAATGCAGGTTTCCGGTACCCAGGTCCACGATGACGGTCCTCGCCATTGCCGATGCCCTATGCCCCTGCCCGACCGACACGAACCACCGCTGCGGGAATCAAAGCATGCCTTTGGTGGACGGCACGTCACCTACCCGGGGGTCGTGCTCCACGGCCATCCGCAAGGCCCGGCCAAAGGCTTTGAACAGGGTTTCTGCGATATGGTGCGAATTTTCCCCGCGCAACCCATCGAGGTGCAGGGTGGCCAGTGCGTGATTGGCAAAGCCCTGAAAAAATTCATGGATCAGGGAAACGGAAAACCGGCCGATGTTGCGGTCCGGGTAGTCGACATGCTGCACCAGCAACGGCCGTCCGGAAAAATCGATCACCACCCGGCTGAGCGCTTCATCCAGCGGGATGTAAGCGTGGCCGTACCGCCGGATGCCTTTCCGGTCCCCCAGCGCCTTCAGCACGGCCTGGCCCAGCGTGATCCCGATGTCTTCAACGGTGTGATGGTCGTCAATGTGCAGGTCCCCCTTGGCATGCACCATGATATCCACACATCCATGACGGGCAATCTGTTCCATCATGTGCTCCAAAAAGGGAATCCCCGTATCGAATTCGGACTTTCCCGTGCCATCCAGATCGATACGCACTTCAATTTGGGTTTCCCGGGTGATTCGGGAAACCCGGGCAGTTCTGTGGGCCATAATCTTCAGTTTCGGTCAATGGGACACGGTGCCGGACAGGATGTCTTCCCGCCACTTCATCACTGTGCAGGGGAATCCTGCACGGAACCGCTGCACCCCCGGCGGCTTGTACCCTAACACAAAAGACGCACGGTTTGCCATCCGTCCGTCAGGACGGACTTCGGGGCAACCCGGCGGCCTCTTCGTATCCATGCGCAATGCTCCCGTACAGGTGTTCCCAGCGGTCAATCCGGTGGGCACCGAAGAACCCCCGCATCTTCTCCCGGAACCGGCTGCAGCGGTGCACAACTCTGGCGGACTTCATTGAACCCCGCACAGCCGCGCAACGGGGCCGGAAAGACCGGGTCGCAGGCCGCTTCGGTCACCCCATCATCCAGAGAGCCATCGGCCTGCCCGGACAAACCGATGGAACCCGTCCCGGATACACGCAAGGAAGCGGTACAATCCGGGGTCCGGGGACCCGGATTTCGAACGGTGAGCGGTGAAATCAATATGAAAATTTCCGCCGTAACCTGATAGACTCCCCCGCAATGCCGGGTGAAAATACGGGTGAAGGGGTATCCGTACCGGTACGGCTGGAGCCATGCGGACCGTGTACCAATCACCGAAGGTTACACGCCTGGAACCGGGACAGCCCGGTGCCGGGGACTCCGGTGCCCACCGGCCGGAAGCAGACAAACTGATGGCTGTATTGGTGAATTATGAAAGAAGACATGCTTGACGTGCTCATTTATCTCTTTGAGAACCATATGTTCGATGATGATGAGGTGGAACCGGACCAGAAAGCACTGGAATGGGAACTGAGCCTGGCTGGATTCGATCAGGGGATGATCAGCCAGACGTTTGACTGGCTGGAGAACCTGGCACTGCTGTGCGAGAAAAATTCTCCAAAACTGCCGGTGCCGAACCATCACGTCATCCGCCACTACACCGAACAGGAATGCCACCATCTGTGTATGGACAGCCGCGGTTTGCTGTTGAGACTCGAACAAAGCGGTGTCCTGGACCCGGTCGCACGGGAAATGGTGATCAACCAGCTCCTGACTCTTGATGTAGAGACGATCGGACTTGAACATGTGAAATGGGTGGTATTGATGGTATTGAGCCATTATACCAATGAAGAAGGAGTCTCGGATTTGATGGAATCCCTGGTCCTTGATGGGCTGCATACCTGTATCCACTGAACTTTCGGGCTGACCATCGCGGTCCAGACCCCGACCACAACGTTCATCAACTGGTAAAGAGCAAGACCGATGGGTAAGCCGTTGATCATTGTGGAGTCGCCTGCCAAAGCGCGCTCACTGTCGAAATATCTTGAAGGCGACTTCAAGGCCCTGGCTTCCTACGGGCACGTCCGGGACCTCTTGCCCAAAGAAGGGGCGGTCGTTCCGGAGAATGATTTTGAAATGCGGTATGAAATCACTGCCGACAGCAAGCGGCACGTCGACCTGATCGTCAGGGAGATGAAAACCGCCGATTCCCTGTACCTCGCAACCGACCCGGACCGGGAAGGAGAGGCCATCTCCTGGCACCTGTATGAAATACTGAAAGAGAAAAACGTCATCGGAAACAAGCCCGTTTACCGGGTCGAGTTCCACGAAATCACCAAAACCGCTATCCAAAATGCAGTCAGCAATCCCAGGGAACTGTCCACCAACCTGATCAATGCACAGCAGGCACGAAGGGCACTGGACTATCTTGTCGGCTTCAACCTGTCTCCGCTGTTGTGGAAAAAGGTGCAGCGGGGACTTTCCGCCGGAAGAGTGCAGAGTCCCGCACTGCGGCTGATTTGCGAGCGCGAAGAGGAAATCGCGCAATTTGTCGCCCGCGAATACTGGACGATTGAAGCCGACCTGGAAACCGAAGGGAACCCGTTTGTCGGAAAGCTGACGCAATTCCGGGGTAAAAAACTGAAAAAGTTTTCCATTGCGGACGGGGACACCGCGGAAGAGTGCCATGCGGCCATTCGAAAGGCCGCAGGCCGGGAGCTCGCCGAAGAGACCCTGAATATAAGCCCGCAGGCTCCAGCAGGAATGCTGAAGGTTTCAAAAGTGACCAAAAAGGCGAGCAAACGCCATCCTGCCCCGCCCTTTACCACCTCGACCCTGCAGCAGGAAGCCTCCAGGAAATTAGGATTTACCGCCCGGCGGACCATGCAGACGGCACAGCAGCTGTATGAAGGCATTGAAATCAGCGGCGGGATGACCGGCCTGATTACCTACATGCGCACGGATTCCGTGGTCCTTGCCGGGGAAGCGGTCGCCGAAATCAGGAAACTGATTGCATCCCGGTACGGTGCCGGCACGGTGCCCGGTGCTCCCCGGACGTTCAAGAACAAATCGAAAAACGCCCAGGAGGCCCACGAAGCCATCCGGCCCACGTCGGTGAGGCGCCTGCCGGACGGCTTGAGACCCCAGCTTTCCGCCGACCAGTTCCGGCTCTATGAACTGATCTGGAAAAGGACGGTGGCCTGCCAGATGATTCATGCCACGATTGACACGGTGTCCGTTGACCTGGATACCGGGGAAGTCAGGGACATCACAGCGGTATTCCGAGCATCCGGCTCAACGGTCCGCATTCCCGGATTCATGTCCGTCTACCGGGAAGGAAAGGATGACCGGCCGGCCAACGATACCCGGGGAAAGGTGCTGCCGCCCCTGGATGAAGGCATGACCGTTGAACTCAGGAAAATCCGCCCCGAACAGCATTTCACCGAACCGCCTCCGCGATACAATGAAGCCACCCTGGTCAAGACACTGGAAGCCTACGGCATCGGCCGGCCCTCAACGTATGCCTCGATTATCAGCACACTCCAGAACCGGTCGTATGCGAGCCTGGAAAACAAGCGGTTTGAACCCACCGATATCGGCAAGATCGTCAACCGTTTCCTGTCCACCCATTTCACCCAGTACGTCGACTACGAATTCACGGCAAGAATGGAGGATTCCCTGGATGCAATCTCCCGGGGCGAGAAGAAATGGGTTCCCCTGATGTCGGAATTCTGGGAGTCATTTTCCAAGCAGGTTGAAGACAAGGCCGAAGGGGTGAGCCGGGATGAGGCGATCCAGTCCCGACAACTCGGCACCGATCCCGCCTCCGGCAAGCCCTTGTCGGTCAGAATGGGGCGGTACGGGCCCTATGCGCAAATCGGCTCCCGTGAAGACGAGGAAAAGCCGTCTTTCTCCGGCCTACGGCCCGGCCAGAAACTGGATACCATCACCTTTGAAGAAGCCCTGGAACTGTTCAAGCTGCCGCGAGACCTGGGAGAGTCTCCGGAAGGAGAGAAGCTGACCGCCGCCATCGGAAGATATGGTCCCTATGTCCGGTATGGCAACCGCTTTGTCTCCCTGAAGGAGGGCCAGGACCCCCATACCATCAACCGCGAAACCGCCTTGCAGCTGGTTGCGGAAAAGAAACAACAGGATGCCAACCGGCTCATCCTGGATTTTGAAGACAGCGGCATCCAGGTCCTGAACGGCCGCTACGGACCGTATGTCACCGATGGCAAAAAAAATGCCCGCATACCCAAAGGGGTCGAAGAACCCGGGCGACTGAGCCTTGACGACTGCAAGAGGCTGCTGGAAAACGCAAAACCACCCCGGAGAAAAAAGCGAGCGCCCCGGAAGACGACCCGGAAATAAGGGGAACTCTCCAGCCCGGGCCGGCCCCGGCAGACGGACAACCCGCTTCGTATCCGCGGCCGTTGCCGCGGTCCTGCCGGGCTATCCCACCCCCCTGATGACCCCCTCAATGATCCGGTCCTGGTCACGGTCTGCAAGATAGGGGTGGATCGGCAGGCTGATCACCTCCCGGGACAACCGGTCCGACACGGCCATGTCTTCGCCTCCCCACAGTGCATCCGCGAAGGCCGGTTGCCGGTGCAGGGGAGAGGGATAGTAGACGGCGAATGGGATATTCTCCCGCTGCAGTTGTGCACGGACCTGGTCCCGCCTGGGGGTCCGTATCGTATAGGCTGCCCAGGCACTCCTGCTGTCATCCGGTACCGCAGGCACCGCCACATGCTCGTCGAGCTGCTCGCTGTAATAGCCCGCGATCTCCTGGCGCCGGTCCAGCTCACCCTCGAAGATTTCCAGCTTGCAGCCAAGGACTGCCGCCTGGATGGTATCCATCCGGCCCGTCACTCCGATACGGATGTTCTCGTACTGGGAATCTCCCTTGCCGTGAATCCGTATGGACTCGATCTTTTCCGCCAGTTCATCGGAAGCGGTGAATACGGCACCGCCGTCCCCATAGCATCCCAGCGGTTTGGCCGGAAAAAAACTGGTGATCGCAATGTCCCCGAAAACACCCGCCTTCCGGCCCCTGTATTCGGCACCAAAACTCTGCGCGGCATCACTGATCACAAACAGCCCGTTGCGCTCGGCGATCGCCTGTATCTCGTCATGCCGGGCAGGCAGGCCAAACAGGTCCACCGGAATAATCCCCTTCAGGTTGACCCGGCCCCGGTCCTGTATTTTCCGAATGGCCTCTTCGAGAAGATTGACATCGAGGTTGAAGCTGTTTTCCTCCACATCGACGAAAACCGTCGTCGCACCCAGCAACGCGACCATTTCCGCGGTTGCGACAAAGGTAAATGGCGGGGCGATAATGCCGTCTCCCGGTCCAACATCATACGCCATCAGGGCCATCAGCAGTGCATCGCTTCCACTCGCGGCGGTCAAGACATGCCTGGCGCCGCAATATTCGCCCAACTGCCGTTCCAGGGCCCCGACTTCCGGACCCATGATAAACTGGGTGTGCTGCAAGACCCGGTCCAGTGCAGCGCGTATCTCGGGCTCGACAACCTTAAACTGGGCATCCAGATCGACAAATTTCATTGGCCATTACTCCGTTGTGAATCGGTGATCGGGAATCATTGGCGTCAACGGCAAGGGTGATTCCGGCATGGGGGGCTTGCCTGCGTACATGAGAGACGCGGCACCCGGGACCGGCAATGCAATCTGCACCCCGTGCAGGGAATCGATTCCTGTACACCTTTCGTCCCCGAACAACCCGCCAACCCGGGTTTTCCAGCGATATCCATGCAGGTTCCTGAACAGCGACACTTTCCGCATTTCATATCGTATCCCAACTCCCAGCGCCTTGCCATAAGCCTCTTTACGCGTCCAGCACATCAGCATGGCGTTGTTTTTCTGCTCAGCGGGAAGCACTTCCCAGCTGGACCTTTCCTCAGGGCTGAGTTTTCTGCGGGCCAGCAAACCGGCGTTCACCTTTCGCGGGTAGATTTCAAGGTCCACACCCAGTTCCGCATTCCAAGCAAAGGCATACAGCGCGTATCCCCGTGACAGGGTATAGTTGAACTTGAGCACACCGGCAAGACCGGGATTCCTCAAACAGGGTTTGCCCCGCGTGCCGTATCCGAACTCCAGTTCACAATGCGCCAATCCACTGTACTGAACCAGCAGGGTCCTCAGGACCCTCTTGCCGCCGAGGGACAGTGCCCGCTTTTCCTGGCCCCGGATATCCGGCGACTTCCCTTCATCGGTCCCGGCAAACCGGGATAAACGGGGACTGGATTGCAGGTCCACGAACCACAGATGGACCCCGTTTTCAGGCAGCGGAACACCCGGGCCGGTCTCCACCCATTCCAGGGGGCACTCGGCTACCGCGCCAGGGCGGACTACCATTGTTCGAATACAGGCCCGAAATTATTGATCTGCGCAAGTGCGGTCTCTTCCACCGAAGCATCGTACCCCTGTTGTTTTTTTTTGATGATCCGGTACTGCAAACCCTGTTTGTCAAAAAGGCAGGTGGTCCGGGGCAACCGCAGCTCAACCATGAACCCTTCACCGGGAATGTTGTAAATTCCCCCCAGTTCCACCTCTTCGGACAAATCGATGTCATCCACTGTTGATTCCGGCCTCAACGCATAAACAGTTTGTAAACAGGGTTCTCGGTTTCTTCCCGATAACCATACCCCAAATTGACCAGAAAATGGTCAAATTCACCGGATTCCCGGGGCGGAATCTGTATGCCGCACAGTACGCGGCCGAAATCCGACCCGTGGTTGCGGTAATGGAACAACGTAATGTTCCAGGTCTTGCCCAACTGGTCCAGGAAATCTCCCAGGGCACCGGGCCTTTCTGGAAACTCAAAACTGAACAACCGTTCATTGGTCATTTCGGGGACCCGGCCGCCCACCATGTACCGGGCGTGGATTTTTGCAATTTCGTTGTCGGTCAAATCGAGGCAGGGAATCCCTTTGGCCGCCAGTTTGGAGATCAGGTCTTCGATCTCGCTTTTCCGGGTGATCTGGACACCGAGGAAAATATTCGCTTCCTTGTCATTGGCAAATCGATAGTTGAATTCCGACACGCTCCGGTTGCCCAGCGTATGGTAAAACCGTCGGAAACTGCCCCTGGTTTCGGGAATGGACACCGCGAGGATGGCTTCCCTGCGCTCACCGATCTCGGCCCGCTCCGACACATGTCTCAAGCGGTCAAAATTCATGTTGGCACCCGAGGCGATGGCGACCAGATTCCTGTTCTGCGGCCGCATTCCGGGGTTGGACGGGTTCTCCTTGATCCACCGCTTGATCCCCGCGGCCGACAGCGCACCGGAGGGTTCGAAAATCGTGCGCGTGTCTTCATACAGATCCTTCACCGCCGCACAAATCTCATCGGTACTGACCCGGACCACCTCATCGACAAAATCCCGGCATATTCTGAAATTCTCCTTTCCGACCCGGTTGGCCGCGACCCCGTCGGCGAAAATACCGACCCGGTCCAGCCGGATCCTTTTCCCCGCCTTCAGTGACCGGTACAGGGCATCGGAGTTGTACGGTTCGACCCCGATTATCCTGACGTCCGGCCGAAGCTGCTTGACATAAACGGCGATTCCCGCGATCAGGCCCCCGCCTCCCACCGGCACAAAAATAGCTTCCAGCGGACCGGAGTGCTGTTTCAGCAGTTCCAGGCCAACCGTTCCCTGTCCGGCAATGATCAGGGGATCATCGAAGGGACTGATCAGTTCCCGGCCCTGCCCTGCGCAGATTTCCCGGGCATACTCGAACGCTTCATTGTAGCTGTCCCCGACCAGCTTCACTTTCGCACCCCAGCGCCTGACGGCGTCCACCTTGATGGACGGGGAGGTCACCGGCATCACGATGAGCGCCTTGCATCCAAGTTGCTTCGCGCTCATGGCAACCCCCTGGGCATGATTGCCGGCCGAGGCCGCCACCACCCCGCGGCCGAGCATCTCCGGGCTCAGGCTGACCATTTTGTTGTACGCGCCCCGAATCTTGTAGCAAAAGATGGGGTGGGCATCTTCCCGCTTCAGCCAGATGTTCTCACCGAGCCGGTCCGACAGCAGTTCCATCCGCTCCAGCGGAGTTTCCCGGGTCACTTCGTACACCCTGGAATTGAGGATGGATTTCAGGTAATTGACGGGGTAGTCGCTGGACATGTTCACCAGTACTGGAAAATAATCGGCATCCTGTGGCGGATTCACGGGACAGGGCAGATTATAAACGATCCCCTGCCCGAATCCTCCGATTATTGGACCAATCGTCCCGCTGTCATCCGGCAGGCCCGGCACATCGAATTGAAATTTATTTTATGGATTATCGGTGCATGAATCGTTTAATTTGGTAAGATTCGCCGGTTACCGAACAACAATCTGCCCCTTCGCAATGGATTTTGAGACTGCACGCATCAATATGGTCGAACAGCAAATTCGACCCTGGAACGTCCTGGAAACCCGGACGCTCCGTGCACTCACCGAAATCCGGCGCGAAGATTTTGTTCTGGAACCGTACCAGCATCTTGCTTTTGCGGATGTGCAGGTCCCGATGAATGATGAGGAATTCATGCTGGAGCCCAAGGTCGGGGCCAGAATGATTGAGGCACTCGCTCTCTCATCCGATCACCGGGTACTCGAAATCGGCACCGGAACCGGCTATCTGACTGCCATACTGGCCTCCCTCTGCCGCCATGTCACCAGTATTGAGATTGATGAGAAGCTCCATGGTCTCGCCGGCAGGAATCTGGACCGGGCCGGCATCGGGAATATCGAACTGTTGCAGGATGACTGTTTTCGCTATTGCGCGGAAACCGCAAACCAGGACCGGTCCTTCGACCGGATATTGATCTCCGGTTCCCTGCCACAGGTGGATGAAAGATTCATCCGCCTGGTGCAGGACGATGGACAGGCCGTCGGCATCGAAGGGCGTGACCCGGCGATGCAGGTCGTCATTTTACGGCCGGACGGTACCCGGCAGTCATTGTTCGAAACCAGTGTGCCCAGATTACGCAATGTAATCGATGAGTGTGAATTTATATTTTGACCCATCCGGAAAAGAGTCAATCGGAAATGAAACGGTTCTGCCTTCGCACAGTGCTCACCGCCTCCTTGTGTGTCGCCGGGTTGCCGGGTATCGATCAGGCCAAAGCCTCGGATTTATGGGAAATCTATGAACTGGCCCTGGCAAACGACCCGGGTTTCCAGGCGGAAGTGCTGGCCCATGAAGCGGCTGAACTGAACCGGCCCCTGGATCAATCCGTTTTCCGCCCCGCGGTGACATCGAATGCAGAGCTCGGGAGACAGCGGTCCGATGCGACCGGCACCAATCGGACCAGTGACGACAATCAGCTGAGCGTCCAGGCATCACTGTCGATTTATGACCGCCCCGGCCGCATCAAAATTGCACAAACTGAAATCCGGATACGGGCCTCCGAATACATGCTGGCAAATGCCCGGCATGATTTGATGTTGCGGGTGGCAGAACGGTATTTCAACATTCTGGCGGCACAGGATGCCCGGGAAGTGGCAAGGCTGGAAAAAATTGCCATCCGCCGGCAGATGGACCTTGCCGATGAAAGGCTGGAAGTGGGACTGGGCACCCAGACAGATTTTTTCGATGCCAAGGCTCGCTTCAAACAGGCTGAAGCCAATGAAATCCAGGCGCAGAACCTGATCAACAGCCATGTTGCCGCACTGAAGGAGATGATCGGAGTGACCCCGGAAGCCCTGTCGCCCCTGGGTGCGGATGCCCCGCTCGTGTTACCGGTTCCCGATGATATCCATGCCTGGGTCGACAAGGCGCTGGCACAGAATGTCCCATTGCGGGTCCAGTCCCTGAACTCGGAGATCGCCCTGATTGAAATGGACCGGCAGAAGAGCATGACCCGCCCGACCGTGAGCCTGGGAGCCGAGTACCGCTGGCAGGACTCCAATGTGATGTCCGCTTCACCCGATGATTCCACCACCACGTCCGTGGGGCTTACCGTGCGGTATCCACTGTATCACGGAGGGGGCATCCAGTTGCTCACCCGGCAGGCCGGGGTCCTGTACAACCGGGAAAACCGGCTGCTTGAACAGGCACGCAGACTGGCTTCTTCGCAGACCACCTCGGCTTTTCTGGATGTCACCAGCAGCGTCAGCCAGGTCGAAGCGTTGTTCGAGGCCATTGCTGCCGGGGAAAGTGCACTGGAAGCCAAGGAAGAGGGATTCCGTGCAGGGCTGACCACCAACCTGGATGTGCTGGATGCACAACGCGACCTGTCCATCTCCCGCACCAACTATCTTCGTGCACGATACAACTACATCCTGTCCGTTCTCCACCTGGAAAGGTCAGCAGGACAGCTGGATGAAGAAGATATCAGGCGGGTGAACAGCTGGCTGGACTAGCGGACGGACAGGCGTGACCCGGCCCCCGGTCACCCCTTCCAGAAAACCGGGGATACCAGCACGAGCAGGGTAAACAATTCCAGCCGCCCCAGCAGCATGGCAAAGGTCAGGATGATCTTCCCGGTATCTGTGATGCTGCTGTAGTCATGGGCCACGTCTCCCAGCCCGGGACCCAGGTTGTTCAAACACGCGGACACGGCAGAGAACGCGGTCATCAGATCGACACCCGTTGCCAGCATCATGATAAACAGGACCAGGTAACTGAACAGGTAGAGAGACAAAAACCCCCAGACCGCGTTGATCACATCATCCTTGACCGCTCTCCCTCCCAGCTTGATGGGAATCAGTGCATTCGGATGTACGAGTTTCGATATCTCTCTCTCACCCTGCTTGAACAACAGTAAAACCCTGATTACCTTGATGCCGCCGGCAGTCGAGCCTGCACAACCCCCTGCAGCGCTCAGCAAAACCAGCAGTATCGGGATGAACGTCGGCCACACCGTATAGTCCGTGGTGACAAACCCGGTGGTCGTCACCATGGAAACCGTCTGTACAATTCCCTGAATCACGGTCTCGTCAAGTTCCAGGTAGATGTCGTGTCCGATCAGCATCACCGTGGTGAGGAGGATCATGGCGAAGATGATCCCGATATAGGCCCTGGCCTCCGGGTCCCGCAGGTAGACCGCGACATTGCGAAACCGGACGGCCGAAAAATGCAGGGCAAAATTCAGGCCCGCCAAGATCATGAACAGGGCCGCCAGCAAATAGATGGTATTGTTCTGGAAATAGCCGAGGTTGTCATCGTGGATGGAAAACCCGCCAATCGCGATCGTGGAAAAAGCATGGCAAATCGCATTGAACCAGTCCATCCCGGCCGCAAAATAGGCCACCCCGCATACCACGGTCAACGCGAGGTAGATATACCAGATCGCCTTGGCCGTTTCCTTGATCCGGGGAGTCAGCTTGTTGTCTTTCATGGGGCCGGGGGTTTCCGCCCGGTACAACTGCATACCGCCGACCCCCAGGGCCGGCATGACCGCCACCGCGAGCACGATAATTCCCATGCCCCCGAGCCATTGCAGCTGCTGCCGGTAATACAGCGCCGACCGCGGCAATTGATCAATATTGGTCAGGATCGTCGCGCCCGTGGTTGTCAAGCCTGACGAAGATTCAAAAATGGCTTCCACCAGGCTCAGCTCAGGTTCGTCCAGCAGTACCAGGGGGACCGCGGCCATCATGGACAGCACCACCCAGATCAGGACGACAATCAGGAATCCCTCCCTGAACCTGAGCTCGCTCTGATAGTGCCTGACCGGATACCACAGAAGCATTCCAATGAAAAAAATCAGCAACAGGCAGAACAGGAAGGTATTGTGCTCACCATCGCCAAAGTAAACCGATATTGCAATGGGCGGCACCAGGGTGATACTGAACCAGGCCGTCAGTATCCCGAGAATTTTAAGAATGCCGTGGACCCGCATTGCTGTTCCCTGTTCAACGCCCCCTTGCGGGGAGACCGGCGGGCCCGGGCTTTCTCTTCACCGGCTGCCTGCCGCGAACAGCCCGATGGTCCATTGAAGTCCGTACTGGCATGGGCAGCGATCCTAAAAAAAGGTGGCGGAGACCTGGAACAACCGTTCCACATCCGGGATCCGGCGTTTGTCGATGACCAGGATGATCACGTGATCGCCGTCCTGGACCACCGCATCCTCCTCCAGATTGATCAACTCGTCATCCCGCATGATGGCACCGATCGTTGCGCCCTCCGGCAGCCTGATTTCCGCGAGCCGGCGACCCACCATTTTTGACGTCTTCCGGTCTCCATGCGCAACGGCTTCGATGGCTTCCGCCACGCCCCGCCGCAGGGAGTGTGCCGCGACCACATCCCCTCTTCTTACATGCGTCAGCAAGGTGCTGACGGTGCTCTGCTGCGGTGAAATGGCAATATCCAGCACGCTGCTCTGGATCAAATCAATGTAGGCAAGCCGGTTGACAATGGCCATGACCCGTCTGGCGCCCAGCCGCTTGGCGAGCATGGCCGAAAGGATGTTCGCCTCATCATCATTGGTCAGCGAACAAAACAGTTCCATGCTGTCTATATTTTCCTGGCGCAACAGTTCTTCATCCGCCGCATCGCCCTCCAGCACCACGGTATTGTCCAACCGTTCCGATACCCGTTTTGCGCGGGCCTTGTCACGCTCAATGAGCTTGACGTGAAACTTGCTGGTTTCGAGGGACTTGGCCAGCCTGTAGCCGATATTTCCGGCCCCGGCAAGGATGACCTTCTTCCCGACTTCCTCAATGCTCCTCAGTTCCTGCATGACCGTCTTGATATTTCCCTGGGTGGCAATGAAGAAGACCTCGTCATCGGCTTCGATAATCGTATTGCCGGTGGGAATGATCGCCCGGTCTTTCCGGTATATGGCCACAACCCGGGTTTTCACCGAAGGCAGGTGATCTTTCAGGTGTCTCAGCTCGTGGCCGACCAGCGCACCTCCATAGTACGCCTTGAGCCCCACCAGGCGGATCTTGCCATCTGCGAAATCAATGACCTGCAATGCACCCGGGTATTCGATCAGGCGGTGAATCTGTTCCGTAATGATCTCTTCAGGGCTGATAATCAGGTCAATGGGAATCGATCCCCGGTTGTACAACTCCGGGTGGGCAAGGAAATCCGCAGACCGGACACGGGCGATTTTCTTGGGTGTGTGGAACAGCGTATGCGCCACCTGGCAGGCCACCATGTTGACTTCGTCCGAATTGGTCACCGCCAGCACCAGGTCCCCGTCATCTGCCCCGGCCCGTTTCAACACGCTGGGAGAAGAGGCATTGCCCTGGATGGTGCGGATATCCAGACGGTCCTGGATCTTTTCAAGAATTTCCCGGTTGCGGTCAACCAGCGTGATATCGTTCTCTTCCTTGGAAAGGTTTTCAGCGATGGATGCCCCCACCTGACCACTGCCGAGAATAATGATTTTCATTGTCTTGTAATGATCCTGGTCTAGAGTTTTCCAATTCTGCAATAGAAGAATCCGTCGCCCGCATGCCCGTCACCAGGCAGCCTTTGTCGGCCATACCGGGTCCGGACCCCGAATCTGCCGGGCAGGGATTGCAGTTCACAACCGGTTCTTCCCTGAACGAAATCACCGATTACCCCGTCGTTTTCCTCCTTGAATATGGAACAGGTCACATACAGCAGGACCCCGCCTGATTTGAGCACCGACCATGCGACGTCCAGCATATCACATTGCAGGGCCGCAAACTTTTTGATGTCGCCGGGCAACCGACGGTATTTGATGTCCGGATGCCGCCGAATCACACCGCTTCCTGAACAGGGGGCATCCAGAAGGACCCGGTCGTACCCTTCCCCGTCCCACCAGGTCTTTTTTTTCAGGAAATCTCCCGGAATGACCCGCGCCCTCAAGGACAATCGGTCCAGGTTCTGATGCAGCAGGTCGGTCCGGTGAGGCAGGTCCAGCGCATCCAGCCCGGCAATGTCCGCCCGGGACTCCAGGATCAGTCCGGTTTTGCCGCCAGGGGCGGCACAGGCATCCAGCACGCGGTGGCCCCGCTGCAACCGGAGACACGATGGAACCAGCTGGGCTGACTCGTCCTGGACTGAAACGTATCCCAGCCCGAATCCCGGGACCCGGTTCACGGGAAGAGGGGAATCCAGTGTGATCCCGGTTTCACTGTCCCGGGTCAGGGTGAAACCGATCGCACGGGTCTCGAGTAATCGGGCATAGTCGCCACGACTGATCTGCAGTCGGTTGACCCGCAATGTCAGCGGCGGTTTTTGATTCGAAGCATCAATGATGGTTTGCGCATGGGCAGGCCAGTCGGCCCATATCCTGTCGTAAAGGAATTGCGGAAACGCATGCCGGGTGCTCTCGTTCTGAAGCCGGTCGAGAAGTTCGACCCGGTTCCGGATAAAGTTTCGCAACACCCCGTTCACCAATTTCTTTGCCCAGGCGTATTGACTGCCGTCCAGGGAACCGACACTGTTGTTGACCACCGCATGATCCGGGACCCGCATATATTCGATTTGATAAATAGCGCATGCCAACACGAAGTGAACCAGTCGGTCCCGGCGTCTGAGCGGGCGGCTCACCAGGGCGGAAATGACCGCATCAATCCGCACATAAAAGCGGCATCCTCCGTAGGCAGTTTCTTGAATTTCCGGCAACCTCTCTCCGGAATCTTTCGAAACTTCCTCCAGCACGGCATCGATGGACTGACCCTGGTCGATCACGCCCTGCAACACCCTGGCTGCCGCCATCACTGCCGTCATGCCGGGGACTCAAAAACCATGCCGGGCTGCAAAGGCATGCCATTCAGCAAATCCGCGGCAGCCAGGGGCCTGCCACCGGGCTTTTGCAATATTTCCAGATTCAAGGTGCCACCACCGGCCTGCACAAGTATCCCCTGTTTGTCCGCGCGAAGAATCCTGCCACACCGGGCCCGGCCGCCACGCGGCCCGCCACGCGCCTTGTGAATTCGCAGCGTCAGGCCGCAAATCCGGGCCGTGGCAACCGGCCAGGGATTGAACGCCCGGATTTTTCGCTCAAGATGCTGTGCATCCCGCCCCCAGTCCAGACCGGATTCGGCCTTGGTCAGCTTGGCGGCATACGTTGCCTGCAGGGGATCTTGCGGTTCCGGGACCAGCTGTTTTCGTTCAACGTCCTCCAGGGTATCCTCGATGAGCCGGGCGCCCAGCCGGGCGAGTCTGTCCTGGAGCATCCCGCCGGTCTCCTCACTTCCAATCCGTATTTCCCGCTGTGCAAGCACCGGCCCGCTGTCCAGTTGCGGCTGAAGCTGCATCAGTGTTACTCCGGTCTTGGTGTCGCCATGCTCAATGGCGCGCTGCACCGGGGCCGCACCCCGCCACCTCGGCAATAAAGAGGCATGGATATTGAGGCATCCCAGCCGGGGGGTCTCCAGCACAGCTGCCGGCAATATCAGGCCATACGCAACGACCAGCACCAGGTCAGGGCGCAGTGCCCGCAACTGCTCCTGGGCTCCGGTGTCTTGCAGGGATTCCGGCTGAAACACCGGGAGGCCAAGCTGGCCTGCAAGGTTTTTGACCGGGCTGGTTACCGGTTTCTTCCCCCGCCCGGCGCGACGGTCCGGCTGTGTATACACGGCCACGATCTCCACGGATGCACGGTTTGACAGGGCCTGCAGACACGGCACAGAAAACTCAGGGGTCCCCGCATAAACCACTCGCATGAAGATGGGCCCGGTCAGACGGCTTCTGATTCAGCCAGGCGCAACTCCTTTTTGAGTTTTTTGCGGACCCGGTTCTGTTTTAACCGGGAAAGGTAGTCGACAAAGACCTTCCCGTTCAGATGGTCCACTTCATGCTGGATACAGACCGAAAGGAGGGTATCGGCATCCATTTCAAACGGATGGCCCGCAGGGTCACGGGCACTGATTCTCACTTTTTCAACGCGCTCCACGGTTGCAAAGATGCCCGGAACAGACAGGCAGCCTTCTTCCGTTTCAGTGGTTCCGCCGAGTGCCGTGATTTCCGGATTGACAAACACCTGGAGATGGTCCCGGGTCTCGGAAAGGTCCATGACGACAACCCGCTTGGGGATGCCAATCTGTATCGCCGCCAGACCAATGCCCGGGGCATCGTACATGGTCTCGGCCATGTCAGCGACCAGGTCCTGAAGACCCCTGTCAAATGCTGTAACCGGCTTTGAAATTTCTCTTAGCCTGGGATCCGGATACACCACGATTTCTCTGATAGCCATTGAATTGTGCGATTCATGGGATAGTGGGATTGTATTCCCTGCGTATAAATTCGTCCAGAACCCCGCCGGCGAACTTTCCGCCGGTATGGAGCGCATTGACCGGGTTGCGTCCCTGGACATGGATGCGGGTCGGGGCGGAGACGATGCCGAAAACGGACGAACTGCCGGGCTGGAAAAACCGGTCGTGGAATCCCCGCGAAAACCGCCCGCCTGCCGTCTGTCAACGACTGGTGAAAACCGCCTCAATGGGGGATGCGGCACGGCCGGGTCCTTCTCCCTTGAACGGGAAGCATTCAGGCTGTCCGGTTGTTTCCGAAACGGGTAAACCGTGCATTACAACGACCCGTATTTTTTTCTGGCCGCCGTCAAATCCTCCGGGGTGTCAATCCCCGGGTCCGGAATCACCACCGCTTCCAGGCAGAGAATTTTGTGGCCGTGCCACAACACCCGCAGCTGCTCGAGCTTTTCCAGTTCTTCCAGGACAGGCCGCTTCATCCGGGCATATTTTCTCAGGAATCCGGCCCGGTACGCGTAAATGCCGAGATGGCGAGATACATGGCTGCCGGCATTTTCCGCAGGGCAGGAAGAACCGGAATCCCTCACCCAGGGAATGGGGGCCCGGCTGAAATACATCGCATGACCCGATTGGTCGCAAACCACTTTCACGACGGCCGGGTCGGCAAGCTGGGCTTCATGGTCCAGGGGCGCACTGGCCGTTGCCATGGCCGCCACTTCATCGTTCACCAGCCCCTCCACCAGCTGGTTGATCAACCGTGCCGACATATCGGGTTCATCTCCTTGCACATTCACAATGATTTCCCCGTCTTCAATTCCAAGCAGGGAAGAGGCCTCGGCAATCCGGTCGCTGCCCGATGGATGGTCGGGAGCGGTCAAAACCGCTTCGCCGCCGAAAGATTCCACCGCATCCGTGATGCGCCGGCTGTCGGTGGCCACGACCACGGACCGTGCCGCGCTTTCCTTGCAGCGCTCAACCACATGCTGGATCATGGGCTTGCCGCCAATGTCCAACAAGGGCTTCCCGGGCAACCTGCTGGCCTGGTAGCGCGCCGGAACAATAATATGAAACCCGGGGTCTTTCACGGTCATCCGCTGGAGGCCAGCCGCTCGCAAACGGTTTCAAAAATTTCCGGGTCGGCGTGCAGATAGGCCGGAACCGCCCACATTTTTTCCTTGTTTTTCATCTCCCGGCATTTTACCGCATCCTTCTCGGTCATCAGGATCTCCTGCACGGGGTCAAAACAAAAATCTTCGGGAGAGTATTGATGATGATCCGGAAACGCATGATTCACCACCGTCAGCCCCGCTCCCTGCAATGCCCGGAAAAACCGTCGCGGGTTTCCCACTCCGGCCACCGCATGCACCGGTGCGCCCTGGAATGCCGGAAGTCCGTGCACCCGCCCGGTCGCGAGGTTTTTGGCATCGCGGACTTCGACATGCATGGCCAGCGCCTCTTTCCCCTTCAGGCGGGTACGGTCCGGGTTTCCATTGACAACCAGGACATGCGCCCGGTCCAGGGATGAAACCGGCTCACGCAGGGGGCCTGCAGGCAGGCACCAGTGATTGGCGGTGCCGAATTCCCCATCGATGACCACGACATCCAGGTCACGCCTGAGGGCGAAGTGCTGGAATCCATCGTCGCTGACCAGTACATCGCAACCGAAGGCTTCAATCAGATGGCTGCCACTTTGGACCCGGTCAGGGCCAACCACAACCGGGACTTCACATCGTTCAAAAATCAACTGCGGTTCATCCCCGACGATGTCAGCGGTCGTGCTTTTTCCGACCTGCCTGGGCCAGGAATCCGACTGCCCGCCGTATCCGCGGGAAAGCACTCCGGGGGAATACCCCTGTTCCTTGAGGAACTGCACCATGGCAATGACCAATGGCGTTTTTCCACTGCCGCCCACGCTGATTCCACCGATTACAATGACCGGAACGGGCAGTTTCGATGACCGGAACAGCCCGGTCCGGTAGCCGGCATGTCGCAGCACCACCACCAGCCGGTACAGCACGGAAAGAGGATACAGCAGGACGCTGGCAAGGTTGGGTTCGCGCCAGCCCTGCTGAATGTTATCCAGCACCCTGTCCAGAATCCGCGACACTGTGCTGCGCATTGTACAGGTGGAAGTAGGCACCCTGCGCCTCAAGCAATGCCCGGTGGGTACCACGTTCCACAATTTTCCCCTTTTCCAGGACCAGTATGAGGTCGGCATTTTCAATGGTGCTCAACCTGTGGGCGATGATCAGCGTGGTCCTGTTTTCGATGAGCCGGTCAATGGCTTTTTGGATTTTCTTTTCCGAACCCGAATCCAGGGATGAAGTGGCTTCATCCAGGATCAGGACCGGCGCATCCTTGTACAGGGCCCGGGCAATGGCGATTCTCTGGCGCTGGCCCCCGGACAACCGGATACCGGACTCCCCAACACCGGTGTCCAGGCCCTTGGCGAATATCTCCAGAAACTCGGCGCAATAGGCCGCTTCGACTGCAGCCATCAGCCGGGCCTCATCAGCCTCGCCTTTTCGGCCATAGGCAATGTTGTTCCGAATGCTGTCATCAAACAGCATCACTTCCTGGCTGACAATGGCCGTGCTGTCCCGGAATGACCCCAGTGTGGTTTGCTCAACGGGAATCCCGTCAATGAAAACCTGACCGGAAGTGGGATGGTAGAAACGCATCAGGATGGCGGCAATGGTGCTCTTGCCACTGCCCGAGTGGCCGACCAGGGCCACCGTTTTTCCAGCAGGAATCTCGAAGCTGATATCCTGCAGGACCCGGCTGGCGGCATCCGTATAAGAGAACGAGACATTTTCGAATGAAACATGTCCGGTGACGTTGCCAAGCCGGTGTGTGCCCTCGTCTTTCTCCGCCGGCAAATCGATCGTTCCGAACACGGACTCGGCGCCGGCCATGCCCGTCTGTATCACCTCATTGATCTTCGAGAGATTTTTCACCGGCCGCACAACCATTGTCATGGACACCAGGTAGGCCGTGAAAACCCCGGGTTTGATTTCCAGAATCAACGCAAGCCAGATGACGACGGCCATCCCGGTGCCCAGCACAAACACCAGCAAAGGCACGCTTGCACACAGAATCGCCACCTTTTTCATGGACTGCTGCCGGTTTGAATTGTTTGCCGAAAAGAATACCGATTTCTCGTGTTCATAGGCGCCGAATATCTTCACCAGCTGATGACACTGGAATGTCTGCTTGGCAATGTGGGTGATATCCCCCACGCTTTCCTGGATTCTTGAACTGATACTTCGAAAACGCCCGCTTGAAAACTTGAAAATGACATACGCCAGCGGGAATATCAAAAGAAAGATCAGGGACAGCTTCCAGCTGAGGTAAAACATCAGCGAAAGCAGGAATATCGTTTTCAACAGGTCCCGGAACAGGGTTCTGAACGCCCCGCTGCTTGCGCGCGCGACCTGTTCCACGTCATAGGTCAGACGGGAGACCAGACCCCCGATGGAACGGGCATCGTAATAGGCTGCCGGGACATACAGCAGCCGCTCAAACATTTTCTGGCGCAAATCCTGTACGACCCTGCGCGAAACCCAGTTAATGCAGTAGCCATCGATAAAGGCACCGATGGCCCGGACCAGGGTGATCAGGACCAGAACAACCGGTATCCAGACAATGTAATCGGCATCGCGTTCAACGAATCCCTTGTCCATGAGTGGCTGCAGGATCCATGCCGCCCCGGTATCACCCGCCGCGACCATCAGCATTCCTGCTACCCCGGCAAAAAACACCCATTTATACGGCAATACATGGTGAAGCAACCGGACATACAAATTGGTCGTACCGGCTGGGCTGGCAGGTTTACTCACGGGATGGAGGCAGTCATCATGATTCCGCTATTTTAACCCGGACTGCATACCGGAAAGCATGCCATCAGCCCAATGGTGCCCCCGCGGACACCGTCCGGGGCCAATTTTGGCGCCATTCAGTGGACCCGGTACGCCATGACCGCTTTGCACCGGCGACAACCGGTGATTCCCGGGCGGGCTCCCGGCGGGCCGCAACAATCGTTTGAAACCGGTATTTTTCATCCGCTCCGCTTCATCCTGCAGTGTCATGGCCCCGGCCAGGACCCCGGTACGGACACCGCAGGAGCCGACTTTCCCGGATGGCTGGACCGGGCCGGTTCCCATGCGTGTGCGGACAGGGGGTTTCCCGCAGTGCGGTGTGGTCCCGGAGGTTTTCCCCGCATTCAATGCGGGGAATTCAGGGAGTCCGAGCGTCTGTCCCGGCACTCTGCCGGCGAACAGCCTGCAACCCCTCCGAAACCGGGCCCGCCCGGCCCCGCATCAACGGCAACGGCCGCCGCTTGCCCGAAGCGTGGAATCCCGGCGACGGCCTGTACCGGGAACCCCCATACCGCCGGCGGTCACGGACGTCGCCGGGTCACAGGGGACCTTTGATTCCAGGGTGGGCTACTTGAGCAAATTCGTCCAGATGCGGTCGTACAGCTTGACCACCTTGTCATTGCAAGGGGGCACGAAATCAGGGGTCGGTGCGGATGCCGGCAGATTGGTTTCGTGGGCGGTCTTCAGATCATCATCAAGAAACGGCTCGGTGCCGGAAACACCCGCGGTATAGCGTGCAAAATTGGTCAGCATGGCAGCGTTTTCAGGGTCCAGCATGAAATTCATGAATTTCTTCGCATTCTCCAGGTTGGGCCCGCCCTTGAGTGCGACAATGTTATCCATCCAGCCGGTAAATCCCTCTTTCGGGTAAGCGTATTTCAAGCTCGCTTTTTCCGCCCGGGCCCGCATGCCAAATCCATTCCAGATTTGTCCTGCTGCCGCATCCCCGGAAACCAGGACTTCCTTGGCACCATCCGAATTGAAACTCAGCCAGTGCTGTTTGGCATTGGTCAACAGGTCGTTCAGTTTTTTCAGGTCTTCCGGGTTCTCATTGCAACGGTCCAGTCCAAGATAACGCAATCCTGCGTTCAGGACGTCATTCACGTCTTTCAGCATGTTGATTTTGCCCTGGAGTTCAGCCGGGGGATTGAAAATGATCTCCAGCGTATCAATCTCCCCGCCATAGACTTCGGTATCCACCATAAAACCGGTGGTTCCCCACTGATAAGGCACCGAATACAGTCTGCCCGGGTCGAAGTACACATCCACCCAGTCAGGGTCCATGTTCCCGAAGTTTTCAAATTCTGAAGCGTTTACCTGTTCCAGCATGCCTTCTTCAATCAAGATCTGCACCATATAGTCGCCGGGGACCGCCACATCGTAGCCCGTCACCCCGGATTTCAGCTTTGCCAGCAGCGATTCATTGGAATCATAGGTATCCATCGTGACTTCGACATCATGCTCTGCGGAAAATTTGTCGATCAATTCCTGGGGAAGATAATCAAACCAGTTGTATATATTCAGCTTCCCCTCGGCACTTGCCGGGCTGGTCAGAAAAACCAGACCCAGCAAAAACGCAGAAATGGTTAACGTCTTTTTCATACTCTTCTCCTCACATTGGATGTTATTGACGGAATATCAGAATGCTATCTTCCGGGGCCCGGCTTTTTCCCCAGCAGGTAGGAAAGCGTAACAAAAAAAATGGATACAAGCAAAAGCAACGTGGAGACCGCGTTGATTTCCGGTGTCAGCCCGGTTCGAACCAGCCCATAGATCGCCAGGGGCAAGGTGGTTGCCCCGGGCCCGGCTACGAAATTGGTAATAATGAAATCGTCCAGGGAAATGATGAACGCCAGCATGAATCCGGCCACGATACCCGGAAACATCATGGGCAACATGACATATCGGAATGTCTGCCAGCTGTCGGCGTACAGGTCCCTGGCCGCTTCCTCGTAGTGGCCCTCGATTCCTTCCAGCCGTGCAGTAATGGGCAAATAGGCAAACGGAATACAAAATACGGTGTGGGCCAGCAAAATACTGCCGATTCCCAACGGAATCCCGACCAGCACGAAGAATACCAGCGATGCAATCGCAGTCACGATTTCCGGCACCATCAGCGGCAAACTGATAATCCCGATGCTGGCCTCCCTGCCGCGAAAGGCCCGGTTGCGGAGGATGGCCAGCGCTGCAGCGGTCGCACAGATTGTGGACGCGGTTGCTGCGGAGACCGCAATGATCAGGGAATTGTAGGTGGCACGTTGAATGAGATCGTTGTTGAATGCTTTCACGTACCAGGAAAAACTGAACCCCCCCCACACGGTGATAGACCGGATTTCATTGAACGAATACAATGCAATAACAATCAGCGGGCCGTATAAAAAAACCAGACAAGCCCAGGTAATCCCTCCGAACCCGGGATATCGTTTCAGGTCGCGTGTCGGGTTCATCGGTCCGGTCGTCAATGCAACGGAATACGGGATTTGCTTTGTTGACGGATATAGACCATCAATGCACACAAGACCATGGTCATCAGTATCACTGCGGCAGCCGAGCCAAAGGGCCAGTTGCGCGATCCCTGAAACTGCAGGGCGATCAAGTTTCCGATCATCAGCTTTTTACCGCCGCCCAGCAAATCCGGTGCAATAAATGAACCCAGACTTGGAATAAAAACCAGCAGGCAACCGGCCACAATACCCGGCCCCACCAGCGGCAGAATTATTTTTCGAAGAATGGTCCATTGATTTGCATACAGGTCATAGGACGCTTCCACCAGGCGAAAATCAAATCGTTCAATTGCAGCATACAGCGGTAACACCATAAATGGCAGATAGGTGTAAATCAGGCCGAGCCCCACACCGAAATTGGTATAGGCGATTTTTATCGGCTCATCGATCGCCCCGATGGAGATCAATGCATAATTCAGTGGCCCTTCATTGCGGATCAGGAACAGCATCGCAATGGTCCTGATCAGCAAATTGATCCAGTACGGAACCGTAATCAACAATACCCACATGTACTTTTTGCGTTCGGGCAGTGTCGCGATGTAATAGGCTGTGGGAAACCCGATCAGGAAACAAACGATGGTGGTTACCAGCGCTTGCACAAAGGAACGGAAATAAATCTGCAGGTAAGCCGGAGAAAATGCCAGCGTGTCATCAAAGAAGTCCCGTTCAAACAAAAACTGGATATAGGATTCAAGGGAAAAATCCCAGACCACCCCCCCGTACGTCCCGGGTGTCAGAAAGGAATAGACCACGATAATACACAGCGGCAGGATCAAAAAACAAAAAATAAGCAGCAACGCGGGGGAAAGCAACCATGCGCGGGCCTTCAGAATTCGTCTTGCGCGAATCCTGTCCAGTTCGGTTCGCCGCTGTGCAATTCCCGTTGAATCCATATTAATCCGCCAATACCCGGCATGCGGATTCATCCATCACAACCGTTGCCTGGTCTCCAGGCTTGAACCGGGGGGATTGACGGCTGTTTTGTATTCTCGCCAGCACCGAAGTTTGACTGCCCAGTTGTACCAGATAATGCGTATCGGTCCCCAGATAGATCAACCGCTCCACGGTTCCGTCGATACCGCCGGCGGCGGTACCGGGGTTGTCCAGAGAAATTTTCTCGGGGCGGATACAGATGGTCACCCTGTTTCCCTTTTCTTTGGGCACCGTCAGGCTTGCGGACAGTTGTGCTCCATTTGCAAGCACGCATCGGGCATTGTCCGTGTGGACGGACTGAATGGTCGCTTCAAGAAAATTGGTTTCACCGATGAAATCCGCAACAAAGTGATTGACCGGATTTTCATAGATATCCGCGGGATTGCCTGTCTGCTGGATTTTTCCATCGGACATGACCGCAATCCGGTCACTCATGGTCAACGCTTCCTCCTGGTCATGGGTAACGAAGATGAAAGTGATGCCGGTTTCTTCCTGCAGCTGTTTCAGTTCCACCCGCATTTCCTGTCGTAATTTCAGGTCCAGTGCGGACAACGGTTCGTCCAGGAGCAGGACTTTCGGGTGGCTCGCCAATGCCCGTGCCAGAGCAACCCGCTGCTGTTGGCCTCCGGACAATTGCGCCGGATGGCGGCCGGCGAACTCCGTCATATGCACAAGGTCAAGCATTTGCCCTACCGTCGCCTTGATTTTTGCCTCTCCCTGTTTCAGCATCCGCAGGCTGAAGCCGATATTTTCGGCTACGGTCATATGCGGAAACAAGGCATAGTGCTGGAAAACGGTGTTTACAGGTCGCCGGTTCGGCGACAAGTGGTCAATTTCTTCGTCGAACAACAGTATTCGGCCCGAAGACAACTGCTCAAAACCGGCAATACAACGGAGCAATGTGGTTTTTCCACAACCCGATGGGCCCAGTAACGTAAAGAATTCGTTGTCGCGGATGGAGATGGAGACATCATTGAGTGCGGTTACCCCCGAAGCCTCTGTTCCATAGATTTTGGTGATCGAAATTCCGTTTACCGCGTAGACATCTTTGGCCATGATTTTTTGTCTTGAGAATTTTGGCAGGAATGCGGATTCTGGTTTTACCGGATATCTGATGGGTGGAGTCGGGCAGGCCACAGGTGAAATGGAACTCTCCGGGTTTATAGCACAAATCGATCGACTCTGTTAATCGGTCAACGACCGGAGTGGTTCATCTCCCCCCGTTGAGCGAAGGGCCGGATTGCCCGGCTGTTCCCCCGGTGAGGAACCATCCCGTAAAAGCGCGGCATCGAAAACCTCACCGTGAGTTTTTCCATTCAAGGCCGTTTTGACTGGTATACTCCGGCACAGTATTCATGTATCACACAGAGACGGCTTGACCGGTTGGTCCCGGAATCACGCCGCGACCTGCAGCGATGGATGCGTCCCCCCGTATCCAGGGGTTTTCACACAGAATGGCCAGAACCCATGTCAGACAGAGCACGAAAAAGAGGCGGTCGCCGAGGACGGCAAAAAACCGAAAGCAGGGCGGTTCCTGCGAGCAGTCCCTATATTACACGGAAAATCCCTGAATACGTTTTACTCGATGAAGAGGGATTGTCACTGATTGAAAGCAATGCCGAAACGATCCTGCAGGAGATCGGCATCGATTTTCGATATGGGCCCGCACTCAAGCTCTTCAAGGAAGCGGGAGCGGATATTGACGGGGAAAGAGTCCGCTTCCCCGAAGGCATGTGCCGAAAAATAATCCGCGATTCCGCACCGGCCATATTTGAGCAACACGCGCGCAACCCGGACCGGAACGTCAAGATTGGTGGCCGGCACACGGTCTTTGCGCCGGTCTATGGGCCACCATTCATCCGGGACCTGGATAAAGGCCGGCGGTATGCCATGATCGAGGACTTCCGGAATTTCGTCAAATTGACCTATATGCTGCCCTCCCTGCACCATTCAGGCGGCACCGTCTGCGAACCCACGGATCTTCCGGTCAACAAGCGGCACTTCGATATGGTGTACAGCCATATGAAATTCAGTGACAAGCCGTTCATGGGTTCCGTGACACATCCGGAACGGGCCGAAGACACCGTCAGCATGTGCAAGATCCTGTTTGGCGACGAATTCGTGGACAACCACACGGTGGTCATCAATCTGATCAATGCGAATTCCCCCATGACCTTCGACGAAACCATGCTGGGCGCAGCGGAAGTGTATGCCCGGAACAACCAGGCCAGCATTGTCTCTCCCTTCATCCTGGCCGGTGCGATGTCCCCGGTGACCGTGGCCGGGACCATGGCACAGATACTTGCCGAGGCCATGGCGGGCATGGCCTTCACCCAACTTGTACGGCCCGGTTCCCCGGTCATTTTCGGCACCTTTGCAAGCTCCATATCCATGCAGTCCGGGGCGCCCACCTTCGGCACCCCCGAACCCACCCTGGTCCTGAACGGTTGTGCCGCACTGGCCCGCCGGCTGGGGGTACCGTTCAGAAGTGGCGGCGCGCTGTGTGCGTCGAAGATTCCGGATGCCCAGGCTGCCTACGAGAGTGCAAATACCATTCAGCCCACCATGGCGGCTGGCGTGAATTTTGTTCTCCATGCGGCGGGTTGGCTTGAAGGTGGACTGGCTTCAGGCTACGAAAAACTGGTCATGGACGCCGACCAGCTTGGCATGATGGCGGTCTTCGCCGAAGGCGCCGACCTGACTGAAAACGGGCAGGCATTGAGTGCCATACGGGAAGTCGGACCGGGGGTCCACTTCCTCGGCTGCGACCATACCCAGAATAATTTCAAGACCGCATTTTACCGGTCCAATATCGCGGACAACAACAGCTTTGAACAATGGGAACTGGAAGGGTCGCAGGACGCCGTTTCCCGTGCCAACACGCTCTGGAAAAAAATGCTCGGGGAATATGTCCCCCCGGCACTGGACCCGGCCATTGACGAAGCCCTGCTTGCATACATTGAAAAGCGCAAGAATTCATTCGCGGATTCCAACATCTAGGTGCTGAAGGGGTCAGGCCCGGTTTCCGGGCCACGACGCTGAACCAGGAAGGCCGTGCAACCCCGCAATCACGGGATAGGACGCACCGTTGCGCGGCCTGGCATCGCCGGGGCCGCTTCCCGCTCCGGAACGGCTCAAGGCAGCGGGGCCGGGGTCGTTTTGGGCTTCTCCAGGGCTTTTTCCATGTAAATCCGCTGGTATCCATCCACCGTTTTTTCCTCGCTCACAACATAACCGAGCTGCTTGTACATTTCAAAGCTCTCCGTCATGGTCACATGCGTATACAACGTTATCCTCGTATACCCTGACCGCACGGCCAGGTCTTCCGCAAATGCCATCAGTTTTTTTCCGATTCCCTGTCCCTGGGCATCGGGGTGTACCGCAATGTTATCCAGCAGCATCCCATTTTCGTCCTCAATCAGGACCAACAGCGCGATGACACGGTCATGGGACTTGATGACATAGGTGTGATTGTTTTCGACACGGTAAGCATAATCGTCCAGCATCGGGCCGGGGACCTTGTCCATGCGCCGGATATAGTGCCGGTAGGCGTCGTGCACACAGGCACCCATGGCGTCCACATCCCCGGTACCGGCCCGCTGAATCTCCCCGGTCACCCGATTGCCGCTTCCGTTGTGCAGACAGTGCGATGGCAACGCATCGTATTCTCACCGGTCACCGGCGTCGTCTGCGCCTCGACCGGCCGCTGGCTGCCGGCCCCGGTTTGCCCGGGGACTCCGGGATGGGAAGATCCACTTCCTGGCGCAGGTTTTCAAAGCGGGCGGTCTGGTGTGGAATGGCCAGCGCCTCAACGAAATGATCTTGGAATTTGGCTTCAACCGCGGTTTCCACTTTCTGGATGCGCTTGACAACATCCTCGATTTCGGACCGGGCATCCCGGTCAAGCAGGGTGATTGTAGCCCCGGTCCCGGCCGCATTCCCCGCAGAAGTCACATGTTCCAGCCTGCAATCCGGGATCATGCCCAGCACCATGGCATACTTCACATCGATGTGTGCACCGAATGCGCCGGCCAGACGGATGCGGTCCACGGTATCCACCTTGAGCTTGTCCATCAGCAGGCGTGCACCCGCATACAATGCTGCTTTTGCCAGCTGGATGGCACGGACATCATTCTGTGTAATGATGACCCGGACCGGTCCTTCATCATACAGGGTATAACTCCAGGTTTTTCCGTCGGCAACCAGCCGCCGGGTCCGTCCGGACAGCGAACCGTCAATGACCCCATCGGCTTTTACCAGTCCCGCGAGATACATTTCAGCGATGACTTCAATGATTCCCGAACCACAAATTCCGGTAATCCCGGTTTCAGCGGTCGACTCCGCAAAACCGGGCTCGTCGGACCACTGTTCACTGCCGATAATCCTGAACCGGGGTTCCAGGGTTGTCCGGTCGATGCGGACCCGTTCAATGGCCCCCGGCGCCGCCCGCTGGCCACCGCTGATCTGTGCGCCTTCAAATGCGGGGCCCGTTGGACTGGAAGCGGCCACCATCCGTTTCCTGTCGCCAAGAACAATTTCCGCATTGGTGCCGACATCGACCAGCAGTGTCAACTCATCGCGCTCATAAGGCGCTTCAGACAGGGTTGCCGCCGCCGCATCCGCTCCGACATGCCCGGCGATGCACGGCAGGATGTACGCCCTGCCACCCGGATTGATATGCAGTTCAAGATTCCTGGCGGCAGTCCGGATTGCCTGGTCCGTGGCCAAGGCGAAGGGCGCACCACCCAGCTCTACCGGGTTGATGCCGAGCAACAAATGATGCATCACCGGATTGCCCACCAGCGTCATGTCCACCACATCATGGATATCCACCGCGGCTTCCTTGACCAGGTCCTCCACCAGGCCCTGCAGTGCCCGGCGGACCGCATGGGTCATTTCAACTTCCCCGCCCGGATTCATCATCACGTAGGAAACCCGGCTCATCAAATCCTCGCCAAACCGGATCTGGGGATTCATCCGGCCCGTCGAGACCAGTGCCTGACCGTTCACCAGGTCGCACAGATGGGCGGCGATGGTGGTGGAACCCACATCCACCGCGACACCATAGATCCTGTTTTTCAATCCCGGCCAGATGGCAATGGCCTGATTTTCATGATGTACCGCGACCGTTATTTTCCAGTCGCCGGCACGCAGGACCCCCTGCAGGGATTCCAGCAAATGAAAGTCAAACCGCACATCCGTCAATTCCCAGTCGAATTCCAGCGCATCCAGTACCCGCTGCAAGTCACCGGTCGGGTCATGCATGTTGGGTTCCGGCACTTCAACATAGTGCAGGCGAATGGAGGGATTGACGGCAATGTTGTGCACATCCAGGCGTTTGCGTACCACCTGTTTGTGGGCCTGGCTTTCCGGCGGGATGTCAATGACGACGTCACCAACCAGCTTTGCCTGGCAGCCCAGCCTCCGGGAAGGCGGCGTATCCGCCGGAAAAAACGCTTTTTCACTGGCGCTGCGGGGGGAAAGGTGACCGGCGTTTGAATGGATTCTGAATTTGGCAAATTCGCCGATACTGTGGTCAATCTGGCAGCGGTCGCAAATTCCGCGCCCGCCACAGACGGTATCCAGATCCACGCCAAGCTGTTGAGCCGCTTCCAGAACCGACTTCCCGGCTGCCATCTCCCCGCGTTTCCCAGAGGGCAGAAAGACGATCTGAACCATTCCCGGGTTTTCGTTCATTTCAATGCCGGAAGATCATGGTAGTCACTCCTGTCTTCCACAAAAATGTTTTTCATGGTGGACAGCCCGGTGGGCCCGTCCAGTGTTCCCGCCGTGATACTGATGGTCCGGGTCCCTCGCCTTTGCCAGAACAGGCTGCTGCCGCACCGATTGCAAAACCCCCGCCTGGCAGTGTCAGAAGACGAATACCAGGCCAGGCTCTCCTCGCTCAACAGCTGAAACTGCTCCAGCCCCGCCCGGGTTGCGGCAAAGTGGTGTCCCGATGTTTTCCGGCACTGGCTGCAAAAGCAGTTGATGACCGGGCGAATTTCGCCAACAACCCGGTAACGGACGCCTCCGCACAGGCAGCCTCCCGTCCTGGTTCTGGGTTCATCCGTCACGGGATAACCGGATCATCATCCTAGGAGGTCGTCCGAGAACAGGGCTTCAAATCGCCCTGACCGTCCCGGTCCCT
>WTGA01000074.1:0-27272 GCA_011523765.1 Gammaproteobacteria bacterium
AGGCCAATGTGAATCTGAATCTTCAGCTTTCCCTGTTTGTTGTCGGGGTGGTTTTACTGGTCATTGTCTACCTGGTCACAAGATGGTCCAGCCGGCAAAACCCGTCATCCAAAGAGGACCAGGATGAGGACCGAATTGCAGGGGATCCTGACGAATTGGGCCCGGACCCGGTATTGGACCGGGAAAAGCCGGAAAGCGGAGCGGATGCCCATCGCGGTTCCGGCGAAAAACCCGGTGATGCCATTCCTTCCTTTGACCTGACCGATGAAGGCCGTTCCGGAGACCTCGAAGCGGCCGTTGCCCGTGAAGACGACGGACCGCGGGAAGGGGATCAGGGAGCGGGGATTCCCACGCTCGAGGTCGAAGTCATGCCGGAAGAATATGCGGCAGAACCGGGTCACCCGGTTTCCGGGGCGGGCCGGGATGAATGCGAGGGGAGGAAGGGCCTGCGGGGAGACGGTACGGACGACCCGAATGGCTCCCCGGGTCAGGGTGGCAGCGGGGAAAAGCCGGCTCTCCCCGATTCGGGTCCTGTAGCAACCTCCGGAAGCGATGAGAACGATGATTCACCGGAGGATGAGCCGGCATTTCCGTATCCGGATATGCTGGACCGGAAAGATCCGGATACGGGAGAACTGGAGGAAGAGGTACGCGTTGAACCGACGCTGGAGGTGGAAGAGGATTACCAGGAATTCCGAACCGGACACCCGGGGACCGCCCTGGAAGACCCGGCGGATTTCATCTATCCGGAGATACACGGGTTTGTCCGGGTCGCCCAGATCGATTATTGGGCGAAAATTTTCGGGGACCGGGATGTTGGCCGGGAAACCGTCATTGCGCAATACCGTGCCGGGGCTTCCGCACTGTCCGACAAATGCCGGATATTCGGGCAGAAAGTGCCCGATGAGAAATGGTTCGATATGGAAAAGGAGGCCGAGGGGGCGCGTTTCAATGGTATTGTTGTCTCCATCCAGCTTGCGGGTCCGAACGGCCCGGTCAGTGCATGGGAACTGGACAGGTTTGTCCGGATGGTGGAAAAAATAGCCCTGGGAACCGGGCGGGATTACTCGTTCATGGCCGACAAGAAAAGCGCGTTGCAGCAGGCCCGGGCGATCGATGAATTTATCCGGCACTATGATTCGGTGCACCTGGTGAATGTCAAGCCCGTCCAGGCAAACTACATGAACGGGCGGGATATTGAACGGGCTGCGATGCAGCTGGGGCTGGAGAAAGGGGAGAAGAATTTTTTTGTCCGATACAAAAAAGCAGGGAAGGAAAAAGTCAGCCTGTATTGTCTGGTCAATATGAATGAAACCGGTGAATTTGATTTCGAGGATTTTCCGGGGCTGTCCACCGAGGGAGTGATCTTTTTTTCCAGGCCCGCAACCAATCGCTCACCCGGTGCGGTTTTTGCTGAAATGGCGGATACCGCCAAATCCTTTGCATCCAGGGTGCAGGCCGAAGCCCTTTCGGAGAACAACGAGGATTTGACCCAGGATTGTGTAGACCGGATCAGGCGGTCCATTGAAGACACGGCAAACGAGATGCAGGCCCTGGGCCTGGCTTCGGGCAGCGAAGAGGCCATGAGGATATTCCGGTCCTACTGAAAACCCGTGGCGGTCCGTTCCCATCTGATGTCGAAGAATGCGCTACAGAAAATCTTCCAGTTGCGGGAATTGCTCGAATATCACAATTATCGATATTATGTCCTTGATGACCCGGAGATTCCGGATGCCGGCTATGACCGACTGATCCGTGAGCTGTCGGCACTGGAGGCTGAATTTCCCCAATACCAGTCCGACGATTCACCGACCCGGAAAGTGGGTGGATATGCGGCCAAAACATTTTCCGAAGTGGAGCATGCCGTACCGATGCGTTCCCTGGGCAATGCGTTCACGGAGGAGGCCGTCGTCAACTTTGACCGACGGGTCCGGGAACTCCTGGACCTCGGCGAGGGCAAGATGGAGTATGTGGCGGAGCCCAAGCTGGATGGACTTGCGGTCAGCCTTACCTATGAAAACGGGTGGCTGGTCCAGGCGGCCACCCGTGGAGATGGCCGGACAGGCGAAAATATTACCCAAAATGTCCGGAAGGTGCTCGGCAAGGCCACCCGGCTGCAGGGAGAACGGATACCGGCCGTCCTGGAAGCCAGGGGAGAGGTGTTTATGCGGACGGATGATTTTGAAGCGTTCAACCGGTCACAGAAGAAAGCCGGCCAGAAAACATTCGTGAACCCAAGAAACGCGGCTGCGGGCAGTTTGCGCCAACTGGACCCGGGGGTCACGGCCGCCAGGCCATTGAGCATTTACTGCCATGGGCTGGGCCATGTTTCCGACCGCCAGCCCCCCCCGACGCACCGTGAATCCATGGAGTGGCTCAGGGCCCTTGGATTGCCGGTCTCGGACCGGATGAAAACCGTTGAGGGCGTCGAGGGTTGCCTGGGTTACTACCGGGAACTGCTTGGGCAGCGTGAGGAGCTGCCCTTTCATGTCGATGGCGTGGTCTACAAAGTGTCCAGGATCGACTGGCAGGACAGGCTCGGCTTCACGGCCAGAGCTCCCCGCTGGGCCATTGCACACAAGTTCCCGGCCCAGGAGGAAATGACCCGGGTCAAAAAGATCGAGGTCCAGGTCGGCAGGACGGGGGCGATTACACCGGTCGCACGGCTCAAACCGGTTTTTGTCGGCGGGGCGACGGTGTCCAATGCGACGTTGCACAACCGGGAGGAAATTGCCCGCCTAGATGTGCGGGTCGGGGACTGCGTGATTGTCCGGCGCGCCGGAGAGGTGATTCCTGAAGTGGTTTCCGTCGTACTGTCCCGGCGAAAGAAAGGTGCCCGGGCGTTTGCCTATCCCGAAACATGCCCGGTCTGCCGGTCCCCGGTTGTCTACGAACGCGGGGGGGTCATCGCGCGCTGCAGCGGCGGATTGTTCTGTGATGCACAGAAAAAGGAAAGTATCCGGCATTTTGCGAGCCGAAAAGCCATGGATATCGGCGGGCTGGGTGAGAAACTGGTGGAACAACTGGTGGACAACCGGTTGATCCGGGATGTGGCCGGTCTGTACACCTTGACGCCGGAACAGTTGGCGGGCCTTGCGGGGATGGCAGAAAAATCAGCCGGCAATCTGGTGGGAGCCATCGAAAAAAGCAAGTCCACGACATTGGCCAGGTTCCTGTATGCACTGGGGATTCCGCTGGTCGGGGAGGTCACCGCGGAAGTGCTGGCCGGCCGCCTGCCCGACCTGGAGAAAATCAGCCATCCGGATGAGGAAGAACTTCAGTGCATTCCCGGTGTCGGGCCCATCGTTGCACGCAGTGTGTCGACCTTTTTCGATCAGCCGCACAACCAGGCAGTCATTGAAAAATTGAAGGCAGCCGGCGTCCGTTGGCCGGCACCGCAGACACCGTCGGGGGTCACCGACAGTTTTTTTTCCGGGAAAACCGTGGTGTTGACGGGAACGCTCGGGATGCCGCGGTCCGAAGCCAGGAACCGGCTGCAGTCATTGGGTGCCCGGGTGACAGGGAGCATCTCAAAAAATACGGACTACTTGATCGCGGGCAGGGATGCCGGCTCAAAGGCCGGCCGGGCGCAGCAGCTTGGGGTGGAAATCCTGGATGAATCCCGGTTTCTGGAGCATTTGGGCCGACCGCCGGAGAAGGGACCAGACGGTGTTTCCGCATGACCGGTGCAGTCGAAATCCTGTTTTATTACCGCGAAGACTGCCATCTTTGCGAGAACATGCGCAGGGACCTGGAGGTGTTCCGGCGGCAGCACCAGGCCGCCTGCCCGACCGTGGTGACCATGCGTGATATCGAGGACGATGCGCGATGGCTGGAGCGGTATCATGAATACGTTCCGGTACTGGTTGTGGACGGTGAGGAAGTCTGTCACTATTTCTTCGATTCCGGAGAAATGAGGAACGCTATCAACCAATGCGAGCCGGGCCATGCAAAAACACCAGGATGAGGAAATTTCCAGTTACGGCCAGACCCTGATGAAGGTTTTGTGTGGGTGTCCAGAGCACAGAACCGCTCATGGCACCGGCGTTCAATATTCGAGTGAGTTAACGACGGGCATGCCCTTTCCAGGTAGACCCGGCCACTCACTCACCTGGTAGGCAAGGCTGCCGGCCAATGACCTGTCAGGCCACTTCAGAGTGTCACGGCTTCTTGATATACCCCAAAGGGGCCATAAGTCGATTATTTGTGTAATACATGCCTTTTAGGGATGATTATTTATTTTCTTATTTACAATCCCTAAAGGTGCTGTTATACTGAATATTCCCATATATAATCCATTTAGGGGCTATTAGAATGAATGCTGACGACGCTGCTGTTTTGATTGGCCGGAGAGTCAAGCAGTACCGGCTCAACCAAGATCTTTCACAAGAAAATTTGGCCATGCTGGCCGGAGTATCCCTCAAGGCGGTCAAGAACTCAGAAGGTGGTAAAAGCACCATGAGTACCTACGCTGCAATCATGATGGCTCTGGGCCGCATTGATCATCTGCTGGCTGCATTTCCTGATGACGGGGTATCCCCCGTGCAACTGCTGAAAAGCAAAGCAAACTCCAAGAAAAGGGCAAGTGGCAAAAGGCAAATTACTGTGGATAAAGAACAGGAGCTGGATTGGTAATGGCGACCATAGAAGTCAAATGCAACCGTGAAAGTGTTGGTGCACTGAGCTTTGAACAGGGAGCGGTCGCGGCCCGATTTGAGTATTTCACCGAATTTGTCGAAAAAGGGGTCTCACTCGCACCGTTAACCATGCCATTGGAGGCGCGTCGTATCTATACATTTCCCGGGATAAATTGGGACACCTTCAAAGGTCTGCCAGGGATGTTGGCCGATTCATTGCCAGATGACTTCGGTAACGCGGTACTCGACAGATGGCTGGCGCAGCAGCCATCGAGGACGTGGGAGATGACACCGCTGGAAAGGCTTCAGTATACGGGCTCAAGGGGAATGGGGGCACTGGAGTACTACCCGACGCAGGATGATCGTCAATTTCCAACAGACAAGGATATTCACCTGGAGACCCTGACCCGACTGGCGCAAACTGTCCTGGATGCTCGAAGAAACTTCAATCAAAACATACAGTTTTATGATAAAGCTGAAGACAAGGAGATGATGGAAGCGCTTTTGGCTGTTGGTACCAGTGCTGGTGGGGCAAGACCAAAGGCCGTGTTGGCATTTAATGACGACTTTACTGAAGCACGTTCTGGACAAGGGGAAGTAGCGCCTGGTTTTACACACTACTTGCTAAAATTTGACGGTGTCCGTGAGAGGGAGCCGTCTCAGCAGACGTTTGGTGATCCACTTGGGTACAGCGTGATGGAGTACATTTACTACCTGATGGCAACGGAGGCGAAAATTGATATGATGCCGTGCCGTTTGCTCAACGAAGGCAGCAGGCGTCATTTCGTAACTCAACGCTTCGACCGAATTGGTAATGAAAAGAAACACATTCAAACTTTAACCGCTATAAAACACGTCAATTACCAGGCGATTGGTGCGTTCTCGTATGAAGAGCTGTTTAAAGTGGCCAGGGAGCTGAGAGTGCCGAGAAGTGACGCATTGAACCTGTTCCGCCGAACGGTATTCAACCATATTGCCACCAACCATGATGATCACAGCAAGAACTTTGCCTTTATGCTCGAGGGAGATCAGTGGCGATTAACGCCGGCATACGATGTCGCGTTCAGTTACAAGCCGGGAAATCCATGGGTAGAGCAACATTGGATGTCTCTAAACGGAAAACGTATAGGGCACACACGCGAGGACTTTCATGCTTTGGCAAGGGTACATCTGCCGCGTATAGAGAAGAAGGAGATAGAGGACATCATTGATGAAGTCCTTCAGGCGGTGTCAAAATGGGGGGCCTTGGCAAAAGAGCATGAGGTTCCGGGTACGCTCGCCAGGATCATTCAGGACAACATCAGATTGAATGCGTTCGATTCCGGAGAAATGAGGAAAGCAATTAACCAATGAGAGGTGACCATGCAAAAACACCAGGATGAAGAAATTTTCAGTTACGACCAGACCCTGGACGAATTGTCCGCCATTTTCGGTGACCGGCTGAAAACCACGGCTGCGATCTGCGACCAGTTTGGAAAGGATGAGTCCTTTCATCCTTCGAAACCTCCCCATGGCGTCATCCAGCCCCGGAACGCCGCGGAAGTCCAGGAAATTGTCCGGATCTGCAATCGGAACCGGACACCGGTCATCCCGCATGGCGCCGGGACTTCCCTGGAGGGAAATATCGCCGCACTCAGGGGCGGGATTTGCCTCGACAGCGGTTTGATGGATGCCATCGTGTCGGTGAATGCCGATGATTTCGATGTCGTGGTGCAGCCGGGAGTCACACGCCGACAGCTCAATGCCCATCTGAAGGGAACCGGATTGTTTTTCCCGATTGATCCGGGTGCGGATGCGACCATTGGTGGAATGGCGGCCACCCGGGCATCCGGGACCAACGCGGTCCGGTATGGATCAATGCGGGAAAACGTGGTGAATATCGAAGCGGTCCTGGCAGACGGCTCAATGATACGGACGGCGAAACGCTCCAGAAAATCATCCGCCGGCTATGACCTGACCCGGCTGATGGTGGGGTCCGAGGGGACGCTGGGGGTGTTTACCGAACTGACCGTCAGGCTGTATCCGGTGCCGGAGGCCATTTCCGCCGCGGTCTGCTGTTTCCAGTCCATCGGGGGAGCGGTCGATACCGTCATCGAAATCATCCAGTACGGGATTCCGGTTGCCCGGGTTGAGCTGCTGGATGAGCTGACCCTGAGTGCCGTCAACACGTACTCGAATACCGAGTTCAATGAGGTGCCGACCTTGTTCTTCGAGTTTCATGGCAGTGAACAGGGCGTCCAGGAACAGTCTGAACTGGCGCAGTCCATTGCGGAAGAAAATGGAGGCAGTGCCTTCCAGTGGACGACCCACACGGAAGAAAGAAACCGGATGTGGCGTGCAAGACACGATGTGGCGTACGCCAGCAAATTATTGCGGCCGGATGGCCGGATCTGGTCCACCGATGTCTGTGTTCCGATTTCCCGGTTGGCAGAGTGCATCGATCAAACCCGTCAGGATATAAAGGAAACCGGAATCATGGCACCCATTGTCGGGCATGTCGGGGACGGCAATTTCCATTTGCTGCTGCTGGTGGACCACACCAATGAAGAGGAAGTGGCGGCTGCTGAAAACCTGCACACCCGCATGGTTTTGCGGGCACTGTCCATGGACGGTACCTGTACCGGGGAGCATGGGATCGGTTACGGGAAGATCGCATTTCTGAAATCGGAGCTGGGGAATGCCGTCGGCCCGATGAAGTGGATCAAGCAGGCGCTGGACCCCAATGACATTCTGAATCCCGGAAAGATATTCGAGTGACCCAGGCGACCACCATCATTCCCGATGAGTGTATTGTGGTGAACCGGTTCCTGACCGGACCGGAAGCGGACCGTTTGTTTGACGGGATCCGGGCGAAGGCCCGGTGGAAGAAACAGGTCATACGGATTTTCGGCAAGGAGTATGTGTCTCCCCGGCTGGTTGCCTGGCATGGAGATGGCAATGCAGTGTATCCGTATTCCGGAACCACCCATTTCCCGAAACCCTGGTTTGCGGAAATCCAGGAGATCCGCGAAAAAGCGGAAGCCTTCATCGATACCGCTTTCAACAGTGTCTTGCTGAACCTGTACAGAAACGGGAATGACAGCATGGGACGGCATTGTGACGATGAAAAGGAACTGGGTGCAGAGCCCACCATTGCCTCAGTCAGCCTGGGTGCAAAACGCCGGTTTGTGCTGCATCCCGTGAATCCGGCTGGAAGACGGGGGATCCACATTGACCTGGGTCATGGCTCATTGTTGATCATGAAGGGGAAATCCCAGCAGAACTGGAAGCATTCCGTCCCCAGGACCACGTTGCCCGTCGGGCAGAGAATCAACCTGACTTACCGGAACATTACAGGCCGGGACCCGGCGCATTCCTGAGGCCTTTCCACGAACCGCCAGGACAATGCCGGGTTCACAGCGGCCTCGATTTCTTCAGCAGGACATAGACCGCGCCGGTGCCACCGTCTCTCGGGGCCGCGGAGCAGAATGCCATCACCAGAGGGCTGTCTTTCAGCCAGTTGATCGTCAACGGTTTCAGCACCCCCCTGCGGTCCTCGGAGTGATAGCCCTTGCCGTGGATGATGAGCACACAGTCAGAGCCTTCCCGGGATGACTCGCTGATGAACTCAGTAATGGATCCGGACGCTTCATGGGCCCGCATGCCATGCAAATCCAGGACAGACTGGTAGGCCATTTCTCCCCGTTTCAGCCTCCTGATCCGTTTGCGTTGAAATCCGGCACGGGCAAACAGCACGGAGTCGCCCTGGTTGGTGTCATCAATGGCAACCGGGGCCGGTGGGCGTATGCTGAAAGGGGGTGCCCGGTGCGCGGCAATGCCCGGTTTCGGCCCCGGGGGGTTGGCGGCCTTGCGCACCTTGTTGATCCGGTAGTTTCGATGGTTTCGGTTGACATCGGCCATGGCCTGCTGAAACAGCGATGCGCCGTCCTTCGCCTTGTCCCGGTCTTTCACCACGGGGTTCAGTACAGGTCTTTCAGGAACTTGTCCGCATCCAGGGCCGCCATGCAGCCCGTTCCCGCCGACGTGACGGCCTGACGATAGACATGGTCCATGACATCCCCGGCTGCAAACACCCCCTCCACGCTGGTCATGGTGGCATTGCCGGCCAGCCCGCTTTGGCAGAGGATATAGTGGTCCTGCATCGCCAGTTGACCGGTGAACAGGCCGGTATTCGGGGTATGGCCGATTGCGATAAAAACCCCCATCAAATTCATCTCCCGGGTCTCTTTGGTCTGCACATGCCGGATCCGCATTCCGGTTACCCCGCTGTCATCCCCCAGGACTTCATCCAGCACATGGTTCCATTTAAAGAAAATGTTGCCGTTGTTTTCATGGCTCTTGGCCATTAACCGGTCAACCAGGATGGCTTCGGCACGCAATTCATCACGGCGATGAACCAGGGTGACAGAAGAGGCGATATTGGACAAATACAGCGCCTCTTCGACGGCGGTATTGCCGCCACCGATCACGGCAACATCCTGGTTTTTGTAGAAAAACCCGTCACAGGTGGCGCACGCGGAAACCCCTTTTCCCTTGAAGGCCTCTTCCGACTCGAGGCCCAGGTACCTGGCCGAGGCACCGGTTGCAATGATCAGTGCGTCGCAGCTGTAGGTTCCCGAGTCGCCAGACAGCCTGAATGGCCGGTCCGACAACGATGCCGTATGGATGTGGTCAAATATGATTTCCGTGTTGAATCGTTGGGCGTGCCGTTGCATCCTGGTCATCAGCTCCGGGCCCTGGACACCGGCATCGTCCCCGGGCCAGTTGTCCACATCGGTGGTGGTGGTCAACTGTCCACCCTGTTCCAATCCCGTTATGAGCACCGGGTTCCGATTGGCTCTGGCGGCATAGACGGCGGCGGTATACCCGGCCGGTCCGGATCCGAGTATCAGCAGGGGACAATGTTTGACCTTCGACACAATCACTCCTGACGGCAGGTGAAATCAAAGTGGTTACGCATCAATCCCGGACATTTTATCACTGAAACCGGCGGCGGGAAAAATGATGGGCCAGCGGCTATTTCGACTGGTAATACTGCATTAATATCCTGGCAACTTCCGGCCTGGAAAACTCGGGCGGGAGCGCAATTCCCCTGGACAGCATTTCCCGGACCCGGGTGCCCGAGAGCAGGACGAAATCCTCCGGGCGGTGGTCCGGGGCCTCCCTCATCATGACGACTTTGTCCAGCTTTGTGGAATAGGCCGTGTGGTCGGCATTGAAGATTTCGATTTCAAGTTCGCCCTTTGGAATGTCCTGGAAAATGGTCTGGGAATCGAAGGCACCATAGTAGTCGCCGACCCCGGCGTGGTCCCGGCCAATGATGAAATGCGTGGCCCCCATATTCTGCCTGAAAATGGCATGCAATACGGCCTCCCTGGGTCCCGCGTACAGCATGTCAAATCCGTACCCGGCGATCATCACGGTACTTTTCGGAAAATACAATTCCACCATTTTCCGGATGGCCGCATCGCGGATTTCTGCCGGAATATCCCCGGGCTTCAGTTTTCCCAGCAACATGTGGATGACACAGCCGTCTGCGCCCACCCGTTCCATGGCAATCCGGCACAATTCCTCATGGGCCAGATGCATGGGATTGCGGGTCTGGAAAGCGACTGTTTTTTCCCAGCCATTGTCCCGGATGTCGTGCCGGATTTCCACAGCAGTACGGAATGTTCCGCTGTATTCGGAGGTGAAGTAGCTGTAATTCAGGACCTGTATGGGTCCTGAAAGCATGGTTTGCCCCTGTTCCATGAATTCCGAAACGCCAGGATGCCCGGGGTCGGTTGTCCGGTATACGTTCTCGCAGATTTCCAGCATTTCAGCGTCGGAAAGGAATTCCACCGCTTCGATGTCCATGGTCGCCAGCACCGGATGTCCCTTCACATTGGGGTCTGTCAGTGCAATCCGTTGCCGCTTTTCCAGCCGCTTTGCATGTTCAACCAGGCACAGGACCGGGACCGGCCACAACAAATCATGGCGGGTATGCATGGTTCTGGCGACATGCAAGGCATCGGACTTGTCCATGAACCCGGGAAGTGGAGTGAAATAGCCCGCACCGAGCATGACCGTATTCGCAGCCCCGGCAGAACTCAGGAGAACGGGTTCCAGTTCCTGTGCTTCCGAGTACAGCTGTTTCCGGGCGGCCGCATCCTCCACAAACAAGGGGGTGAGCACATCGCTGCCATGGGGGGAAATCATGACCCGGAGGCGGCGGACCGTCGATGGCGGACCGCGGATGCCAGCTGGCCGAGAATGCGGGCGGTGTCATCAAAGTTGATACAGGCATCGGTGATGCTCTGGCCGTAGGTGTTGGCCTTCCCGTCGACGACATCCTGCCGGCCGGCGACCAGGTGGCTTTCGATCATCGCCCCCATGATCCGCCGGTCTCCGGATGAAATCTGTTCCGCGACATCCGCGGCCACCCGGGCCTGGTTTTCCGGGATTTTCCGGCTGTTGGCGTGGCTGAAATCGATCATGACCTGGGGAGTCAAAGCCGCCGACAAGAGTTTCCCGCAGGCTTCATTGACATTTTCGGCATCATAATTCGGATGTTTCCCGCCTCGTAAAATGATATGGCAATCGGTATTCCCGGTCGTGCTGAAAATGGCTGAATGGCCTTTTTTGGTCAGGGAGAGAAAGTGATGGGGCCTGGCAGCCGCGCTGATTCCGTCCACGGCGATGTCCAGGTTGCCATTGGTTCCGTTTTTCAGCCCGACCGGACAGGACAGGCCCGAAGCCAATTCCCGGTGCACCTGGCTTTCGGTGGTTCGGGCACCGATCGCTCCCCATGAAATCAGGTCTGCAACGTACTGCGGCGTAATGATATCGAGATACTCGGTTCCCGCCGGGACGCCCAGGTTGTTCAAATCAATCAGCAGTTTTCGGGCAGTGCGCAGGCCCTTGTTGATATCAAACGTGTCGTTCAGGTCCGGATCATTGATCAGTCCTTTCCAGCCAACCCTCGTGCGCGGCTTTTCGAAGTATACCCGCATGACGATCAGCAGGTCTTCGTGATGCTGTTCCCGCAGCGGTTTCAGGTGTTGTGCGTATTCGATGGCGGCATCCGGGTCATGGATCGAACAGGGTCCGCTCACCACCAGCAACCGGTCATCCCTGCCGTGCAGTATCCTGTGAATGGCATTGCGGGCGCCAATCACTGTTTTCGCGGCGCTTTCATTCACCGGCAACTCGAGCGTGATTTCGCTGGGATTGATCACGCGGCGGATGCCGGCTATTCGCAGGTCGTCGGTTGTCATGGTCACCCGGAGGCTCGTGGATAAAAACCAAAGGACGGGATTGTACTTTCATCCCTTCCAAGTGTTAAGCGGATATTCGAAATATTCCGCCGGATTTGCACGATTATCAACCAATTGCCTGTTTTAGGAGGTTTTGACGTGTACCCCGGAAATGTCTATAATCCGTCCCCTCGCGTAGCACCACCACAATCGCGGTGGTGTATCGAAGACCCGTCAGATTCTAGAATATTCTGGCACCAGGTAATCAGGCACTCCAAACGGATCCCGTGCAATCAAGATCAATCAGTATTTGAGGTTCCCATCATGGCAGTACAGCAAAACCGGAAAACACCCTCGAAAAGGGGAATGCGCCGGTCTCACGACCGGCTCAAGAATGCAACCTTGTCCAATGATCCCCTGACAGGCGAGCTTCACAGGCGCCACCACATCACAGCGGACGGCTACTACCGCGGCAAAAAGGTTGTCTCAATCGGGTCCGAGGAATAGAGTCCCGGCCAAACGGGAATGAATCCGGAGGTCAGCGGAGGATTCGACCGGCATTGCCGGCTTGGGGCCCCGGTTTCCGACGGTCATAGGGGGTACGGCCTGCCAGATCTGAAGGCGGCTGAAAAATGGGCGTTCTGACTGCCCGGCATCTTTGGTAAGATACTCCGGGAACGCGGGGTCATCCCGATCTGATCGTGCTTTGGCGGGTTTTGTCACGAGCCGGAATTTTATCGACACATCAATGACCAAGATTTCCATAGATGCCATGGGTGGCGACCACGGTCTGGATACCACCGTGCCCGCCGCGATCGAGTACTTGCAACGGCAGCCGGAGGATGAAATTGTTCTGGTGGGTGACGAGGATGCAATCCGTTCATCCATCCAGGGATTCGGCGGCGTGTCCATGGACCGGTTGTCCATCCGGCATGCCACGGAAGTGGTGACCATGAATGACAGCCCGGCCTATGCCTTGCGCAAGATCAAGGATTCGTCCATGCGGGTGGCAATCAACCTGGTCAAGGAAGGACTCGCCCATGCCTGCGTCAGCGCAGGCAACACCGGTGCCTTGATGGCGACGGCGCGATTCGTGTTGCGGACCATACCGGGCATTGACCGCCCCGCGATCTGCGCTGCGTTGCCGCGACTGAATGGCCATACCTATATGCTGGATTTGGGGGCCAATGTGGATGTGCGGCCGGAAATCCTCCTCCAGTTTGGTGTCATGGGCGCGCAAATGGTCGATTGCCTGGATGGGAAGAGCCGTCCCACGGTGGCGTTGCTGAATATCGGTGTGGAAGAGATGAAGGGCAACGATGCCATCAAGGCGACGGCAGAGTTGTTCAAATCGAGCGAATTGAATTATACCGGGTTTATTGAGGCGGATGAAATCTATCTCGGTGCGACCGACCTGATCGTCTGTGACGGCATACTCGGGAATATCGCCCTGAAGGCTTCCGAGGGCGTTGCCCAGATGATCATGGGCGTTCTGAAGGAGGAGTTCAGGCAGAATGCCATCACGAAATTGCGTGGAACGGTGGCCAGACCCGTTCTGAATTCCTTCCGCAAACGCCTGGACCACCGGCGATTCAACGGAGCCAGCCTGCTGGGGTTGCAGGGCACGGTCATCAAGTCTCATGGCGGAACGGACCCTATCGGATTCATGCATGCGATTGAGGTCGCTGCCGAAGAAGCACGAAATGATCTGGTGAACCGGATACAAGGGGCATTGACCAACCATCCTCTCACCGCCGGAGCTGCCGGATGATCTACTCCCGGATCATCGGTACCGGCAGCTATCTCCCCGAGAAGGTGGTGACCAATGCGGACCTTGAAAAAATGGTGGATACCAATGACGAATGGATCTATGCCCGCAGCGGAATCCGTGAACGGCGCATTGCCGGAGAGGACGAGTTTACCTGTGACCTTGCGGTACAGGCCGCGCAGAATGCCATCCAGGCAGCGGGTATCCGGAACGACGGAATTGACCTCATCATCGTCGCGACCACGACTGCAGACCAGGTGTTTCCGAGCACGGCCTGTCTGGTCCAGCAGCGTCTGGGAATCTCCGGTCCGCCGGCATTTGACGTTCAGGCAGTTTGTGCCGGATTCCTGTTTGCTATTGACATTGCCGACAAGTTCATCCGGTCAGGCAGCGCGCGTACCGCGCTGGTGATCGGCGCGGAGACCTTTTCGCGGATTATCGACTGGACGGACCGGCGGACCTGTGTGCTGTTCGGGGACGGGGCCGGCGCGGTGATCCTGGGTGCGGACCGTGAACCCGGAATACTGTCCACGCATCTGCACAGCGATGGAAAGTACAAGGATCTGCTGTGTGTTCCAACGGGGGTTTCCAGAAACTATGAGCGGGTCAAGGCCGGAACGGCGTATACCACCATGGAAGGGGGCGAGGTGTTCAGATGGGCGGTCACGGCAATGAGCGACATCATCGATGAGACCCTGGATGCCAATCATTTTGACCGGAATGACCTGGATTGGCTGATTCCGCACCAGGCGAATATACGGATCATCAACGCGGTGGGCAGGAGAGCTGCGATCCCGCCGGAAAAGGTCATCGTGACGGTGGACCGGCACGGCAACACGTCGGCCGCTTCCGTGCCGCTTGCGCTGGACGAGTCGGTACGATCGGGCAGGATCTCGACGGGCCAGCACGTGTTGATCGAAGGTTTTGGAGGGGGCTTTACATGGGGTTCGGCCCTCATCAGGATGTGAGTCCTGCAACGTACCGGAATGAACAGAATGAATGACCTGCTGAAAGACCGGGTATGCCTGGTTACCGGGGCCACCCGGGGAATCGGAAAAGCAATCGCCATGGCATTGGCCGGCCAGGGGGGGGTGGTCTACGGGACCGCCACCTCGGAAGCCGGGGCGCAGGCCATACAACAGTATTTCAATGAAACGGGTGCCTCCGGGTTTGGCAGGATAGTGGATGTCACGGACCCCGAAGGCGTGACCCGGCTGGTTGCGGAGATCTCCGGAGAAAGCGGTGCGCCGCTTGTCCTGGTCAATAATGCGGGCATTACACGTGACAACCTGTTGCTGCGAATGAAGCCGGCGGAATGGGATGAACTGATGGACACCAACCTGAAATCGGTCTACCTGGTCAGCAAGGCGTGTTTGCGGGGGATGACGAAAGCCCGCTACGGCCGGATCATCAATACTGCGTCGGTCGTGGGGGTAAAAGGGAATGCGGGGCAGACAAACTATGCCGCGGCGAAAGCGGGCATGATCGGCTTTTCAAAATCCCTGGCGCTGGAGGTCGCGTCCAGAAACATTACCGTGAATGCGATCGCCCCGGGTTTCATTGAGACGGATATGACCCGGGCCTTGAGCGATGACCAGCGCCAGGCCATCGCGAGAAATATTCCAATGGGGACCCTGGGTACCCCGGAAGACGTCGCGTCGGCTGCCGTATTCCTTGCTTCGGACATGGGGCGTTATGTCACCGGAACGACCCTGCATGTAAACGGCGGTCTGTACATGCAATGAGTGCACGCCGATAGCATTCACGGAGAGAGGGTTGCCGGATAGAAATTTGGTCACACTGAATCGAATCGACAATCGGGGGACAGCCTGCCCCAACCAAGTAACATAAGACGAATGTACTACCGGAGAAAAATACTTCTGGCATTGCTGGAGGCACTCGACCGCAAGGTGACGAAGACTGCATTCCAGAAGTACTTGTTCCTGGTCAGTATGGAACAGGAAAAACCGGCCTATGATTTTGTCCCATACCAGTACGGTTGTTTCTCTTTCCAGGCCGATGCAGACAAAAGGACGTTAACGAAATATGGTTACCTGAAGGAACGGGATAACTGGGTGCTTGGCCATCGGCAACGCTTCCTGCATTTGCTTGCGCCTGCAGACAAAGAGGCCATTCACCGCGTGGAGCACCGGGTCGGGAATCTGCACGACCGGGCACTGGTCCACTATACGTACATTCACCATCCGTACTATGCAATCAATAGTCAAAAACGTTGTGAGATTTTGAGCAAACTTGAACAGGAACAGGTCGACTCGGCACGGCCGACGCCGAATCTCCCGGTACGTTTGTTTACTATCGGGTATGAAGGCCAGTCGCTGGAACGGTATCTAAACCGATTGATTGGAGAGAATATTGGGGTAGTGTGCGACGTCCGCCGAAATCCGGTGAGCATGAAATTCGGCTTTGGCAGGCGACAGTTGGAAAAAGCGGCACAAGGGCTTGGGATAGCCTATGTGCATCTGCCCGAGCTGGGAATCGAATCGGGCAAGAGGCGTGAGTTGAACTCACCGGATGATTACCGGGCTCTTTTCAAGGAGTATACAAGAACGACGCTGGCGAAAAGTACCGACTCACTTCAAACCATCATGGAGCTGATGAGTAAGCACGGCCGGGTGGCCCTGACCTGTTTCGAAGCGGACCACGAGTTCTGCCATCGAAGTTGTGTTGCCGAGGCATTGAGTCGGCGCAAAGACTTTCCCCATCGCATAATGCACCTTTAAGCAATGCAGACAAAAACCCGCGTACTGATCACCGTTACTACGTACCCGTTACCTTCGGTCTCCTATGATGAACTGGTCTGTACGGCAGGAGTCCTGGAAGACGGCTCCTGGATCAGAATTTACCCGGTACCCTTCAAATTCCTCGAATACCAAAAGTGGGATTGGGTCGAGTTGGAGCTCATTCGGCATGATTCGTCCAAGGACTTTCGGCCCGAGAGCCATCGACCCAGGCATCCGGCCCTCAATGATCTGGCTGTGATCAGGCGCGTTGAAACGCAGCAGTGTTGGTATGAACGCAAGCAAGCTTGTTTGAAAAAGGTATACACGAATCTCTCTGCTCTTATTCAGGATTCCATGGCCCCGGAAAATGTCTCTCTCGCAGTCTTCAGACCGAAGCGACTGATAAAATTTGTCGTTAAGGAAGATGATCGTGAATGGAAGCAAAAGTGGCTCGATCAACTTAGGCAAGCAGACCTGTTTACCAGGGGATTGCATGCCGATGACGCCCCCCGTGTTCCAATAGAAAAGATTCCGTACAAATTCAAATACAAGCTCGAAGATGATGCGGGGAAGGTCTCAACAATGACGATCCAGGACTGGGAAATTGGCGCACTCTACCGGAATTGTTTGGCCGCGGCAGAAGGGTGCGAATCGATTGCGATTGAAAAAGTGCGATTAAAGTACGAAAAGGATTTTATGCAGAACAAGGAGATATCCCTGTTTCTGGGCACCACATTCAAGCAACATCATGCACGGCGCAACAATCCATTTACCATCATTGGCGTGTTTTACCCGCCCCGGCAGCGACAGGCTGAACTCCTTTGATCTTGCTCGGCCGAAGTGTCGTGCACAAATTTGTGACAGGTATTGGTTTACGGATATAAAATCCATACAAACCAAGAGGATAAACCATGCATTGCCCGGGCATGGAATGCCCAGGAATCAATGGCAGAAAATTTAGACTTTTATGATGGACTTAACATGGTCTATTGTTTAACATTCATGGGTTAAAACGATACAAACAATCCTGAATTTCCTTTGAATATCGGTTTCTGCTGAATCGCGGTTGTGACGGGACAGAGATTGAAATTTATTCATTAAGTGGAGGCTAAGACTCGAATGAGCACAATTGAAGAACGTGTAATTAAAGTTGTCGTTGGACAGCTTGGTGTAAGCGAAGATCAGGTTACTCCCGAGGCGTTATTTGTCGACGATCTCGGTGCGGACTCACTGGATACCGTGGAACTGGTCATGGCCCTGGAAGAGGAGTTTGATGCGGAGATTCCCGATGACGAGGCAGAAAGCATTACCAAGGTTCAGGATGCGATCAACTATATCAAATCTACCGCTTCCGAGGACTGAGACCTAGACAGGATTGGATAAAATTCGCTCGGGTTTCAGGGTATTTCCGTCCACAAGCGGGAATCTGCTGCGGACTGCCTTCACTGCCGGTAGCCGGTTCTTTTTTTGGGCATCCCATCCATGATCGGACGGGAAGAGACCGTGGACAGCAGTCCGGAGAATCGGGCCAGGCACCAGCGCATTCTAGAGGTGCTCAGGGACGACTACGACCGGCCCGTGATGAACAACACGCATCGTGCCGATTATGTCGAGTGTTTGGTCGTGGTTGCGCTCGGGGGCGATTGGGAGCGCACGTGGGACTGGGACTCATGGGATTGTCAGCACACGTCCGGGGCACGACTCGAAGTCAAGCAGTCCGCAGCGAGGCAACCCTGGGACAAGGCTCTTTCGCCACGTCGCGCTCCTCGCTTCGATATCGCGTCCCGCACCGGTTACTGGACATCGGATGGGAGTTGGGTAGACTCTCCGGGACGATCGGCGGACCTTTATGTGTTCGCGTGGCATGGCGAGAGACGAGACGGATACGCCGACCACTGCGATGCCGACCAATGGCGTTTCTTCGTCGTCGCGGAACCAGACCTGCCCAACCAGAAGTCCATTGGGCTGAAAGGACTCCAGGCCATCACTTCCGCGTGCCGCATCACGGACCTTGCGCGCGCAGTCCGGGACGCATGCCCCGCACCCGAAGCACTCAAGGCGGTCCTCGAGCCCGGCTAGTTGCACAGGGAGCCCCCTTTTCCCCTCTGGAAGGGAATGCGCGGACGGGCCGGGCGATGTGCGGGTTCGGGTGAAACCATACGGGGCATTCATTTTTCCAAATTCAATTTTCCGTTCTTGTATAATCGGGACGGACTCCAGTTGATTTCAATGACACAGTGGTATCGATGGCAAAACGGCGTGTAGTGGTCACCGGCATGGGGGTGCTCTCCCCGATCGGCGTTGGATTGCCGGAAACCTGGCAGGCCATGCTCAGCGGAAAGAATGGAATTTTCCCCATCACGCACTTTGATGCCTCGTCCTTTCCCTGTTCCTTTGCCGGTGAAATCAACGGGTTTGACCCGTCTGCATATTTTCCGGATAAAATGACCCGGAAAATGGACCGGTTCATGCAGCTTGGAATGGCCGGCGGCATTGAGGCCATCCAGGATTCGGGAATGGAGGTCAACGAGGAAAATGCCTGCCGGATCGGGGTCTATATCGGGTCCGGGATAGGGGGGATCAATACGATTGAATCGACAACGGTTCTTTATCAGGAGCGGGGGAACAGAAGGGTTTCCCCGTTTTATATCCCAATGACCATCACCAACATGATTTCGGGAAATTTGTCCATCCTGTATGGACTGAAAGGCCCCAACCTGTCCATGGTGACCGCCTGCACGACCGGAACCCATGCCATTGGCGAAGCAGGCCGCCTGATCGAATACGGTGATGCGGACATCATGGTCGCGGGCGGGGCGGAAGCCCCCATTTCCCCGACATCACTCGCGGGTTTCTCGGCCGCCCGTGCCCTCAGCCGCAGGAATGATGATCCGCAAACCGCCAGCCGCCCCTGGGATACCGGGCGGGATGGATTCGTGATGGGCGAGGGGGCCGGCATCATGGTGCTTGAAGAATATGAACATGCCAAGTCGCGGGGTGCCCGGATCTATTGTGAGCTGTCGGGATTCGGGATGAGCGGCGATGCGTACCACATCACCAGCCCGTCACCGGGCGGGGAAGGTGCCGCGAGATGCATGGACAATGCACTGCACAATGCGGGGATCAGCAAGGACCGGGTGGACTATGTCAATGCTCATGGCACCTCGACCCCCCAGGGGGACATTGCCGAAACCATGGCACTGAAGCAGTCTTTTGCCGGCCATGCGCGGAAACTTGCAATCAGTTCAAACAAATCAATGATCGGCCATTTGCTCGGTGCGGCGGGCGGGGTGGAAGCGGTCATGACGGCCATGTCCATTTTTCACCAGGTTATTCCGCCCACCATCAATCTGGTCGAACAGGACGGGGAATGTGACCTGGACTATGTTCCGAATGAATCCAGGGACCGGAAGATTGATGTGGCACTCAGCAATTCATTTGGGTTTGGGGGTACCAACGGCACGCTGGTATTTGCCAAGATTTGACCGATTGTTTTATTCCGGTTCTTCGAAAAACAACAGGGGGCGAGTGCGTTGTCCCGGATAAAGAGGGCGAGGCTGTCTCTGGTTGTCTTGGCAATGGTCATTGCGGGCATCGGTGCCGGGTACTACCATTTGGCCATCAATCAGCCGCTGAAAACCAGCGGTGAAGTGTTTGTGGTCGAGCGCGGCGACACCTTGTCATCCGTCCTCGACAAGATGCTGGATATCGGCCTCATTGAAGAGCCGTATACACTCCAGGTTCATGCCAGGCTGAACGGGCTGACAACGGAAATCAAGGCGGGCGAATACGTTTTTCCGGACGGGATTCCTCCCACTGAGCTGTTACAGCGCCTGGTGGCCGGCCGGGGGCAGCAGGGAAACCGGATAACGATCATTGAAGGATGGACATTCAGGCAGATGCGAGAGACCATCAACGGGACACCCAAACTGGTTCATTCGACCCGTGACTGGACCGATCAGGAAATCATGGCGGCGTTGGGTGTGCCGGACCTGCATCCTGAAGGCCGGTTTTATCCGGACACCTATTACTACCGGCTGAATGACCGGGATATCACCATTTTCAAGGCGGCATTCGATCACATGGAGGACAAGCTCGACCAGGCATGGAGCCAACGGAAGGAAAACCTGGAAATCAAGAGCCGGGATGAAGCCCTGATCCTGGCTTCCATTATCGAAAAGGAAACCCAGGCCGAGGAGGAGCAGGAACAGGTATCCGGTGTTTTCAGCAACCGTCTGCGAATCGGCATGCGGCTGCAAACCGACCCGACGGTCATTTATGGGGTGGGCGATGCGTACCAGGGAAACATTACGAAGAAGCACCTGAAAACGGATACTCCCTACAATACCTACACGCGTTATGGCTTGCCGCCCACACCCATTTGCCTGCCGGGCTATTCATCCCTGCATGCTGCGGTCAACCCCCAGGAGACCGAAGCATTGTATATGGTTGCCATGGGAGGCGGGCGTCATAAATTTTCCAAAACACTGGAAGAGCACAATGCTGCCGTCCGCAAATATATCCTGAAAAAATCCAACTGATGCGAGCCGGAAAATTCATTACTGTTGAAGGGTCGGACGGGGCCGGAAAATCCACCCAGATTGATTTCATGAAACACTGGCTGACCGAAAGAGACATCCCGGTCATCCAGACGAGAGAACCCGGCGGCACGGAGGTCGGGGAATTGATCCGCAGCATCCTGCTAAACGAAAGGGAGGCAAACTTCAGCGATGGCACGGAACTGTTGCTGGTTTTTGCGGCCAGGATGCAGCATCTGGACGAACGGATCCGGCCGGCGCTGCGGAAAGGGTGCTGGGTGGTGTGTGACCGGTTTACCGATGCCACCTACGCATACCAGGGGGGAGGGCGGGGGATTGAAGAAGAGAGAATCGCGGTCCTGGAAAGATGGGTGCAGAAGGGCCTGCAGCCTGACCTCACCCTTTTTCTGGACGTCCCCGTGGAAGTCAGCCTGAATCGTGCCCGGTTGAGGGGTGCATTGCCGGACCGGTTCGAGCGGGAGTCCGCCGGGTTCAAGGAAGCAGTTCGAACCGCGTACCGGAATCGTGCCCTGGCAGACCCCGGCCGTATCAGGCTGGTTGATGCCGGCAGGCCGGTGGAAATGGTACGGCAGGAGATAGAAAAAATTCTCGCCGGGTTGATTGAAGTATAATCGACGGGATTCTATTCAATGGGCTTGCAATCGTCGACACCGGCACAATGATCTATCCCTGGCACGAAGAAAGCTGGACCCGGATTGCGGGAAACCGGGAAACACTGCATCATGGTGTCCTGCTGACAGGCCAATCCGGTATTGGAAAACCGGAGTTTGCCCTGGCGCTGTCTGAACGGCTGCTTTGCCAGTCCGCCGGGAGACCGTCCCCGGATTCTTGCGGACAGTGCCAGAGCTGCCGATTGTTCGGGTCGGGAAGTCATCCCGATTTTCACGCCATTACCACCGAGCAGAACTCCGCCGGTGCCCGGTATCCCCTGCTCTCCCAGTACAGCAACCGTTACCAGGACAGTGCGGAACGGGACAGGAAAACCCGGCATGGACGGGTGATCAATATTGACCAGGTCCGGTTGTTGATTGAACGGTTTTCAACGTTTTCCCATATTTCCGGGACGAAAGTGGCGTTGATCCATCCCGCTGACCGGATGAACATGAATACGGCCAATGCCCTGCTCAAGCTGCTGGAAGAGCCCCCTGACAATTCGGTACTGATCCTGGTGACTTCAGAACCCGGCAGGTTGCCTGCGACAATCCGGAGCCGGTGCATGGGGCAGCCTTTGGCGGCACCAGGCCGGGAAAGTGCCCTGCAGTGGCTGGCCCAGTTTGCCACCGCCGAATCCGGGAAGACGGCATTGCACCTGGCCGGCGGGGGGCCGATCGGGGCCAAGCACCTGATTGACCAGGGCTACCTGGAACAACACGAAAAATATCTCAGTGGAATCATGGGCATGTACAATCACCAGACGGGCGCCATCGACCTGGCAGAACAATTGGCCAAACTGGATTTCGAGATCATTCTGAAATGGTTCCAGCGGTTCGTGGTTGACCTGGTGTTATGGCGTGTTGCGGGGGCTGAACCCTATTGGAGCGGGCAGGTGGCGGGAAACAGGAAACAGGAGTCGGTCGAAAAACTGTGTGGTCTGTATGACAAGATCACCGGCTACCGGAAAATCTCCAGAGAACCGCTGAACCAGCAACTGGCCATTGAGGAAATGGTGTTCGCATTTCAACGGTCCCTGGCCTGACGATGCACGGGTTGCCACCACCGGATTGAATTGTACCATGCAGCTGGTTGATTCACATTGCCACATCAATTTTGAACCGCTGTCGCAAGACCTGGAGGGTTTGTTGCACAGGGCGCGGGCCAACCATGTCGATTACCTGTTGTGTGTGGCCGTCAACCTGGAAGACTATCCCCAGATTGAAAAACTGGCGGCAGCCCATCGGAATATCTTTTCATCGGTGGGGGTTCATCCCAATTACACCGACTGCCATGACCCGGATGCCGGGGAAATCACCGCATTGGCGGACAATCCGGATGTGGTCGCCATTGGAGAAACCGGCCTGGACTATTATCGGAATGAAGGGGACCTGGAGTGGCAGAGAAACCGGTTCAGAAATCACATTGAGGCCGCAAAAGCGGCTGAAAAACCCCTGATCATCCATACCCGGTCAGCCGCCCGGGACACCATGGACATCCTCGAGGACAGCGGTGCCGCTGATGCGGGCGGGGTGATGCACTGCTTTTCGGAAGACTGGGAGACCGCCAGGCGGGCGCTGGATATCGGTTTTTTCATTTCGTTTTCCGGTATTGTGACATTCCGGAATGCCGAATCATTGCGGGAGGTCGCGAAAAAAGTTCCCCGGGACCAGATACTGGTTGAAACCGATTCCCCGTACCTGGCGCCCGTTCCATTGCGGGGCAAGACCAACGAACCGAGCTATGTGAGATATACCGCGGAGTGCCTGGCAGATTTGCGAGGCGAAAAACAGGAACGTTTCGCCCAGGCCACCACGGACAACTTTTTCCGGTTGTTTACGCACGCTGAAAGGTAGGAAGTCTTTGCAGGCGCGTCCCTCCGCGGACTGAAAGCGGGGTCACCGCCTTGACCCTCCATGATCCGGAATGCCGGTTTCATCCCGGGCCACCGGCCGGTTGCCGCAAATGGAATTCGCAGGGCCCCGGACAAAAAAGGTTTTTACTGGTTATCCTCTTTTCGCTTTGCCGCCGGTTTTGTCCCCGGCGGGACATCTGCACGGTACTCTGGAAATGCCGTATAAAATTCCTGCAGCTTTCCGCTGGCCGACAGATGCAAGATGCATTCCTGATAACTGGCCTCCAGGAAATTCTGCATTCCTGCAGTTTTGGCCCGGGCCCTGGCCCGGGACAATCTCGCTTCTTTCCTCCCTGCCGTGAGTGCTGCCTTTTCCACTTCTAGCATCTCATCGACGGCATCATGCGGGATTGTAGCCTTCGGGCATTTGTCCGTATTCCCCTTCCCGGAACAAAAACCCGATCATGTGCTTCTCAATGAGCCCCTGGTTTGCCGGGTCGGCGGAATTCAACTGGTACTCGTTGATGATCATGACGGAGCGTTCCAGCCACTGCTGCCAGGCATCCCTGGAAACATGTTCATAGATCCGCTGCCCCAGTTCTCCGGGATAGGGCGGTTTGTCAAGGCCTTCGGCGTCTCTGCCGAAGAATACACATTTGATGGTTCGGGGCATGTCAAATTACCAGAGTAGCCGGAAGTGGGTCCTGTATGGGGTTGTCGATGGCTTGATTATGTATACAATAACCCCATTTGGGTAGTAATTGTTCCAGTATAATGATGGTTCTGTAAAGCGGGTATTTTATCATGATTGAATATAATCAAGTTCTTACCAATGCCGATCTGGCAGTGACTGAAAACGCCAGGAGTAAAATCGCGGAACTCATCCGGGATACCCATGGTGAAGCGACCGCGGTGCGGATTTATGTCAGCGGAGGGGGTTGTTCCGGGATGAATTATGGCATGACGTTTTCAGAAGACGCTGAATCCAAAGACAGTGTGATGGATGGGGAAGAGGGGTATCGACTGGTCGTGGACCCTTTCGCACTGAGTTTCCTGAATGGGGCGGAAGTGGATTATGTCGATGACGGGGTCAATGCGACCTTTGTGTTCAACAATGTATTTCAGGCGGTTGGTGGAAGCGGGGCATGCGGCGGATGCGGAGGAGGGTCATTCTAGAACCATTGGGAATGGATTGACTGCGGAAGATGACTGTGAAAACTGCAATCAAAATGGCGGGCAAACCGGGTGATGCCGACCATTCGAACCGGGAACACACCCGCGATCACCGGGCAACCGGGTTGGTGGCTGAAAAGACCAGGCCCAGGACCAGGAAGCCACCGCTATACAAGGTGTTGTTGTTGAACGATGATTTTACACCCATGGAATTTGTGGTGATTCTGCTGATGAAAATTTTTGGCATGTCACAGGAAAAGGCAAAACAGATCACGTTGCATGTCCATACGCGGGGCGTGGGGGTTTGTGGGGTGTTTCCCAGGGAAATCGCCGAGACCAAGGTCAAAATGGCCACGGAGTTCGCTTTTCAGAATCAGCACCCCCTGAAGTGCACGATGGAAAAGGAATGAACGGGGTCCCCGACCATGTTTTCTGAACAACTGGAAATTGTATTGGGAAACGCGGTTTCGTTGGCGCGAAAGGAACATCACGAAATCCTCACGGTAGAGCATCTGCTGTTTTCGCTCCTGGATGACAAGGAAACCAATATAACACTGGTTTCCTGTGGAGGAAATATTGAGCAGCTGAGGAAATCCCTGGCTGAATACCTTTCCAGTGAAATCCCGCTGTTGACGAAAGACAGTGAACCCCAGCCCGGTGTGGGGTTCCAACGGGTATTCCAGCGCGCCATCATGCATGTACAGAGTTCCGGCAACAAGGAGGTCCGGGGCAATAACATCCTTGTTGCCATTTTCAGCGAGAAGGAATCCTATGCCGCCTATTTCCTCATCCAGCAGGGTATCACAAGGTTTGATGTGGTCAATTTCATTTCCCATGGCATCAAGAAGATTCCGGATGGCGACCGGTTGCCGGCTCCGGATGAAGAGGAGCACGGGGAGGAGTTGCCGGAACATTCCACCACCAGCCCGCTTGAAGCCTATACGGTGGACCTGAATGCGCAGGCCGCACGGGGGAAGATTGATCCGCTGATCGGAAGAGAAAAGGAACTGGAGCGGACCATCCAGATTCTATGCCGGCGCAGAAAAAACAATCCCTTGTTTGTGGGGGAAGCGGGGGTGGGCAAGACGGCCATCGCCGAAGGGCTGGCACGGAAAATATCGATGGCGGATGTGCCGGCAGTGCTGGCGGAAACCACGATTTACAGCCTGGACATGGGTGCCTTGCTGGCCGGCACGAAATACAGGGGGGATTTCGAGCAGCGGTTGAAAGCGGTGCTGCAGGCACTGGACAAGGAAGATCATGCCATCCTGTTTATCGATGAGATCCATACCATCATCGGGGCAGGAGCCGCATCAGGCGGGTCCCTGGATGCGTCGAACCTGCTTAAACCAATGCTGGCTTCCGGGGAGATCAAGTGTATTGGCTCAACCACCTATCGGGAATACCGGGGGATTTTTGAAAAGGACCGGGCACTGTCCCGCAGATTCCAGAAAATCGATATTGAAGAACCCACCGTCGATGAGGCCGTTGATATCCTCCGGGGATTGAAAACCCGGTTTGAAAAACACCACAATGTAAAATATACCAGCCCGGCGCTCCGTTCGGCGGTGGAATTGTCCGCCAGGTATCTTTCCGAACGATATCTTCCGGATACCGCGATCGATGTCATGGATGAAGCCGGTGCCAGGACCCGGTTGAGCAGTGTGACATCACGCAGGAAAACCATCGGCGTGAAGGAAATCGAGAACATGGTGGCGGATATCGCAAGAATTCCGCCCAAACATGTTTCGGCTTCGGACCTGAAGGCCCTCAAGACCCTTGAGCGGGACCTGAAAATGGTTGTATTTGGCCAGGACCAGGCAATCTCCGCGCTGGCGAATTCAATAAAAATGGCCAGGGCCGGCATGGGGAATACCGACAAGCCGATTGTGTCCTGCCTGTTTTCGGGGCCGACGGGGGTGGGAAAAACGGAAGTGACCAAGCAGTTGGCCCATACCCTTGGAATTGAATTTATCCGTTTTGACATGTCGGAATACATGGAGCGCCATACCGTATCGAGATTGATCGGGGCCCCGCCCGGATATGTCGGTTTTGACCAGGGCGGTTTACTGACGGATTCGGTCAACAAGCACCCTCACGCCGTCTTGTTGTTCGATGAGATCGAAAAGGCCCATCCTGATGTATTCGGTATCCTGCTGCAGGTCATGGATTACGGGAGTTTGACCGACAACAATGGCCGGAAGTCGGATTTTCGAAATGTCATCATTGTCATGACCACGAATGCGGGTGCCGAACAGGCGGCCCGGGAATCAGTGGGATTCATTGCCCAGGACCATAGCGCGGATGACACTGCGGCGATCAAGAAACTGTTTACCCCGGAATTCCGGAACCGCCTGGACAATATCATACGCTTTAACCGTCTTGACGATCGAACCATCATTCACGTTGTAAAGAAATTCATTCTCGAACTGGAACAACAGCTGGCAGAGAAACAGGTTTCCCTGGATGTGAAGACTTCGGCGATCAAGTGGCTGGCTGAAAAAGGATACGATTCTGCAATGGGTGCACGTCCCATGGCCAGGGTCATCCAACAGGAAATCAAGCAACCCCTGGCGGAAGCGCTGCTTTTCGGAAAACTGGCAAAAGGGGGACAGGTGGTGATCAAACTGGTCCGGGGCAAGTTGGTGTTTGA
>WTGA01000074.1:27372-32676 GCA_011523765.1 Gammaproteobacteria bacterium
TATTGTCAGGAACATTTACCCTCGGCAAGACAGGAGATCGGTTTAAGCGTTTGACGCAATGCCAGAAGATTGAATCGAAAATGTCGGAGTTGCGTGGGCAATTGAAAAAAGCGGCTTTTAACCAGCAGGTGGAGCTAAATATACAAATCAAAAAATTTGAACAAGATCTCAAGCAACTGGTTGCGAGCTTGTAATATGAGAGGTATGGATTATGGATAAAATGGATGGCAAAACAATGGATATCGTTGCCGAAAACGTTAGCAAACTGAAGGAGCTTTTTCCCGAAGCATTTACCGAAGGCAAGGTGGATTTTAACGTCCTGAAGGCAGTGCTTAGGAGTTTTGTGGATGAACACAACGAACGCTACAGTTTTACTTGGAATGGCAAAAGCAAAGCTAGGATGATCGCCCAGACACCAAGCACCGGCACACTTCGCCCCTGTAAGGAAGAATCAGTGGACTGGGATACTACTTCAAACATCTTCATTGAGGGTGATAACCTTGAGGTGCTCAAGCTCCTGCAAAAGAGCTACCACAAAAAAGTAAAGATGATCTATATCGATCCTCCGTACAACACCGGCAAAGACTTTGTTTACAAGGATAACTACCAAGACAACATCAAGAACTACAAGGAGGTTACTGGTCAAGTTGACAGCAAAGGACGTAACCTTTCAAGCAACCCTGAAACCAGCGGACGTTACCACACGGATTGGCTGAATATGATGTATCCACGACTAAAACTAGGGAGGAGTTTACTAAAGGATGATGGGGTTATTTTTATCAGTATTGGGAAAGAAGAAATCCATAATTTAACAAGCATTATGAATGAAATATTTGGGGAAGAATGCCACAAAAATATCATTGTAATACGAAGAGGTATTAAGAATGTTCAGGCACAATTTGAAACTATTGACTCTTTTAATAGGGGCCATGAATATCTTCTTTTTTACTCAAAAAGTGCAAATTATCGTTTTGGAAAATGCTCCGTTCCATATGAAGGAGATGATGAATATCATAAAGAGGGCTCATGGAATAATCACTGGCGTGGAACTGATAGACCAACAATGCGTTATGAGTTGTTTGGAATAAAACCTCCAACTGGTCAATGGCGTTGGGGTGAAAAACGAAGTACCAAAGCAAAAGAAAATTGGATAAAAATATGCGATGAACTTGGAGAAGAAATTCCTCAATCCCAAATAGATAAATGGGTTGCTGATAAAGAGAGAAAAAAGAATTGCAAAATAGACCTCTTACGATTGTCATCTACTGGAAAACCGGAACATTATATACGACCAAGTCTAGGAAAGCTGGCAAGTGATTTTTGGTCGGACATTAAGCCAAATGGAGGGAGTCAATTAAAATCGTGTATGGGAGGGGCGTATTTCGATACCCCAAAGTCTGTGGATCTTCTTGCTCGTCTCATTGATTTTATGTGTCAAGAAAATGATACAGTGCTGGATTATTTTGCAGGTTCTGCAACAACAGCGCATGCAGTCATGCAGGTCAATGCTAAAGACGGTGGAAAGCGCAAATCCATAATGGTTCAATTGCCCGAAGCTTGTGATGAAAAGTCTGAGGCCTGCAAAGCAGGTTACCAAACCATCGCCGAACTTGGCAAAGAGCGCATCCGTCGTGCTGCCGCTAAAATCAAAGAAGAAAATCCGGGGACAGCGGGGGGGGGGTAGACCTTGGTTTCAAGGTATTCAAGCTCGACTCCACCAACATTAAACCGTGGGAAGTTGATTTTAATCTTAACGAAAAAAATCTCGAAGACTTCGTTTCCAACATTAAACCCGACCGTGGGGAAGAAGATATTCTTTATGAAATCTTGCTGAAATGCGGACTGGACCTCACTCTGCCGATAACTGAACATACCATCGCAGAACAAAGGGTATTTGATGTCGGTATGGGAGCGTTGATCGTATGCCTGTCGGATTCCATCTCTCTTGAAGTCGTTGAAGGCATTGCCCAAATGAAAGATAAACTTAACCCTGAAATCATGCGGGTAGTATTCAAGGACTCTGGATTTAAGGATGATGTCGTGAAAATCAATGCGGTCCAGATACTCAAACAGGTTGACATTGTGGATGTAAAGAGCTTGTAAGGATGAAGATACAATTTGATCCGAGTCTGGACTTCCAGAAACGGGCCATAGAATCCGTTGCTGGGGTATTCGAAGGACAGGAAATCTGTCAGACCAATTTCACAGTTACCCCGTTGCAGCATGCCCAAGACGAATATCTTCCTGGCATGGAAAATAATCTGGGTATAGGAAACCGACTGAAGCTGCTGGACGAAGATATTCAAAAAAACATCCGCAAGATTCAGTTGCAAAATGGTCTGGCTTCATCTGGATCATTCAGTTCAGAGGATGGGATTCACCTAACCGTTGAAATGGAAACCGGTACCGGGAAGACTTATGTTTATCTCCGCACCATTTTTGAAGTAAACAGGCTTTATGGCTTTACCAAGTTCATTGTTGTCGTACCATCGATAGCTATCAAGGAAGGGGTTAATAAATCCCTTGGGATGACAGCCACCCATTTTCGTGAGCTGTATGAAAATGTCAGTTTTGACTACTTTGTCTATGATTCCCGGAAGCTTTCCGATGTGAGAAACTTTGCCACCAGCCCGGATATCCAGATCATGGTCATCAATATTGATGCTTTCAGAAAAAGCTTCACTGACCCGGAAGAGGAAAACAAGGCGAATATTATCCATCGTTTCCATGACCGTATGACCGGTGCCAAGCCGATCGAATACATACAGGAAACCAAGCCTATTGTTATCGTGGATGAGCCTCAGAGTGTCGATACCACTCCAAAGAGTAAAGAGGCGATCGACTCATTGAACCCACTTTGCACGCTGCGTTATTCGGCCACTCATGTGGATAAGCACCATATGCTTTACAAGCTGGATTCTGTTGATGCTTATGAGCAGAAGTTGGTTAAACAAATTGAGGTAGCTGGAATTGAAGTGAAAGACGGCCATAATAAAGCTTACATCAGGCTTTTGAGTGTTAACAATAAAACGAGTCCGATCACGGCCAAGATCGAGGTCGACTGCCGCATGAAGAATGGTAGCATCAAGAGGAAGGCTGTTTCGGTTTTCAGTGGGGCAGATCTGCTGGAGGTAAAGTACAGCGGCGGGCGCGATATTTACGATGGTTACATCATTGAAGATATCTACTGTGAAAAGGGCAATGAATACATCAGTTTTACCAACAAACCGGATATCCTGAAGTTGGGTCAGGCCATTGGTGAGGTTAACCAGGACGAGTACAAGCGCCTGCAGGTGCGCAAAACGATTGAGGAACATCTGGATAAAGAGGTACGTTTGCGTCCTAAAGGCATCAAGGTGCTCAGTTTGTTTTTTATCGATAAGGTGGCGAACTATCGGTGGTACGACAAGGACGGCAACCCGCAAAAAGGTAAATTCGCCCTGATGTTTGAGGAAGAGTATGTCCGGGCTATCCGCAAACCCAAATACAATGCTCTCTGTGAAGGCGCGGCTCCCGACATTGCGGCCGCTGGTATGCATAACGGTTATTTTGCCATTGACAAAAAGAAAGACACCTCAGGCAGTGAAATGTTGAAGGATACTTCTGGTAAGACTATTGCGGACGAAAGTGCCTACAATCTCATCATGAAGGATAAAGAGAAGCTTCTCAGCTTTGATTCGAAGCTGAGATTTATCTTCTCCCACTCTGCCCTCAAGGAAGGCTGGGATAATCCCAATGTGTTCCAGATCTGCACACTCAACGAAACCAATTCGGTTATCAAAAAACGGCAGGAAATTGGTCGTGGTCTCCGAATTGCGGTTAATCAGGATGGCGAACGGGTTCCCGGTTTTGAGGTCAATACACTTACCGTTATGGCCAATGAATCCTATGAAAAGTTCGTCCAACAGATGCAAAAGGAAATTGAATGGGAAGAAGGCATCAAGTTCGGCGTTGTTGAAGAGCACCTGTTTGCGAATATTGTCATCCGGGATAAAAATAACAATGAATACCTCGGCAATAAAGCCTCAAAAACCCTGTGGAACCATCTAAAATCAGTTGGTTATATCGATGCCAAAGGCAAGGTTCAGGATGCTTTGAAAACAGCGTTGAAAATCGGTAAGTTGGAACTGCCAAAGAAGTTTAAACCCCATACCCCTGAAATCATTGCGGTTCTGAAGAAGGTTTCCGGCAACCTCAACATCAAAAACCATAATGACAGACAAAAGGTGTCACTGAATAAGGCCGTATTTTTAAACAGGGAGTTCATGCGGCTTTGGGACCAAATCAAGTATCGGACTATCTTCAGGGTAAATTTTGATGTGGACGCACTTGTTTCAAAATGTGCTGACGAGATCAAAGCCAATCTGCAGGTGGGCAAAGCCAAGTTTATTTACCGTAAGGCCAAAACTGAAATTGATCGTGGCGGTGTTCATATAGAACCGGGCCGGGAAGCGACAGTCGGTGCAGTTGAAGATCTGTCCTTCGGGCTTCCGGACCTGATTACCTATCTTCAGAATGAAACCAACCTAACTCGTCGAAGTATAGTAAAGATCATTAATGATAGCGGTCGATTAGGATTGTTCAAAAAGAACCCGCAAAAGTTTATTGAGGAGGTTTCAACCATTATTCAACGTCAGGTGAGTCTCTTTATGGTTGATGGCGTCAAATATCAAAAGATTGGTGACAGGGAATATTACGCACAGGGACTTTTTAGCGACAATGAGTTATTTGGTTACCTTCAGAACAATATGATCGAAAGTGAGAAGTCGATCTTTGATCATGTCGTGTATGATTCCGATGTAGAGCGCCAGTTTGCTTCTGCTCTTGAAGGAAGCGACGATATTAAGTTGTATGCCAAACTCCCCTATTGGTTCAAGATAGATACTCCGCTTGGTACCTATAACCCCGACTGGGCTGTGCTGGTTGAAGTGGATGGTGAAAAGAAGTTGTACTTTGTTGTTGAGACAAAAGGTGCGATATCCCCCGACGATCTTCGTCCAGCTGAAAAAGCTAGGATCGACTGTGGCAAGAAACACTTCAACGCTTTGGATAATGGTGTCAAGTTTTCCGTCAAGAATACGTTCGAAGAATTTTCAAGGGAGTACTGGTTGTTGTCTCAGGCTTGAGGATCATGTTCGACCCGATATTGGCTTCAAGGGCATGATCTGATTGGTGTGACAGTTGATAAACTGTGGTACCACCATACCAGGAAGCCGCCAACAAAGCAGACACGAAAACGGCATTGTGACGTAATAGGGGCAACTTCCCGGGTTATTCAGAAGCCTGTTGGCATGGTGGCCGTGG
>WTGA01000139.1:0-11763 GCA_011523765.1 Gammaproteobacteria bacterium
TTTTTTTCAACACAAGGGGCAATACGGGCAAATCACACTACAACTGAATGCTTACGCCCGATCCGCTCTTCGCATGTGCCTGGAATGATAGGTGTCATATCAATCAACCGGGCTTTCGGATACCTAATTCCTTCCACATCCAATCCGAGTCATAGGCCACATCGCCCGCATGCTGGGCACGGCGCAGTTCCGTGTTCTGCAATCCCTTCAGCCATTCGATCACCTCAGTACGACTCTTCCCCCTGCCCTTCGCCGCTTCCCTCGGCGTCATTCCTCCTAACACGGGAACAGGCTCGTCAAGGACCCGGCGGTAGTGCCGGTCGAGATAGTCATGCATTGCCTGCGTCAGTTTTTCCGGCGGAACCTGGACTGTCTCTCCTCCCGAAAATCCTGCCTTGTCCAAGTCTTCCATCGTCTTCATAGGATCACCGTACGAAGCCACCGAACGGCCTACCAGACTGCCGAGGTAGGAAACGAGCAACGCCTGTCCCCGTTCGCCGCGCCCCTTCGAATTGGTCGTCAGGATCAGCCACTCGAAACCGAGCACGAGATGGCCGAGTCTGGTTATGCCGATATCTGCCTCGGTGTCGGCAGTGATCTCTTCGGGAAGCGGCGTCCCCTTGCGCAACTGCGAGGAACGGTAACTGGGGTCCCCTGGTGCAAGCCAGTCCCATTTCGTTGTTTTGCCCGATGTCCGGGCTTCTTCCGATGCATCCGGCTCATGCGACCGCTCCAGCCCCGGAATTGTATCGAGGACCGCGGCCACCTCCGCAATGTTTCCACGAAGCGCAAACCGCACCTCACAGAGCAGGATTGGCTCATCGTCGGTATTCCGGATTTCAGGCGCCGCGGTCTCTTCCGCTACCAGGACACTGAGTGCCCAAGAGGTTGATAGCATCTGTGTTATTGGCAACCTGTCCAGTGCCATCTGCCGTGTAATGACTGGCCTCTTCGACTTTCCGTGTCGCTTGCGCAGGTCCCGGCGGATTTCCCGGATCGTTGCCTTGACGGCCTCGTCAGTGGACTTCAGAAACTCCCGCGACATCGCCCGGCTGAAATACAGGACCCCTCCTGTCAGGTAGTGACTGCCGTTCACGCAGACCACGCGTGCTGCCATACAGTCCCAAAGGCGCAGGATTTTCGTTGCGGTCTTTTCTTGAACCACCAGCATCTCCCCGCCGATCAGGTCTTTCAGCTTTATGCTCCTGCCGGAATCCAGTTCCACTACTTCGTACAAAGAGGGGCTGGAGTCCCTGACTGCCGTCAGGTAGCGTCGACCGGGAACCGATTCGCGCCAGCCCCTCCTCTTCAGGTAGTCGTCAATGACGTTGATTTCCCCATGCTCACCGAACCAAACTGTGAAGAAATCATCCAAAATGAATGTGTACAGCATCTCCCAGGCCGGACCCAGGGATTCAGGAACCTCGTCTTCTGGAATTCCTGATACTTCTGCAATCGGAAAGAGATGGCTGTCGTACACTTCGAACAGCAATGGTGTCCATTTCGGCTTTTCAATCCATTCAACGAGATTTCTGGTTGCCTTGTTTGCGCTTTGGGAAATATTCGAAATCATAGGAATGGAGTAACCATGGGGGGATATTTACTGAACGTGATTGACTGTTTCAGAGGCACGTGACGCCCTTGGCACGAGGCTCCATGACTGCCGTTGGCGGAGAGGGCGGGATTCGAACCCGCGATACGCTATCAACGTATACTCCCTTAGCAGGGGAGCGCCTTCAGCCGCTCGGCCACCTCTCCGTTAACCATCCACTGATGAGTCCAAGCCAACCCAGCAGGGGCCCAGTCATTTCAGCTGTTGTGCGGGTCCCCTTCGTTCATGTCTGGTTGATGATCATCGTAATGGGTTTCCATGTAATGATCGCTGTTACCCGGCTCTGGATGATGGACATCCCCCTGTTCATGCTTGATACGGTAGTAAATCTCTTCACGATGAACGGGCACCTCTTTCGGTGCGTTAATTCCGATTCGAACCTGGGTTCCGCGAACCCCCAGTACGGTCAAACGAACATCATCTCCAATATAAACGGACTCACCGATCCGACGAGTAAGGATTAACATGTGGTTCTGCTCCTGATTTAAATTTCAAATTTCACTGACATCACATCCGCCAATTATAATCTTGACCATGGCCCCAGATGTCAGGGTCTATCTTTCAACGACCATATCCAGTCTTGTCCGGCGTCATTCGACTTCTGCTCATGGCAATCAATCAGTGTCGATGGATTCGAGGTTGAATGCCTTGTGAAGGGTGCGCACCGCAAGTTCTGCATATTCCTTATCGATGGTAACAGATATTTTTATTTCTGATGTGGAAATCATTTGAATATTGATCCCCTTTTCTGACAGGGCATGAAACATGGTCGTTGCAATGCCCGCATGGGATCTCATCCCCACACCCACGGCTGAAATCTTTGCCAGGTTGGTGTCTCCGACGATGGCTTCCGCACCCAGTCCCTCTACAACCGGAGTCAACAGTTCCATGCTTTTCGGCAAATCCTCCTGGTGAACGGTAAAGGTCAAATCGGTCAGTCCGTCGATTCCTATATTCTGGACAATCATGTCGACAATGATCTCTGCATCGGAAATCGGACCCAGAATGCTATAGGCGATTCCCGGTCGGTCCGGGACCCCCCGAACGGTTACTTTCGCTTCGTCCTCTGCTGAAGTGATCCCGGAAATCATGGGCTTTTCCATCGGTTGTTCCTCGTTGGTGATCAGTGTTCCCGGGCCTTTCCTGAACGAAGACAATACCCGTATCGGAACATTATATTTTCGGGCAAATTCAACAGAACGAATTTGCATGACCTTGGCCCCGGCACCGGACAGTTCCAGCATTTCCTCAAAGGTAATCCTGTCCAGTCGCCTGGCATCTTCAACCACCCGGGGGTCAGCGGTGTACACTCCGTCCACATCCGTGAATATCCTGCACTCGTCTGCCTGGAGCGCAGCGGCCATTGCCACAGCGGTGGTATCCGACCCGCCCCGGCCCAGTGTCGTGATATTGTTTTCACTGCTGACTCCCTGGAACCCGGCAATGATCACGACCGAACCGGTATTCAGGTCCGCCAGCACATGTTCGGATTCAATGTTGACAATTCTGGCCTTCCCGTGAGTACTGTCCGTTTGGATGGCAACCTGAAATCCGGTGTAGGAACGTGCCGGCACACCGATTTCCTGCAAGGCCATTGCCAACAGGGCAATGGTAACCTGTTCCCCGGTGGACACGAGCACATCCATTTCCCGCTGCATGGGCCGGCTGGAAATCGCCTTGGCCAGGTCAATGAGACGATTGGTTTCTCCGCTCATTGCTGAAACGACAATCACCATCTTGTCACCGTTGCGCACACTTTGCGCCACGACATCCGCCACCGCATTGATCCGTTCTATCGAACCTACGGACGTACCCCCGTATTTTTCAACGATTAAAGCCAATCTTGGTACCTGAGTGATGAAAATGGCGGCAGATTACAACGGTTCCACCCGAAAAAGTAAAGAGGCAAGACCAATCGAGCCTGGTCATTTCTTGTTTCGGCTGCTCGACCGATGCCCGCGGCCGGCCTTATTGACCTGCCGAAGATTTCACCCATTGATAGGTTGCCTCGACCGCCTCGTCGATTCCATCCACCTTGGACCCGCCGCCCTGGGCAAGGTCCGGTTTCCCGCCTCCACGTCCGTTGACCAACGGGGCAATTTCCCGGATCAGGTCCCCGGCACCAAACCGGTCTTTCAGATCACTGCTTACCCCCGCAATGAGGGTGACCTTGCCACGATTTGCACCGGCGATCAACACCACACCGCTTTGCAGCTTGTTGCGCCACTGGTCGACCGCCATGCGCATCGATTTCACATCCGCATCATCCTGTCTCATGGCCACCACCTTGATACCGTTGACCTCCTTCACCAGATCACCGTCTGTCCCCCCTGTGGCCAGGCGCGCCTGCAGGGATTGTATCTGCCGTTCCTGCTGTTTCTGGGTCTTCATCAAACCCTGGATTCTTTCAGGAATTTTGACGGTGGATGTCTTTAGATCGCGTGAAATTTCCTCCAGCAAACCGAGCTGCTCCTCGACATGACTCTCGGCCAGTTCCCCCGTGACCGCTTCGATACGCCGGATGCCGGCTGCGACCCCGCTCTCCGCGACGATCTTGAACAGGCCGATATCGCCGGTACGGGTGACATGGGTTCCCCCGCACAGTTCACATGAAAAATCGCCCATCCGAACCACCCGGACCCGGGAATCATATTTTTCCCCGAACAGTGCTTCCGCTCCGGACGCTTTCGCATCGTCAAGCTCCATCATCTCCACACGGACCGCATGGTTTGCCCGCACATTCCGGTTGACCAGTCTTTCCACGGCAGACAGCTGTTCCCGGGTGACGGGTTCAAAATGGGAAAAATCGAATCGAAGGCGCCCGGGTTCGACCAGGGAACCTCTTTGCTCCACATGGCTGCCGAGCACGGACTTCAGGGAGGCATGCAAAAGATGGGTTGCCGAGTGATTGTTGGCATTCAGCCATCGTCGCCGGCGTTCCACTTCACCCTGCCCGGAATGGTTGATTTCAATGTGCCCGGCAACCACCCTGCCAAAATGGCCGATCACCTTGTCCGCCAGATACCGGGTATCCTCCACCTGGAAAACCGCATCGGGAAACAGGATCCTGCCCTGGTCCCCGGTCTGTCCACCGCTTTCCGCATAAAATGGCGACCGCGATAACACCACAATTCCCGACTGCCCCGGCTCAAGCCGTGAAACCGGTTCCCCTTCTTCAAACAATGCAACGACCTGTCCGGCAGACTGTATGCCGTGGTAGCCGGTGAATTCCGTTTTTTCCAAGCCACACTGGCTTGCCGGGGATGGATGCGATGAATGATTCAGCCCCGTGGTCTTGAATTTCACCGCTCTGGCCCGGTTGCGCTGCGCTTCCATCAACCCTTCAAATTCTCTGGAATCAATTTTCAATCCCTGCTCCCTGGCGACATCTGCGGTCAGGTCGGCGGGAAATCCATAGGTGTCATACAGTTTGAAGACCGTCGCCCCGGGCAGTACATTCCCGCTCATTTGTGCAATCTCCTGATCGAGAATCCTTAACCCCTGCTCCAGTGTTCCGTTGAAATGATCGTTCTCCTGTTCCAGCACCCGAACTACCCGGTCATGGTTTTTCCGGAGTTCGGGAAAGGCATCGCCCATTTCCTCCACCAGCGGGGATACCAGCCGATGCAGGAACACCTCTTTGAAACCCGACTGAACCCCGTGCCGGATGGCCCTGCGTATAATTCTGCGCAATACATATCCCCGGCCTTCGTTGGAAGGGATCACGCCATCCGTGATCAGAAAGGCGGAAGAACGGACGTGGTCGGCAATCACCCGCAGTGACTTGCTTTCCAGTTCCCGAATCCCCAGAACCTCTGCCGTGGCACGAATGAGGGTTTGAAACAGGTCAATCTCATAATTGCTGTGAACTCCCTGCAGCACGGCGGCCATCCGTTCCAGACCCATTCCCGTATCCACCGAGGGCTTGGGAAGCGGCTCAAGGCCTCCCTGGTCATTTCGATTGAACTGCATGAAGACCAGGTTCCATATCTCCACAAACCGGTCGCCGTCTTCCTCCGGGGTCCCGGGCGGACCGCCCGCCACATCCGGGCCATGATCGTAAAATATTTCGGAACAGGGGCCGCACGGGCCGGTATCCCCCATCTGCCAAAAATTGTCCTTGGCACCAATCCGGGTGACCCGGTCTTTGGGGACACCGATCTGGTGCACCCAGATCGATTCCGCGTCCTCGTCGTCTTCAAACACCGTGACCCAGAGTTTTTCACCGGGAATGCCGAACTCAACCGTCAGAAGCTCCCAGGCGTAGTGGATGGCGGTTTCCTTGAAATAATCACCAAAACTGAAGTTGCCCAGCATTTCAAAAAACGTATGATGGCGGGCCGTATAGCCGACGTTTTCCAGATCATTGTGCTTGCCCCCGGCCCGGACACAGCGCTGGGAGGTCGTCGCCCGCGGGTAGCTCCGGTGCTCATTGCCCAGGAACAAATCCTTGAATTGCACCATTCCGGCATTGGTGAACAACAGCGTCGGATCGTTCCCGGGTACCAGTGAACTGCTGGCGACCACTTCATGCCCCCGTTTGGCAAAGTAATCCAGAAAACGTTGTCTGATCTCGGAAGTCTTCATTTTTACGATAAAGCGGCCAATTTACGATAAAACGACCAGCGGGCCTGGTACGTCATTCGTACCGGGTGAACCGCCCGATCTGCTCGGCTGTGAATCCCCTTTGCTGCAGAAACCGGGCCTGCCTCGCCCATTCCCTGTAATCCGCGGGCGGCTCAGAACCGAATTTCCGAACTCTTGCGTCCCGGGCACGGGCGCACCACTCATCTTCGTAGACCATCATGGATGCCTCAATGATTTCCGCACTGATCCGGTGTTCATTCAGTTCATACCGAAGCCGGACCGGACCTCTCCCGTTGCGGACACGGGTCCGGCAGACCATTTCCGCAAATCGTTGGTCGGATTGCGCCCCCTCTTCCCTGAGTTCATCCAGCACCCGGTTCACCACCGGCTCCGGCGCAGATTTCCTCAGCTTCCGACGCAATTCGAATGCACTGTGTTCTCGCCGCACCAATAGCCGAACCGCCCGGTCCTTGAGCGTTGCAACCAGCTGGTCGTCGTCATAGGGAGGTTTTACTTGATCTGTCAATTCGTTGTCGATGGTTCCCCTGGATCTTTTCGGCCCCGGTCTATGAGGGGTCTTCCATCTCGGCCGCCAGGACCGCACCTTTCAGTTTTTTCGCGCGGATCGTGGATTCGATTTCATCGGAAATATCCGGATTCTCCTTCAGAAACTCCCTGACATTGTCTCGACCCTGGCCGATGCGGTCCTGCCCATAACTGTACCAGGCACCGGATTTCGCGACGATACCCAGTTCCACACCGAGATCAATCAGTTCCCCGTGCTTGGAAATCCCCTCGTTGTACAGGATATCGAATTCAGTCTGCTTGAACGGCGGCGCCACCTTGTTTTTCACCACCTTGACACGGGTCCGGCTACCCAGGATTTCATCCCCTTTCTTGATGGCACCTATCCTGCGAATATCCATGCGTACCGAAGAATAGAACTTCAGTGCATTGCCGCCTGTGGTCGTTTCCGGGTTTCCGAACATGACCCCGATCTTCATGCGGATCTGGTTGATGAAGATCACCATGGTGTTCGACCGCTTGATGTTTGCAGTCAGTTTTCTCAATGCCTGTGACATCAGTCTTGCCTGCAGACCGACATGATGGTCACCCATCTCCCCTTCTATTTCCGCTTTCGGTGTGAGGGCGGCGACCGAATCCACCACGACCACATCCACGGCAGAGGAACGTACGAGCATATCCGCGATTTCCAGGGCCTGTTCTCCCGTATCGGGCTGGGACACCAGCAATTCGTCGATATTCACTCCCAGCTTTTCGGCATAGCCCGGGTCCAGGGCATGCTCGGCATCAATGAAAGCCGCAGTGCCCCCGTCTTTCTGGGCCTCGGCGATGACCGACAGCGTCATCGTCGTCTTGCCGGATGACTCCGGCCCATAAATTTCCGTGACTCTTCCCCTGGGAAGTCCGCCGATGCCAAGTGCGATATCCAGACCCAGTGATCCCGTGGAATAACACTGGATATCCTGGGCCACTTCGGAATCACCCAGGCGCATGACCGAGCCCTTGCCAAACTGTCGGTCGATCTGGCCCAGCGCCGCATCCAGAGCCTTTCGTTTGTTGTCATCCATATCCCATGGTTCCTCGAATTAATGATTGAAGTTGAAAGATGTTTCCAGCCGGAAAATTATCCCACATGCGGGGACGATGAACCAGCATCCCGACAAAGATAATCCATTCAGTCCTGTTTGGCTGTGGCGGCCCATCCGCCGGAATTTTCCATGCCGGACCGGATCGGATTCCGGGGATGATCCGCCCCGGTGTGGCGATCAGGGCAGGACCAGTTCTCTGGGTTTGTGAAATTCGATCAATTCCGGGGAAGCGAGTTGTGCATCCTCGAATTGAACCACCGCAAAGGCACAGGTGGTCATGAGTTTGTCCTCCACATCAATCTCCGGACAGAAGTGCAGCAATACATCATCCATGCCCGGATTGTGGCCAACCACCATGATGCGATCACAGGCCTCCATACCCTCTTTGAGGAGGTCAATGATCCGGGTTGCCGGGGCCAGATACAGATCAGGGCAATAGGCAATCTCGACATCCGGCCACCCCGCCCGGGACAAAACCCGGTCGAGCGTTTCACGGGTACGCTTGGCGACGGAACACAAAATTCTTTCGGGGCGGTACTCACTTCCCATGAACCATTCTCCCACCCGGGTCGCATTGTTTCTCCCGCGTGTATTCAGTGGACGGTCGATATCACTCCGTGCCGGCGAATACCAGTCCGACTTGGCATGCCTCAATAAAATTAACTGTTTTGTTGCCATGGGTTCCCGTTTAAACAGTAGAATATGCTTCCTATTCTAACCCAATTCCAAACCCATGGGCGGCAAACGAAATTCCCCGAAAAAGGGCGATATGGCCAGTTCCTCCGATCGGCATTCATTGTACGAACAATCCGTCCAGAATGTTGAAGCAGAAATTGACATGGTGGATGCGACTTACCGGAATCTTCGCGGCAGCACCGCCACCCTGCTTCGGGAAGACTTTTGTGGCACGGCCAATACCAGCTGCGAATGGGTACGTCGTCGACATGGAAACCGGGCGATAGGACTGGACACCAGCCAGGAAGTTCTTGACTGGGGATGGCAACACAATGTCCGGCAACTGGACTCCCACCAGCGCAACCGGATCCAACTGGTCAACCGGGATGTACGGGATCCGCATGGAGAACCGGTCGATATTATCATCGCAATGAATTTCAGCTACCAGCTGTTCAAGACCCGGGACTCGCTGCGGAATTATTTCCTGGCCGCAAAAGCCGGATTGAATGAACGGGGAATGTTCATGATCGATGCCTACGGAGGACATGAGTCATGGCGTTCAATCAAGGAAAAGACAAAACACCGCGAATTCACCTATTACTGGGACCAGGAAAAATATGATCCGGTTACCGGTCATGCGCTTTGTCATATTCATTTCAAGTTCCCGGATGGCTCAAAACTGAACCGGGCATTCACCTACGACTGGCGGATGTGGACACTGCCCGAATTGCAGGAAATCCTGTGTGAAGCCGGATTCAGCAATGTCACGGTATACTGGGAAGGAACGGATGAAGAAACCGGTGAAGGCAATGGCGTCTACCAGCCCTGCGAACACGGCGAAGATGACCCCAGCTGGATTGTTTATCTCTCCGGGAACCGGTAACTGCCGTGCCGGTCCGCTCCGGTCGTCAACCCGGGGCCTTCGAATGGGCGAACCGAAGCATTGCCGTTGCACCGACCGATGCGACGGCCAACCCCCCTGCCAGCAGATACGCATAGGAGAGGTCCTGTTCCCCTGCCAATCCCGCAATCAGCGCCCCCAGGGAACCGATCCCATCCAGTACCGCAAAAACCAGGCCCATCGTCGTGGACTCCGACCTGCCCGAATATTCCACTGCGGCAGCCAGGATTGCTGGCCGAACCGCGGTCAGCAGGGAGACGGAAATGACCAGACACAGGACAAACGGCCAGAAAGAGGAGACCATCCCGGCTAAAAATGCAAACGCGGCACCCGTCACAGTGAAGAGCAGAATCACGGGTTTTCTCCCTATTTTGTCCGATACCTTTCCGGTATGGGGTTGGAACGCGGCACCCGTCACCAGGGTCCCCGCAAAAATCACCCCCGACAGAAACGGGCTGATCTGGTAATTGTTTTGCAGCGTAAGCGGGGTCATCGCCAACATGGCGAACAGAGACATGTTGTAGAAAACCATCATCGCCATCATCCCCAGTCCGCGGGGCTGCATCCAGTCCTTCAGCAGAGCCATGAAACCCGACAGGGATATCCTTGAGTCCGCCCGTGTGTTGATTTTTCCCACGACAAAGATAAAGGCAAACCCCGTCAGCACGGCAGGCAGCAGCAAAATCTGCAGGCTCACTCTCCAGTCAAAAAAACCGAGCAAGAACCCTGCCGTCAACGGGCCCAGGACTTCAGCACCGACACTTCCGCCCAAAGCGTGGATACCCAATGCCTGGGCACGATTTTGAGGCATCTTTTTGACCAGTATCCCGGTTGCAACGGGATGCCAGAATGCATCTCCCATGGTGCCGAATGCCAGCAATAGCGTGATCACCCAGAAACCGGAGGCCAAGGAAGCGCACAAATAGCCAACGGCCACCCACCAGAACGTGATGAACAGCAGGAATCCCTGGTTGGACATCCGGTCCGCGAGCATCCCGGCGGGCACATAAACCAGCCCCGAAGCCAGGACATTGATGGTCAGCAGCAACCCGATCTCAACCGGGCCCAATCCCATACTCACTGCAATCGCCGGTGCCAGCAACCACAAGGCCCCGAACACCCAGTCATTGACCATGTGCCCCAACAGCAGCACCCCCAGAATGGACCGGTTTTGCAGTTCCCGGTGATTCGACAGGATGGATGGCCTATTCATCAGAGCGTGCTGTCCCGGTTGTCAATGGGCAAATCGTCTGACAATCGCCATCAACGGCTTGTGGTACGCCGTTCCAAAAAGATTGAGATGGTTGAGCAGGTGATAACAATTGTACAGATCCTTTCGTTGTTCAAATTCCGCCCAGTGGCCGCCGCCACTGAAATAAGCCGCATAGAAGTCCCGGTGAAACGAACCGAACAGGCAGGTCATTGCCAAATCCGCTTCTGCCCAGCCATAGTGGATCGCCGGATCAATGACCAGGGGTCCGGATGCCCCGAACAACACGTTTCCTGACCACAAGTCACCGTGCACCAGCACAGGACGCTGTTCCGGGATCAGTGTGGGAAGCCGGGAAACCAAGGTGTTGATTCGGGACAGGTTCCCCCTGGACAGCAAACCCCGGTCCCTGGCCATTTTAACCTGTGGTTCAATGCGTTGTGAAATGAAAAAATCGATGCCATCGTCCTTCCACTGGTTGCGCTGAACACTGTTCCCACAAAACCCGTCCATCTCGAAGCCATACCGGCCATGACCCGTTGAATGCAATTTCGCCAGGGACTCGCCCAGGGTCCGCCATGCCCGGGCTGTCGGCGCGGTCTCGTCAATCCATTCCATGGCCAAAACACCCTCCTCACTGGCGATCAGTTTCGGCACCCGCACGGACCGGGTGCTTTCGATCCTGTGAAGTCCGGTTGCTTCGTAAGCGAGCATGTCAACGGCTGCCCCGCTCCCCGATTTGATACAATATTGACGGCCCCGGGCCCGGACCCGATAGATTCGTTTCCCGGCTTGGCCGTTCAACAGGTCAATGGAGTCCACTTCCCGCCCCAAAAGCGTGCCGATTGATTTCTCTGACAACATTTCGACCTCCCGACTTTCCCCGGAAACAAAGATTGGTTCCCAACCATACCGCAATTCGGGTGGGAGCATGAACCGGCTGTCGGGACCTCCTGCCCGGTACGGAGAGAAGAAGGTCGTCTGTCCGGAAGAGCTGCCGCCATCCGGCTTGACGGAACCCGGGTTGCAGGAAAGATGCTGCAGCAGTTTTCGGTGGAACGCAATGGACCGCCCGGCTGTTTTGAAGCGAAACCGGGGATGCTCGACCGGGACCGGATTTGACCCTCGAATCGGGTATTTGCTATGATTTGCTCCTGCAATTCAA
>WTGA01000139.1:11863-31357 GCA_011523765.1 Gammaproteobacteria bacterium
GACCGGATTTGACCCTCGAATCGGGTATTTGCTATGATTTGCTCCTGCAATTCAACGGAGCAATGCAATGAAAAAATACCTGCGCCTGGTGACCGGGCTGACACTCGTGATGGTCGCGGCCGGCACAAATGCCGCGAATGTCCAACTCGGCATCATCCTGGGATTTACGGGTCCGATCGAGTCACTGACTCCGCAAATGAGTGCTGGAGCGGAACTTGCCATCAAGGAAGCAAGCGGATCCGGTCTTTTTCTGGATGGTTCCAGTATTACCGCGGTGAAGGCGGATTCAACCTGCATTGATTCCGCTGCCGCAACCGCTGCAGCGGAACGCCTGGTGACGGCGGACAGGGTCCAGGGCATCATCGGTGCGGACTGCTCCGGGGTGACCGGGGCCATACTGCAACAGGTGGTACGCCCGAACGGAATTGTGATGATTTCTCCTTCTGCAACCAGCCCGGGACTTTCCACCGCGGAGGATGACGGACTTTTCTTTCGCACTGCACCTTCGGATGCCCGGCAAGGAGAAGTCATGACCGGCGTGATTATGGACCGCGGGATCAAGCAGGTCGCCGTGACCTATACGAACAATGACTACGGCAAGGGGCTGGCAGATGCTTTTGAGTCCGCTTTTCGCGTTGCGGGCGGAGAAGTGACCATCAGTGCCTCCCACGAAGATGGCAAAGCGGATTATGCCTCTGAAATCGGTGCACTGGCCTCGGCAGGGGGCGAAGCACTGGTCGTTGCCGGGTATCTTGATCAGGGCGGTTTGGGAATCATCCAGGGATCACTCGATGCGGATGCTTTCAGTACGTTTGTTCTTCCTGACGGGATGATCGGTGAAGCACTGGTGGAAGCGATCGGTCCCGACCTGGATGGTTCCTTCGGGCAGCACCCGTCCGCGCAAGGACCCGGAGCTGCCATGATCGCAAAGCTGGGACAGGAGAACGGTTTCAATGGCGACAGCCCGTTTGTCGCGGAATCCTACGATGCGGCCGCTCTCATTATTCTGGCCATGCAGGCCGCTGGCTCTTCCGACTCCATGGCCTATCAGCAGAAGGTCATGGAGGTTGCCAACGCACCCGGCGAAAAAATCTATCCCGGTGACCTGGCAAAAGCACTGCAGATACTGCAGGACGGCGGTGAGGTGGACTACGATGGTGCATCAGCGGTTGAGTTAATCGGCCCCGGAGAATCCGCAGGCAACTACCGCGAAATTGAAGTGAAAGACAGCGCGATCACAACTGTACGGTACCGCTGACATCCAGAACCTTGTTGTAGTGAAACGGCAGCCTGGGGAAACCGCAGGCTGCCTGCCGGCGGGGTGAACGGACGATTGATCACCATCTCCAAGGTTTGTAAAAAATTCGGGGGGGTTCGGGCCGTGGATGGCGCTTCCTTCCGCATTCCACCGAATTCGATCACCGGGCTGATCGGCCCCAATGGAGCCGGGAAAACCACTCTCTTCAACATCATTGCGGGGTTGTACCAGCCGACCTCAGGGCACATTTTCATGGATGGGGTGAATATCACGGGCCTGCCTCCCTACGAGCTTTTCGATAAAGGGCTGCTTCGCACCTTTCAGATCGCCCATGAATTCGCGTCCCTGACCGTTCGTGAAAACCTGATGATGGTTCCCGGCGGCCAGTCCGGGGAAAGGCTGTTATCGGCCTGGTTTCACCCTGCCCGGGTGGCCAGCGAAGAACGTGCGCTGGCCAGGCGTGCTGAAGAAGTCATGGAATTCCTCACCATTCGGCATCTGGCCGACGAACGCGCCGGAAACCTGTCCGGCGGCCAGAAGAAACTCCTGGAGCTTGGCCGGACAATGATGGTGGATGCCCGGGTGGTATTTCTGGATGAGGTTGGTGCCGGAGTCAACCCCACACTGATGAAAACCATCGGGGACTCCATTCTCAAGCTCAACCGGGAGCATGGTTATACCTTCTGCATGATCGAACACAACATGGAGATCATTTCCCGCTTGTGCCACCCGGTGATTGTGATGGCAGAAGGCAAGGTTTTGATGGAGGGCTCCGCCCGGGAGGTCATGACCAACGAGCAGGTCGTCCTCAAATATCTTGGAAGCGGATTCTCTGCCGGTGCGGAAACGTGAGCCTGCTCATTGGTGAAAACATGACCGGTGGGTACGAGGGTGTCGACATCCTGCACCAGTGCACGGTCCGGGCGGAAGAAGGTGAAATATCGGTGATCGTTGGACCGAACGGGGCCGGGAAATCCACCGCCATGAAGGCTATCTTCGGAATGGTGGGGCTGCATTCGGGGACAGTATGGATCAACGGCGAAGACATCACCCGGCTTTCTCCCCAGGACCGGGTGTCCAGGGGGATGGCATTCGTTCCCCAGACAAACAATGTTTTCACCTCCATGACGGTGGAGGAAAATCTGGAAATGGGGGCCTTTTTACGCCGTGACCGGATCCCGGAAACGCTGGACCAGGTCTATCAACTCTTCCCTGCTCTCAAGGACAAGCGACGGCAACCCGCTGGTGAACTGTCCGGCGGTCAACGCCAGCAGGTGGCCATTGGAAGAGGATTGATGACCCTGCCAAAGGTCCTGATGCTGGATGAGCCCACTGCCGGGGTCTCACCAATCGTCAAGGACGAGTTGATGTACCGGATTACCGAAGTCGTGCGTACCGGTGTCTCCATCCTGATGGTGGAACAAAATGCGAGACAGGCTCTTTCCATTGCCGACACGGGATACGTCCTTGTCCAGGGGAAAAACCATTATACCGGTGCAGGACCCAGCCTGCTCCAAGACCCCGATGTGCGCCGGTCCTTTCTTGGAGGGTAGATGGAGGACCTCCTGAACGCAGTCATCGTTCTGTGCAACTTCGTAATGATTCCAGCCATCGCCTACGGCAGCCAGCTCGCCCTGGGTGCACTCGGGGTAACGCTGGTTTACGGTGTCTTGAGATTTTCCAACTTTGCCCATGGCGATACCATGGCCTTCGGCACCATGATCACGATCCTGGTGACCCGGTGGCTCCAGTCTGTCGGCCTGACCCTGGGCAGTCTCCCAACGGCCTTGATCGGACTTCCCATTGGTATTGCGGCGACCGCGGTTCTGTTGCTTGGAACAGACCGGGTGGTATACCGGTTCTACCGGCTCCGCAAAAGCGACCCGATCATTTTTACCATTTCATCGGTCGGAGTCATGTTTGTCCTGAACGGTTTGGTCCGCCTGGTCATCGGACCCGAACACCAACGATTTTCCGATGGTGCCCGCTTTGTCATCCGGGCTCGTGAATTCAAGGAGATAACCGGGTTTTCTGAAGGTTTTTCGATCAATGTACCCCAATCGATTACCGTCATTCTCACTCTCATTGCCGTTGCTTCCCTGTTCTGGTTCATGAAACAGACGCGCACCGGGAAGTCCATGCGGGCATTGGCCGATAACGAAGACCTCGCCACACTTTGCGGGATCAATGCGGAACGCGTCGTCGCGATCACCTGGATCATTGCGGCCGCGCTGACCACAACCGCCGGAGTCCTGTACGGCCTGGACAAGGGATTCAAGCCATTTACCTATTTCCAGCTTCTTCTGCCAATCTTTGCCGCAGCCATTGTCGGCGGTCTCGGAAACCCGCTCGGCGCCATTGCCGGTGGTTTCATTATCTCATTCTCCGAGATCTCGATTACCTATGCCTTCAAGAAATTTCTGGGCTATGTCCTGCCGCAGAGCCTGCAACCGGAACACCTCGTCCAGCTGCTTTCCACTGATTACAAGCTGGCCGTCTCCTTTGCAATCCTGGTACTGGTACTTCTGTTCAAGCCTACGGGCATTTTCAGGGGACGAGCCCCATGAACCCGAAGAACCTGGCCCTCTTTGCCGTGGTATTCGCAATGCTTGTTCTCGTTGGCCTGCTGCAGAGCTGGACCGTTGCGCTGACCATCCTCAACCTGTGCCTGATCTCTGCGATCATGAGCCTGGGGGTGAATGTCCAGTGGGGATATGCCGGCCTGTTCAATTTCGGAGCAATGGGCTTTGTGGCACTGGGCGGCGTTGCTGCGGTAATCGTGAGCATGCCGCCGGTAGGCGAAGCCTGGGCAGCCGGGGGGGTGCGCGTGACGGCGGCCCTGCTGGTGGGTGCGGGAACCATCGTCGGGTCAATTTACACCTGGAAATCCCTGCAACCGGGACGCAAGCGATGGATGATACTGATTGGAATGGCCGGAACGGGGTTTTTTCTGTTCCGGTTCCTGTTCGACCCGGCGGTCGCTGCGATAGAGAACGTCAACCCCGCTGCCACAGGATACCTCGGCGGATTGGGGCTTCCGATCCTTCTGGCGTGGCCGGTTGGAGGGTTGCTGGCCGCCGGGGCCGCCTGGGTCGTCGGCAAGACCGCCCTGGGCCTTCGTTCAGACTATCTTGCCATTGCGACATTCGGCATCTCGGAAATCATCATTGTCGTCATCAAGAATGAAGACTGGCTCACCCGCGGCGTCAAAAACGTGATTGGTCTTCCCCGTCCGGTTGCCTACGAGGTAGACCTCCAGAAGACGGATGCTTTCCTCACATGGGCCCCACGCCTCGGCATGGACCCGGTTGAACTGTCTTCGATTTTCGTCAAACTGTCCTATGCGATCCTGTTTACCCTGGTACTGGTCGTCATTGTGTGGCTGTCGCAGAAAGCACTGGCTTCTCCCTGGGGCCGGATGATGCGGGCCATTCGAGACAATGAGACCGCAGCCGGGGCAATGGGCAAGAACGTCACTGCCCGACACCTTCAGGTCTTTATCCTGGGCTCGGCCATCTGCGGGGTCGCGGGTGCGATGCTCACTACGCTGGATGGCCAGCTCACACCCGGGTCTTACCAGCCCCTGCGTTTCACCTTCCTGATCTGGGTCATGGTCATCGTCGGCGGTTCAGGGAACAACTGGGGTTCCATTCTCGGCGGCTTCGTGATCTGGTTTCTGTGGGTTGAAGTCGAACCCGTTGGCCGGTGGTTGATGGATACGGTAACGGCCGATTTGCCGGAAGGAAGTGCCCTGCGCCTCCATTTGGTGAATGCGGCCGCGCACATGCGGCTGGTGGTCATGGGGGTCATTCTTCTCCTGGTCCTGAGATTCTTCCCGCGGGGCCTGATTCCCGGGAAATGAGGCCGTGCAGGAATTCGAGACAGTGTGAGGCCCGCCCAAGGCCAAGGTGCCGGGAGGCGGGCTCTTTTCAACCCTGCTGACAGAGACCGTTGCATGACCCGCAACGGGGTTTCCCCCAAAGCCACTTTGTAATGGACTCAATGCATCAGACCGGCGGGTTGAATTCCCGGTAATCTCCCCAATCCGGGAATGACCGGAAACCCCGTTTTATCCCGGGGTCAAACCCGCACTCTCTCGTTTTTGGGGTCCCAGACCGGGTCCTTCAGAACAGTGGCTTTCCGGTTTTCTCCAATGAGTTCCACTTCGAAAACACACCCGGGGTCCGCGTATCCAGGTCGTACATACGCAAAACCAAGGCTTTTTCCCGTGATGTGTCCATATCCACCCGATGTCGTCACCCCGATGATTTCACCGCCGTCCAGCACCGCTTCGCCACCCACCACATCATTGTCACCGGCTTCGACTTCAAAATAAACGAGTTGCAGGGCTATCCGGTCTTTGTCTACCGCAAGGGTTGCGGATTTGCCCGTAAAATCCTCTTTCTCTTCCCGGAAAAATCGCATGGCATCGGCTTCAACCATCGAAATTTCATTGGTCAGTTCGGCTCCCCACCCCTTGTACGCTTTTTCCATTCGCAGCGAATTCATGGCATAGGTGCCGAAATCAGCGATGCCGAATTCCTGTCCTGCTGCCCACACCGCTTCGTACACCCGAACCATATCTTCCATGCGACAGTGCAGTTCCCATCCCAGTTCACCCACATAGTTGACTCGCAGCGCGCGCACCGGCGCATCTGCGACCACGATTTCCTTTCCGGTCAGCCATCTGAAGGAGGCATTGGTCAGATCCTCATCGGTCAGCCCGGCGAGCGTGTCCCTCGATCTCGGGCCGACGACCACGATGACCCCCCAGTCATCCGTGATCCTGGTAACCGAAACCGCTTCGTCTTCTTCTGCACTCTGGGCCAGAATGGACAAATCCCGCTCTTCACTGGTGGCCCCGGACAACACGTAGTAATGCCCTTCATTCAGCCGGGTTATGGTGGACTCGCCGTTCAACCGGCCGGTCGGAGCCAGGTAATGAGTCAGGGTAATGCCCCCTTCCCGAGTGGGCATCCGGTTCGCACTAATACGGTTCAGGTACCGTTCTGCATCCCGGCCGACCACCTCGTACTTGGCAAAGGTCGACAACTCCTGCACACCCACCCGTTCCCGGACGGCACGGCATTCTTCGGCCACCGCTTCAAACGAATTGTTATGGCGAAATCCCACCTCCTCCTCCCGGCCATCGAGGGAGAACCATTTCGGCCTTTCCCAGCCGTTGACTTCCGTATACACCGCGCCTTTGGCTTTGAGCACATCATACAATGGAGTCGTCCGCATTTTCCGGCCCGCCGGCCTTTCCTCTCCCGGCAGATGCAGTTTGTACATGTGCTCATAGTCTTCATGGGACTTGGCCTTGGTATACTCTCCCGGAGCAAAATTCCCGAACCGCCGGGGGTCCACCCCCAGCATGTTGATTTCAGCGTCGCCATAAACCATCCACTGGGCAAGGTATTTTCCCGAACCGGCGCCCGCTGCGATCCCGATCGACGCGCCGTTGCAATGCCAGAAGTTGCGCAATCCCGCGGCTGGACCCAGGAAGGGATTGCTGTCAGGGGTGTGGGGAATGGCCCCGCACACCGTCCGCTTGATCCCCAGTTCACGCCACATCGGAATGCGTTCCATGACACGCTCGACATAGGGCATGAGATTCTCGAAATCCGGGTCAAACAGTTCATTCTCGGAATCCCATTCCGGCCAGCCCTCGCGATGAGTCCAGCACTCCTGCGAGTTTTCCATTTCATAGATTCCGATCAAGCCGGATTTTTGTTCCTGACGGTAATACGATGACGGATAGGGGTCGCGGATAACGGGCATTTCATCATCCCGATCCAGGAATTCCTGCACGGTATCGGTCACCAGATAGGTGTGTTTCATATTGATCAAGGGAATATCCGTTCCCACCATTTGGCTGACCTGTCGTGCATAACAGCCCGCGGCATTGACCACATGCTCTGCGATCACGCTGCCCTGTTCGGTGACAACCTCCCATTCTCTGGATTTTCGCTGCTTGATATCCGTAACCCGGTTGTGTGTGACGATGCCGACCCCCTTTTGCCGCGCCCCCCTGGCCATGGCATTGCACACACCGGCCGGGTCGACATGTCCATCGGTATGTGTCCAGGCACCGGCCAGGACCCCATCGATATTGGCATACGGAATCAATTCCTTTATTTTTGCCGGATCAATAATGTCGCACTCAAATCCAATAAGTTTTCCGACCCCGGCAACACGGTGAAACCACTCCACTTCCGCTGTTTTATAGGCAAAACGAATTCCTCCACAACCATGCCAGCTCACATACTGCCCGGTCAGTGCCTCCAGCTTGGGATACAGTTTGACACCATGATCGTGGATTTTCGCCATGTTGTAGTCGGCAATAAAACTCGGACATTGCCCGGCAGCATGCCAGGTTGAACCCGATGTCAGTTCCCCCTTTTCAATCAACAGCACATCCGTCCAGCCTTCTTCGGCCAGGTGATAAGCCAGCCCGGCCCCCATCACACCGCCCCCTACAATGACCACTCTTGACTGGGATGGAAACCGTTTTGCATTCATTGGCATATTCCGCGGGGAATCAGAAGGAGTACCCTGCCTTCATCTGTTCACGAGGCAACCGGATATCGAAACGGGTCCTCAGGCGGGCATCCAGTTCATCCGAGATATGAGACGGGAAATGCGTATTGAGAATTTCCGTGGTCTTCTCCCTGGCAACCTGGTTAACCTCCCTGGACCCCAACTCCTGCCATTCTGCCGGTGTCAACCGGTTTCCCACTTCAGGGTAGACGTAATCCGATTCCATGCGGGACAACGTCGCATCATGTCCAAGGAAGTGCTCCGGTCCATTGAGGCAGACATCCGCAATCGTCTCCAGGGCGAGGTTGTCGTCGTCGATTTCCACGCCACGCACGCTTCGATTGATTGCCCCGAGCATGTCATTGTCAATCGTGGCTCCTTCGAAACTGAAACCAAGCAGGCTGGCCTGCATCCCGACAGACTCATACACCAGGTTCGTACCACTGTGCCCCGCTAAAGTCACGGTATAGGCCTTTTCAAACCCGGACTGCGCATCCGGTGTCTTGGCATCCGCCATACCCGCCGCAATGCCAGTGGGCAAATCCAGGTACTGGCCGACCTGTCCACAGGCCGCCATCAAAACCGCCTGTTCCCCACTGCCTCCACTCATCGCCCCGGTGCGCAAATCGGAGACAAATGGCCAGGGGCCAAAGATGGCGGGGTGTCCGGGTACGATCAGGTTGACATATGCCAGTGCGGCAAGGCATTCCGCACACTCCTGCACCACGGCCCCTGCCAATGAGGCCGGACTGGTTGCTCCGGCCTGGCCTGCAGCGAGCAGTAAAATGGGCATCCCTCCTCGTGTGCAGACTTCCAGTACCTTGCAGGCATCTTCGGCAAATCTCATCGGAGGGACGACGAAGCAGCAGGACACACTGGCGAAAGGCCGTTCTCTCCATTTGTCTTCACCCCCTGCAATCTCGTGCAATAGCCGCAACCCCTCTTCGGCATGCTCGGCTTCCACATAACTGACGCCACAGTGTTTTCTCGTACCGGCCACCGACGCATAGGTCGTATTCAGGTCCATTGCAGCGGGCTGTTCAATATCCCTTGCCACCATGCAGCGCTGGAAGAAATGAATGTGCTCATGGTAATCGACAAGGCGCGAAGCATCATACAGGTCCTGGATGGTCGATTCGCGATACGCGCCGGACCCGGGATACTTTCCGTGCTTCTTCCAGTCATCGGCAACATGCACAGCGGCTCCGGCCGTACCAAAATAAACCTTCGTACCGCTCAGGTGCATGTCGTATTCCGGAGACTGGCCATACAGGGTGATTTCGCGTGCACAGGTTTCCATGGTCCGTTCAATCAGTTCCCGGGGGAAAAGAAGCCGACCTTCAGGGGTGTATTTCCCACCCGCTTTGGTTACCAGCTCAATGCACGAGGGAATGGCCCGGGAAAATCCGACATTTTCAAGCAGGTCCAGCATGGCCATGTGGACGCGCCTGAGTTGTTCCTCGGTCAGCGGCATATACCGTCCGCCGGGCTGGCCCGGCCTGACCGGCTTGTCTTCCGGTGCAAGAGGTGCTGCTCTCAATGCTTTACGTGCTTCTCTGCCGCCTGCTCTTCGACCCATAGTCCGGTTCCATAATGTTGATCAGGTGGATGAAGTATTACCGAATCCAACCCCGTCATTGTGATGTTAAACGACTTTTATTTCTATTTCTGCGTCCTGAAATCGTTGATTATACCCGGGAACCCGGAAGAAAGCCCAAAACAGGAAACCCATCTTGGAATGTCGGCAATGACACGGCTTGGGTGGAATACTCTTCAATCCGTTACGGTGTTCTGGTACAGTCCCGCCATACCAAATTAAATTCAACATTCCAAAACCGGAGATTGACGAATGGAAATTAATAGTGAGCGAATAAACGGAACACTCATTGCCTGCGTGGAAGGCCGCATTGACGGGTCCAATGCCCAGGAATTCGAAAGCACAATGCAAAATACCATCGCGGACACTGACCAGGCTCTTGTCCTGGATTTGGTCGGGCTTTCCTACATCAGCAGTGCCGGACTCAGAGTAATCCTTCTCATCGCAAAGTCACTCGCAAAGCGTGAAGCCAAGTTCGCACTATGCGGATTGTCCGCTCCCATCAATACCGTCTTTGAGATCAGCGGTTTCAACAAAATCATTGCCATTTACGAATCCCGTGAGGATGCGGTGGCCTCTTTCAGATGAAAAACCCGGCCCGGCACGGTTGAAATACCCGTTCTGCCGGCCCGTCTTGTGCAACCATAACCTGGCTCTCCTCTTCCGTCCAGGCAAGACCCCTGCCTTGCAGTACCCGTCTTCGCACGGTGCCGCATGGCCCTTGGCCACGAAAAACCGGGGTTACTCCACCCGACCCGGGGAGGCATGCCCTTCATCCTGGCTCTCCCGAAGTTGCACCAGCGTGATCCGGTTCAGGCCGTCCGCGGTTCTTTCATAAGAAAATTCATCCATGAGCGCCTTGACGAGGTGCACACCCAGGCCACCAATCGGACGATCCTCCAAGGAATCCTCGATGTGGTCCGGAGGCTGGACTTTTTCAAAGGGGTTGAACGGCCTTCCATCGTCCTCAATGGTCACCATCAATTTGTCGTGGGTCGCCACCAGCATAAGCAGAATGGAATGGGTATCCTCGTCTGCATAGCTGTAATTCACCGTGTTGGTGATCAATTCGTCCACCGAAACATTGATTCGGTACAACCATTCATCCGGCCACCCGTGTGAATGGCCATGTTCGTTGATGACTCCGGCTGCCCGCTCAATTTCGGACAGCTCGTTTTTGAGTGTCAGTTCCAGCGATGATTCGTGTATTTTCATATTTGTCATACCAATTAGATACCAATAGAAGTTGTCTTCCTACGGAAAACCCTCTCCCCGAAATGTCCGGGCACCGGCAGCCACACGTCCCTTATCCCTCGTGCCCACCGGTTTCCCAACCCCCTTTGCCCTGAAAGCCCGCCTGCGAGTATTGCAGAACCATGCAGGTGATATCATCAAATTGTGGTTCCTTCCCCACAAATGATTCGACAGCCTCCACGATAGCATTCACATCCTCACTGGGGGCCTGCTCCGGAAGGTCCTCAATGATTCGCAACAGTCTCTCGTCACCGAATTCCTGCAATTTGGAATTGATCGCTTCCGTCACACCGTCAGTCGTCAACACCAGCTTGGAGCCCGGCTTCAGGTCGATATGGGAATCCATGTATTCAAGGCCCCCGAACATGCCCAGTGCCACGCCGCCCGTCAAAGGAAGCATTCTGACACCCTCATCGTCAACCAGTATAGGCGGGGTGTGCCCGCCGTTTGCATACCAAAACCGCCCGGTCCGTTCGTTCAGAAGGCCGTAGAATACCGTGATGAACAACTGCTCGTCATTGTTCTGTTCGAGAAACTCGTTGATCGCTCCGAGAAACTCCCCTGGAGATTGTGTCTGCCTGACCGTACTGCGCATCAGTGTGCGGGCCATCACCGTGAACAAGGCCGCAGGTACTCCCTTGCCCGAAACATCTGCAATCACGACCACCACCCTTTCCTCATCCAGCCTGAAGAAATCGTAAAAATCTCCACCGACTTCCTTTGCCGCCTTCATCGCCCCGGATATGCAGAACCTTTCCGTAGGAGGGGGATCATGCGGCAGCAGCGACAATTGAACCCGGGTCGCGATATCGAGTTCCTTCTGGATGGCAATGAAGGCATTCTTGGCTTTCAGCGCCTCTCTCAAACTGTAGTTTTGCGTTTGCACCCGGTCCGACATCTTGCGGAATGCCAACGCAGTCATCGCAAGACTGCTGCTCCCGTGCTCAAGCCCCTGCATGGGGTTGTCCATGACCTTTTCATTCCTGGCCTCCCGGTCACCATCTGGCGCATTTTTGATCAGCTTTTCCAGTTCAGACAGTTCCTCGAGCACGGCAATCCGTTCCTCCTCGTCCAGTGTATCCGCAAGCCGGGTCATTTCTCGCCGTATGAAGCGCTCCTGTTTAATGCGCTGACGTTTCTGGGAACTGCGAAACCGGTTGATGGCAATGAGATGCGTACGAAAAACATTGACGGCAGAAGCGATTCGACCGATTTCATCCTGCCGATCGGTACGCTCCAAGTCGACTCGCAGGTCACCCCGGGAAAGCGCATTCAGCACCCGCACCCCTCCGGTCAACGGAGCAAACGACCGGGAAAGATAAAAGTTCAACGCAAACAGGACCAGGATCAGGAATCCTCCTAACGCCCCGGCGGTATAGTACACGATGCGTTCATGCTGCCGGGTATAAGCGGTTACATCCTTCAACGTCAGCAGTCTCGTCACCAGATTACCCAAATCGGCGGTCTGGTCGAGCAAAACGAAGGAATAGGCATCGCTTCCCGACTTGACGGTCTGGAACGTATTGATATTCCGGATATCTATCGAATCCTGCAGACTGTCCCAGAGTTCTTTGGCATCTCCGGATATGAGACGGCCCCGGCGATTGACCAGGATGACGGACGACTGGGTGATACGTTCCATTTCCCGGATGGCTTCCTCGATATCCGTCGCATAGACGGCCAGACCGACCACCTGGGAAAACACGAAAAGCGGGATGGCGACCACTACCGAAATGTTGTGGTACTGATCATTTCCGATGCCGCTGACAACCTGTCCGTTTTCGATCATGGTCTGGACTTTTGACGGGGAAACAATGGGGGTTTGAAAGACACTCGACAAGGATGAAAAGAGGAGCGCACCCTCCAGGTCCAGGATATCCAGGCGGTCAGCGATTCCCTGATCCTTGAGATTCGAGGCGAGCAGAGTGCCAAGATGCTGGATGGCGGCCCGGTCCCCCTTTTTCACGGAAACGGCAAGTTGCGGATTCTCGCTGACCATCGCCTGGTGTTCTTCCATCCGGCCAACCAGATTGCTGACCGTGTTGTCCCACAACACGCGTTGATCCGAGACCACTTTTCCTGAAAATTGTGATGTCACCAGCAGTTCGCGTTCAAGCGCAGCAACCACAAAACTCAGACAAACGACCACAAATGCCAGGGAGACAAATAAACTGATTCGGGTTCGAAGGAGCATGTCTGCGTCTGTGCGGGTCGTGGTCAGGTCGTCAACTGCCCGGGCTGGTCTTGAAGTCGGCAATGGAAATCATTTTCATTGGCGGATAAATGCCAACCTCACGAACCACATCGATGTTGATCCACAGTTTGTAGCGTGCAAGCTGCGCCACCGGCAAATCCTGTGGATGCTGCCTTTCCACCAGGATTCTTTCCGCCTGCAGTGCCGCAAGCTTTCCGAGGGTATAGTAGTCGGTTACCAGTCCGAACATCGCCCGGGAATTCTTGAGCGGGTCCTGGGAGGAAGCAAAGGTGGGAAGACCGGCTGCGATCGCTTCGGAAGTGTAGGCATTGGCATGGCTGACCAGGAATGAATCCGGCCCCATGTAGAGAAGGTCCGCGCCCTTGTCCTTGGCGGACTGGATCAGAACCGGAATCTGTGCAGGGTCCGGCCGGCCATTCTCAAGCAGGGGGACCGGGAGTTCAATGAGATTCATGTCAAACTCCCGGATATCCCGCTGCAGTTCCTCCACATTGACCCGGGAGTTGCTGGCATTCGGCTCATAGATGACCGCGATGTTCTTGAATTTTCCGTACGTTTCGATCGTTTTGAGCTGTGCCGAAACAGAAGGAAGGAAGGAAACCCCGGTGGCGGCCCTCCCCGGGTTCTCAAGGGTGGCAACGATTCCCGACTGGAGGGGATAGGAGACCATGACAAAAACACCGGGAACATCTCGCACATGAGCACCCGGTGTATCGGTTTCCAGCTTCCCGATGATGCTGCTTGTGGTCGCTGTTCCCCAGGTGTAAACGAGGTCGGGCCGGACACGCTTGATCTCTTCAACGACCGCGGGCGCCTTGTCACGATCCAGATCGAGATTCCTGACTGTCAGGTTGTAGGAAATACCGCGCCGATTGAGATAATCGCGGAATCCGTCTTCCACTTTGGTTTCCCCCCGCCACAATACGGCAAAAATTTCAAACGGCTCCTGTGCTCCCTGTGCCATGGCAGGGGGAGACAGCCAGAAAAGACCCGACAGCAGTGCAACACCGATTCGGGTCGCCATCTTCATGACAGGCTCCCGGGCTGCCTGGTTCGTGCGGCATGGCACCGGGCGTTGTACGAAATCAAACCATAGAGGACGGTACAAACCAGAACGATACCACCGATCACCACGATTGTTTTTGAAAAGCCCAGACAGATGACCAGCACTGCCGAGACAACGGGACCGACTATCAGGCCAAGTTGTTCCACCATTCGAAAGGCGGTGATCACCGATGACTGACCAACCGTATCCCGGTGTTTCTCGCCGATCACCTGGGTAACGGCCAGTGCCGGTGAAAACATGATTCCATGCCCGATGCCCAGGAACAGGATGGTCAGGGTCATGGTTGCGGTTGCACCGCCGAAAACCGGCTCCAGGAAGGTCAAGACACAACCGGTTCCCGAAATTGCGGCACCCAGTGCAACCCGCTGCCCGGGGGCCGGGAACCAGTCTGCGATACGAGCCGAAACCGGCAGGATGGCAAGGCCGGCCAACCCGTAAAGCATGATGATCCATCCAATGGTGGATGGACGGTTTCCCAGCTCATCCAGGTAAAGAGGTGCCAGAAAAAACAGGACCCCTGTCAACAGAAGCCGGGACGGGAAGGCTGCCAGGAAGGATGCCGCAACAAACCGGGCATCCGTCAGCAGGGTCAACCAGCCTTGCAGGTCCGGCAGAGCACGGGTCGGCCTCCTCTTCTCCACATGATCATCCAGCATATAGAAGACAATCAAACCGGAGACCGCAGCAACGGCAGCACCGACCAGGAAAGTGGCCTCAAAACCGATCCGCCCCGCAATAATCGCTCCCAGGGGCGGACCACAAAACAGCCCGGCAAAGACCGATCCGGCCACCGTCGACATGCCGGTCGCACGATGGCGCTCCTGGACGTGATCCTCGACCCATGTCTGGGATGCAATGAGCATCAAGCCGAACCCGGCACCGGACAACATACGCCATACCACGAAGTCATAATACGTCTGCGTGAAAAAAACCCCGATAAAACCCGGTACGGTCAATCCCGCCCCCACCAGGAATACGCGCCGCGGGCCGATACGATCCGCAAGCCCTCTTCCGAACGGCGTACAGACCATGGCCGCAACCATGAAGAGGGTGATGGGAAGACCCATCAGCATCTCCACCGGAATCCCCGGATCATTCGGGGCGTGCCTGGCTGCCAACAGGGGCAAAAAGGAACGGGACAACTCTTCGGCAAAAAAGAACAGCAAAAGGGGAACCCGAATCTGGGCGGCTGTCCGAGCTCTCAAATTCAGGATTTTGCCTGCGTTGAATTTTTTCTCCATGCGATCATGGACGCCCTGCACCTTCAGGGCGAGTTTTTCATCGATCTGGGCATTCTTGATTTCCTGTGCCTCAAATGAAAAGTCCTCATACCGTCGTGCCAGGTCGCGCATGAGAAGATTGAACCGGGAAAATACCGCTCCGAACTCGTCCATCACCTGGATCGTGAACCGGTTGGAAAAGTTGCCTTGTGCGCCCTCTTTCAGGGCGGATTGAAAATGCCGGGCCGGTTCGGAAATATGCATTGCAAAGAAAAACAGGAGGAACTCCAGGATGAGCAACCCGGTAACAACAATCACCGTCAGAACCTCGAACAGGATTTCCAGCAATCGGTTGTGCACATAGTTTGCACCGACCCCCACGTGCAGCACCACACCGGCCTCCCCGGCTGCCGCCACGGGGAACGCCAGATCGATATACCCTTCGAATTCCCTCTCACGGCCGGGTTCCGCACCCTCTTCCGGCAGGTTGGAGCGCATGTTTTCCACGAGGGAGTCTGGCAGGCCGCGAACATAAAGGAGGCGGTTGTCGGGCGACCGGACCAGGGCAAGATACTCAATATCCTGGTTCAGCACCAGTATGTCATCAAAGAATTCATCCATACCGACCAACCGGTCAACCGGGATACCAATCCCGTCAATGGCATAGCCGACCTGGCCCGCGAGTGACTGGCCGACCGCGATCGCCTTTTGGTTGAGCTGCGGCTTGAGTTCCTCTTCGAAATCTTTCAGGAACAACCATCCCAGAACGGCCTGACCAACCAGCAACAAGGCCAGCGCAAAACAGACCAGCTTCCCCAGAATTCCACGTGGACCGGGCTGACCGGTTTTCGTTGTCCCTGAAACCATTGAAGGAGACGGGAGCCGGCTCATTTCGATCCCTCTTCATCCAGTTTCCGGATCTCTTCCATCGCTGCATGGATCTCATCATTGGAAACAAAGATGTTTTCGGCAAAGGCCGCGAGTTCCGGGGATCCCGTTTTCGCCACCGCCAGGGCTTCTCCATCGCGGCAATCGTCCATGATCTCATCGATCGCGCTCCTCAGGCCCTCCTGATGCCGGTGCCGGGCACGCAGCAGAAGAACCGCTCCGACAACGCTGACCAGAGTGACCCCCAGCCATACGGCAACGGTGATGGCCAGCAACCGGGTCGACTGGTCGGCCACGCTGTCATCCAGAAACGCACGGGAATAACGAAGGGCAAGTGAACCGGCATGCTGCCCAAGATTGTTGTGCAGCAGCGCACCCACGACTCCCGCATCCACTTCCAGCATGCTCCAGACCTGCCGGCTCTGATTGTCCTGTCCGGCATCCAGCCATTTTTCGGTGACCAGATCACCGATAAAACTGGGATCTGTGCTGAACAGTACAATGCCATCCGGATCAAAGACTTCAATGGAGAGAATCTGTTCATCCGCCACCATGATTTCATCCAGCACGGTGGATTCATCCTGGATATCGGCAAGGAAAATCCCGAGGTCCAACTGGGTTTCAATCTCTTGCCGGATATCGTTGACGACAAATTCGAAACGGGAGGTCAGGAAGTCAAAGAGTGTGCTTTCGTACTTGTGAATGCTCAGCATTGCAGTGGTTGCAATGCCGCAACCCAGAATGAGAGTGATCACCATGGCGATACGAGGTGCAAATCCCAGTTTCATGGCTGAACCCTCATGGCCGGGCTTTCATCCCGACCAGATTCGCAGGAAGACAGATCGACGCGCAGGGGCTGCCCCGGTGCACCGGTCCACGGGTGCACAGAAACCGGGACGTCTTTCCACTCCCGCACAGTAGGTTTCAATGTTTTGTCCATTCCTCGGCACCGCCGCGCCCAAAAAGATTGACCGGCATTGTGCATCCCGCCCCGGCGATCGACATCAGGCCCGCAACCGCCCGAAAGGCGAGTCCATGGCGGAGAAACCGAAACGATGCCTTTTTCCGGTGCCGGGCATGCCAACATCCTGCCGCATGGAAGTGGTCTCATCCGATTCTCCTTCCTGTCTTCGCATGCAATCTTCCCTTGGGAACACAGCTACACCTTGAGTTTGAGCCTTGCCTGAAAATTACGCTGGACACCATATCTACCAACTTTTTTATTTATTCACCAACGCAATTTACTCCAGCATCCCATTTTAAAATACTGTTTTTATAATTTAATTAAATATACCCGATTTTTTCGTAAGCGAACTGAAATCAATTCCCACGCATCTTGGATGCTGACTATTCGGCCCCGTATCCACCTCAGACAGGAGACAAAACTCTATGTTCGTCAGTTACTTGCCTGAGTCCGGCTATCTGATCCAACTCCCTCCAATCTACCAACCGCCGTCCCCGTCAGGACACGATATTGCCACGTCTTGACCGTGTTCGTCATTAATCGATCCGGTAGCACCTCAGCCTGAAACGCTCTTTTCGTAGCTGCCGGAGAGAATCAGAGGCCATGCTTGCTCGTAGGGCATGATGCCTTCATGTTTCGATCGTTTCGATCGCCAATGAGCATCGATACCACCCCAACCAATCCCTTGAAACACATGCCCACACTCAGGACATACTTTCTTATCCAAAGACTCGCCTGATGCCTTTGACCCTTGCCTTGTTGACTCCGCTTGCATCCCTTATGCGGTCCGCTTTCGTCCTCGACCTGGTTTAATGCGAGGCGGAGCGAACCCCCAGGCGAGTTCTTGGTCCGAGAACAGCAACCCGGCCAAATTACGGTTTCCGCCATTGTGGAGGACCCAATAGGAACCGGTCACGGCGTCCATACGCTGAGCGAGGTCGTCCATAAATGCCCAAAACTGACTTTGCGGGTCCTCGTTCTGCCTGCCCATTCCATATACAAACAGGCATGCAATCCCAGGCTGCCCGCTACTGAAGTATGGACTTAGCCCGTTATCCAGCAGGCTGAAATCTGAGCGGTGGAGTCTGTCATCGTCCTGTCGGCCGCCTTCCGAATATCTCATCGGGTCCATCGAAAACAGCCATGGCGCGTTGAGACTGTCCGGGCAATGCAAAACGCCGCCCGCTTCCAGTTCTTTGCGCCATGACGAGTGGGCGACATTAACTTTCGGATCGGGCCATTTCTTCTTGAGATTCTCGTACTTGATTTGGTTCACTTCCGTGATGCCGCCGGACAATCTGTTGGCTCCGATCACGGCTCGCAACAGTTCCGCAGTGTTAGGGTAATGCTTTCCCGCCTTCAACTCATGGAGCAAATTCTCAATGTCGGGTCGGCAAGCCTGCGAATTCCATGACGCTCGGTACGCCTTCACAATCTCCCGTTCAGTGCATTTGGGTTCGCCGGAAGCCTCATCCAAAGCATCGTATAGGAGATTTTGTTGGACATTGGTTTCTTCGAGCTTTTCGAACGGCCCCATGCCATGTGTCAGCGCGACATGGAGCCTGCCGCAACGATCAGCTTGCGCGAGACGTACCGCCGCCTCGACTTCAACGCAATGCTGCAAGTAATTTCCGTCGTTACCTTTTGCCAAAAGGAGAATTCTCCGCTATGCCTGACAGAAAGGACTATTCTATTCCGACTCCTCGCTGCTCCGCAACCGTCAATTCCTCAGCGTGTCAATTCCTCAGCGTCAATTCCTCAGGACACGAAAATGCCATGTCCGTGAACCCCCGCCTATCTCGCGTCGCGCCTCAGGTTCTCGGCTGGAACCAACCTGTAATGTCGTTCCTCCACAACCTTGATGTCGTCGCCCTGAAGAGTTAGCTCGAATTGTGCGACGATCTGGCCATCCATAAATTGCACCGCAATCGCCCGGCACTCAAGGTCAGGAAATCTCTGCTCGGAGAACCGGATGTCCTGTGTAGTCTGGACAATGCCGATATGGTCCTTTCCGCCTTTAGCTTGAACAGGAATAACGAAGTGGTCGCCGCTCTGGTCGAGTCCTGATGTAGAGTTCATCAATCTCGATTTGTCCCAAGCCCTCCACGGTCGTTCGCAGGTGATTTTGGAGGCTATTAGGTTGTCAGGCCAAGAAAGATATCAATCAACCGATTGTAACGAACGATCGCCAAAAGAGCTTGCTCGTCGTCCAAAGCATATGCTCGAATCACTTCCGGAGTAGCGTCTGGAATATCGATGACTACCCGATCCGCCCTTGGCTCAATTCGAGTTTGCTTGACTAACCGGAAGCGATGACGCCCTTTGCCCGCACCCTCGATTATCCATTCTCGACCTTCCGAATGGGTGTCTAAAACGCTGTCAGGTGGCTTGTTCCTAATATCGGAAGGAGTAAGGGACATCCCCAATGTGCGTATTCCATCTATGGTCCGCCCCGGTTTTGCAAGAACAATTTACAGCTTTGAAAGGGTTGG
>WTGA01000019.1 GCA_011523765.1 Gammaproteobacteria bacterium
GGGTCAAGATGGCAACGCCTTCACTCGAAGGCCTGCGGTTGGCCCTGATGGATGGGGAGGGGTTCTCGATCCGGCGCAGCGATGATCCGAAGCCCTTCGATCCGTCCGGGTTGCCGGAACATTTCATTGACCCATCTTTACATTTTTTTCCTCCCCGAGGCGGCGAATCCCTGATTTCCGCCTCATTCCAGCCGAATTCCGCCTGATTTCGGCGTTTTCGTGCCCTTTTCAGGGGATTTGCACGGTTCCGGGTTCTGTAGTGCCCACTTCCCGCTCCCAACTGCATCGCAGACACCGCTCCGTGGAGAACTCCTTGGGAGGGGCATCCGCCTGCAGCATGGGGTCACCGTTCATCTCCATGACGCGAGCAGTCCCATTCCCGATTCAGGTTACCAGTGGGAAACCCCCTCTATTTTGAAAAATTCACCGGCCAATACCCACGGTCAACATGCCAACAGGCTTCTGATAACCCGGGAAGTTGCCCCTATTACACCGTATGTTAAAGATGGGCTAGTAGGGAGCAGACCGGGAGATTTTGCTGTTGGAGTCGATCCAGTCTACCCACTGCCGGAGAAGCTGCTGGTTCACAGCGGCCACCACCGATCTCTTTCGCAGTTTCCCGCAATCCAGTGGCAAGCCGGAAAGCGATGTGGCCGCGCCCCCCGCCTCCAGCAAAATCAGATAACCTGCGGAAAAATCCCACAGCTTCTGCCCCCCATGAAGATAGAGCTGGATTCTCCCGGCTGCCAGCCAGCACCACTCCAGAACCGATGAACCCAGATTCCGCTGGGAACGATACGGAGGACACCATACCAGTTGAGATGCCAGTTCACCGACCAGTCTTTTATAATCGATATTGGCAATACAGTCCGCCAGCTCGCCGGTATCCGGGCAATGCAGGGGTAACCCGTTCAAACGGGAACCCTTGCCCTGCACGGCAGAAAAACACTCTTCTCGGACCGGGTCATACACTACAGCCAACACGGGGAATCCATCGATCACGAGGGCGAGACTGATGCCGTAAAACAGAAATCCCGCAGCAAAATTGGTGGTCCCGTCCAACGGATCAAGCACCCAGAACCCGTCCACACTGTTTTCACAGATTTCCACCTGCTCGCTGTGTGACATTTCTTCGCCGATAAATCCAAACCGCGGCCACCTGGAATACAACGCCTGTTTCAGGGAGTCCTGAATGGTCTGATCGACTTCCGTGACCAAACTGCCATCCAGCTTTTGCTGCGAAACAATGCCATCCACAAACTTTTCCGGAATAATCGCTGCAGACTGCTTGACCTCCCGAATGATTTCCTCAATCCGGGGGATCCCGGCATCCGCATCTGGTGTATTGGTCGCCACGCTATTTTGATCAGACAGGTCGTGTGCAAGATCTTTCAGAACCGGAATGATCCGGGCTCTGCCGTGAATGGAATATAACCCAGCAGGTCAGCATTGTCTAAACCGACGTGCAACACTTCTCCCGCCACCCGTTTCCACTCATTCCCGGATTCCGGCGTTTCTGCCTGCCAGCCATGTCCAAGGTTTTCCCAATGGGAAAGGAGCCCTGCAGCGCGGTTCCGTGGGGAAACCTCCACAAACGGCCTGAAAGGAAAACGAAGCCAGGCATCCGGGCATCACTCCGCAACGGGTACGTTCCGGGCACTCGCGGCATCATGGTGCAACTGCTCAGCCAGGGGTGACTGGCGGACCAGAACATCCTCGAGGTCCGATACCTGGTCGGACAACTGGTGTTCAGCCCGTGACATGCGCTCGAGCTGTTGACCCAGCTCCTGTATGGTTGCCCGCATGGTGAAATGCCGGTCTTCCCCGCCGGTGCCTGGCGTGCCATCTTCCGGCCTGCCGTTTCCGGACAGGCCTTCCCCGGACATCTCCCTGTCCAATCCCGAGCCGGCCAATCGGTCACGAAGACGGGTCGTAATGGACCTCAGGTTCTCAAGCTCCTGCCTTGCCTCGCCCAGGGCCGCTTCCAGCCGGGTCCGGCCCCGCCCGAACTCTTCCAGATAGTTCAGGATATCCGGGGTTCCCCCGGAACCCGTCCACAGGAGATGCGGGTCCAGACTCGTTTCACCGTTCACCGGATCGTCTGCCTGCGCTTGTTCCGGGTTCACCACCTCCACCGGGAGCAGTAACTCAACGATCTTCGTGAGTGTCCGGATGTGCCCTGTGGGAGTCCCGGGCACCAATCCAAGATCGGATGCCAAACCATCATGCACCTCTTCCATTAGATTCAACAGGCTGTCGCCGCCGGCTCCGGAGGCTTCCCCGCTGCTTTCCTCAAGCAAATGCTCCACCGCACACCCCAATCGCACGATCTCATCGTGCCCGGAAACGGAAGCACAGCGCTTCAAGGCCTGAAACTCGCGACGGATATTCTCCAGTCTTTCCGCAGAGATTCCATGGGTTCTCCATTGCACGAGCTTGGCTTTCAGCCGGGTGAGCACGGCCTCGGTTTCCCCTGGAAAACCATCCTCCGGCGCCCGGCCGGGTTCTGCCGTCCCTTCATTGGCCGCAACCGGGATTGCAGGACTCACGGTCAGGCTGTCCAGCATTTTCTGGGCCGGTTCAATACTGTCCCCGGCCCGGATACGGACCCTTTCCAGTGGTTCTGAACGGATACCGATCAACGCGGCGACAAACGCTATTTTTTCCCTCTTTTCCCTGTCCAGCCCCATCTCCTCCTCCCGGATGCAGGACAGAACCCGGGCGGCATTTTCCGCCAGTTGGGCCATCCGGTCTTCTCCGGCGACCTGGAAGCACGACCTCATCCGGCTCAGACGCCCTTCCATCCTCCTCAGGTTGTGCTCGTCCTCGCGGGGGACACCGGAACCGGCAAGCATCGCCTCGATGCCATCGAGCAGGTCCGCCCTCGCCTGTGAGCATTCCGGGTTGCCCGGTTGCCGTTCGTCCCTGTTTTCGTTCCGGGCCGCCAGCTGACAGAGTTCCGATTCACATTCGGCAACGGATGCCAACCAGTGCGCCGGGACCCGGCCCGGTTCATCCAGCACCTCCTTGAGCAACGAGACTGACGAAGCAATTCTGGCCGCTCCCCCGGCCCGAACAAGATAAACCGGGTCCGCGTTCACGTTCTGGACGACCCTTCTGAGTGCGCCAATCAAGCGCCCGGCCGGCCCGAAACCCGCCTCCCTGGACCAGCTGTCCATCGTATCGAGGTCCGCACGCAGGGTTTGGGCCTGTTCCCTGTCAAGCTTGCCGGCCAGATACCGCTCCAGTTGTCTTTGCAATCCGGCAAGGAAATCCGTATCGACCCTTTTCGCAAATTCGACGATGGACCCGGAAAACGGTTCAGGCGGTTCCGGTTCTGAAAGCACGGCTTCCGGCAAGAACCACCGGGGCAGCCCCAAGGCCGCGTTGATATGGGCGGCACGCTCCGAATGGCCCGGCCCGGCACCGGTGCTGCCGATAACATAGAGCATTTGGCGCAGCAGGTCGCTGGCCGGGGTCCCGTCCACATCGCCTGGAGCGTCCTGCATCCGGCTCATTTCATGATCAAGACGGGCGAACAGCACATTCGTCCCGGAAACGGTGTCGACGCCGCTTCCCTGGAGAGACTCCATGAATCCGGCCGCTACCCACCATAACCGCTGGTGGATTTCCGGACTGCCCACTCCCTGCATCTGGTCCATGATCTGCACCATGGCAGCGAGAGAATCTTCCTGTTCCGGACGATGCAGCCGGCTGAGCAGTGCCTTTCGATAACGCTTTCTCAAGCTGGCCAGTAACCGGTTCCGGTCCTCGCTGGACAATTCAGGCAGGCCGCCGGAAGGGAACCCGGGGTCGAAGTCCAGCGGAGGATCAAACAGGTCATGGCAAGAGACGGGATCCCGGCCGGTTATCCGCCGGATTGCGTTCATTTCATCCACCAGGACGAAGGGAGACAACGGAGACTGGTTTTCGATGAAGGACTGATAACCCTGCAATTTCTCCAGTCCATTTCCCAGGGATATCACCGCCTCGTCAAACCCCGCTGCCCGGCCATTGCCCGCGATTTCCCTGCTGAGCAGTTCCAGGTCCTGGGCAAGCAGACCGGCGGCATCGAGTCCAATCATTTTCAGCAGCCCCTGAATCCGGTGAAAGCGGTTTGATATCCGATGCATGGCCCCGGCATGGCCGGAAGTACCGGCTTCACCCAGGGATGCCTTGGCCCGCAACAGGGACACGGTGAGCGCAGACCGGACCCAGCGGTATGTCTCGGGGCGGGAGGAGGGAACGCTCATCGGGCTTGGCCGGAACGGGATGGTGCCGGGGGAGACGGTCAACACCGTTCCCGAAGTTGCACGCGCCACAACCGTCCGGTCACGGGTGGTCGATTCCACCACCGTGAACCTGCTGTGGAGACCATGGGACGCTTCGAGCGTGCGGGGAACTGCCCGGTTTTCGTCCGGAAACGGTCGCTCTTTTGCGGCGAACAGAAATGGCCGACACTCCGTTTTGGTTGGGTCTCAAGGGGTGTATGCCGTTGCGGAAACCACCGGATACGGTTCTGCCATGACACCCGGACTCCCGGACTCATTGCGATGACGGGGCAAATTTTGCAAAGACCTCGGCCCCGGTCATTTCCCTGGTCTCGTTTGAAAAGTGGTAAAAAGATGGTTTCTCATCGATAAAGACCTGGTGGGTCAAGACCAAGTCCTGGCCGGTCTCCAGCAGCCCCACCGGGATGACATGCCGCCCGCTCTGTTTGATCCGGTAAAAGAGATGGCTTCCACATTGGCTGCAGAAACCGCGTTCGGCCCATTTGGATGAATCAAATACCGAGATATGCTCCACTCCCTCGAATCGGACGGCTGTTCCGCAATCGGTTGCGATCAGGGGACCTCCGCCCCATTTTCGACACATGTCGCAATGGCAGGCACCCACTTTTTTACTCATTTTTTCCACTTGAACCCGTACGGAGCCGCAAAGGCAGCTTCCGGTTCCTTCATTCTTGTCAGACATGATCATTCTCCTGCCCAGTATTTCGATTTCGCTTGGCCCAGCCCATCGGTCGGCACGGTTTGGATCATACACTAACCCCGCCACACCCGAAATGCCAGACTTTCATGCCCGTTGCCAGCGAAAAGGATGAAGCCAGCCGTGGTGGCCGTTTCCCGGACCGGTAACCCGCCGATTGGTCCCGGGCCCGGTTGCTATAATCCGGCGCAATCAGCGGGAAAGTGGAGCGGCCAGCTCTTTTTCCCCGGCATCCGGGAATACCCCAGGTTTGATTTTTGGAAACCAATCGCTTACATTCAGACGTTGAACGATAACCAAGTACATGATTTTTAACAAGTTTAGCAATGATTCAGCTGCCAGACAGTTGGTTTTGGCCTGCGGAGAAAAACATGTTTTTGTGCCCGTTAAAACAGAAACCGGGGTGAACCAGACGACCGGGGCACTCAATCACCCGCAATCCCGTTCCGGTTCGTGAGAGCGCACCGGCCGATCGCGGACCTGTTCAAATGGGCCCTGGTGGTCTCCACCGTATTTCATCTGTGTGTCGTGCTCGGGATTTCCTTCGTCCTGCCGGAACCCGTGGAAAACCGGCTCCCGGAACGGCCCATGAAAATCACGCTGGTCCCGCATGTTTCAGCAGTCGAACCGGAAGAGTACGACACCCTTGCCCAGGCCAACAGCCTGGCCGAGGAGGAGTCCGGCACCGTGATTCCCGATACACTCTTTCCCGGCCCCGTTTCTGCGGAAGAAATCCTTCGGCCCCCCCCTGCCCGTCCCCTTGACCAGATGATGCATCGTGACTCCGACGAGCCCGGGTTGCTCCAAACCGCCCGTGAACCTGAAACCGGGAAACCGGGTCCCAGTCGGGAACAGCTTGTACAGGAAATCAGTCTGGCCTATTCGGATGCCCAGTCAAAGCCCCGGCGAAAATATGTCGGCGCACGCACCAAGGAAAGCGCGTACGCGGCATATATTGAAAAATGGAGACAGCGGGTCGAAAGAGTCGGAAACCTGAATTACCCGGAGGCTGCAAAATCACAAAAACTGGAGGGTTCCCTGGTGCTGGAGGTTGCGATCAATGCGGAAGGGGCCGTGGAAGATGTGCGCGTGCTCTCATCGTCCGGCCTCAAGATCCTGGATGATGCCGCATTGAAAACGGTCGATTTAGCGGCACCGTTTGACCGATTCCCTGATACCATCAGGGTGGAGACCGATGTCCTTCATATTGTCCGGACCTGGGAGTATATGCACGACAACCTGACTTCCAGTACTATCCGGGGGAGCGAATAAACACACAGCCATGCCACCCAATGTGAACAAGGGGAATTATTTCGAAAACCAGTTTCTGGTTTCCACCCCACAACTCGATGACCCCAATTTCAGGCAAACCGTCATCCTGCTGTGCAAGCATGATGATGAAGGCGCAATGGGAATCGTGGTCAACCGGTTGAGCGGGCACAGTGCCAGGGATGTGTTCGAGCAGCTTGAGATCGTGGTCCCGAATGAAGTGCACACACAGATACCGGTACACAATGGGGGGCCGGTCCATCCGGAGCTTGGGCTCATTGTGCACACGGACAACCCCTCGGGCTGGGAATCAACGGTGAAGATGGGCGGCGGCCTGAGCCTGACCAGTTCGAAGGATATCCTTTGCGATATCGCCCGGGGGGATGGCCCGGACCGGGCATTGCTGAGTCTGGGATACGCGGGATGGAAACCGGGGCAGCTGGAACATGAAATCTACAGCAACTACTGGTTCACGACCCCGGCGGACCATGGCATTCTGTTCGCACCGGAAGTGGACAGCAAGTGGGAAAAGGCAGCCGGGCTGATCGGAATCGACACCCGAAAATATTTTCACCAGATTGGTCATGCATGAATCAATGGAACCCCGAACCACCTCATTCCACGGGAAAAAAGACAAGCTGAAAAAAAGGGTTCTTGGATTTGACTATGGTTTGAAACGAATCGGTACCGCCGCAGGCAATTCGGTCACGGGTACCTGCCAGGGCCTGATGACGGTGTCTGTCAGGGATGGGCAACCGGACTGGCCGGCGGTCACCCGTCTGATTGAGGAATGGAAACCGGGGCAACTGGTCGTTGGACTGCCCCTGTCAATGAATGGGGACGAAACGGAAATGTCCAGGTCAGCCAGGGAATTTGGCGCAGTGCTGGCTGCAAAGAGCGGTCTTGGCGTGTGCTTTGTGGATGAACGGCTGACCTCCGTGACTGCGGACCATTTGCTGCAGGAATCCGGCAGACCGGGGAAAAAGCACCGCAGGCGCCATCAAGCGGCCCGGGACAACCTGGCTGCGGAGTTGATTCTCCAGACCTATTTCGACGACAATTAGGCCATGGGAAACGCCATCGATATTGAGCGGGTTATCCGGGAAATGGCGGCACATATTTTATCCCTGGACCTGCCCAAACCTCTGCTGGTCGGCATTCATACCGGAGGGGTGTGGGTAGCCAGCCACCTGCAGCGTGAACTGGACATTTCCAGCCGGCCAGGCATGCTGGATATTTCCTTTTACCGCGACGACTTTACCCGCGTCGGCCTGCACCCTGAAGTCAGGTCCTCTGAACTGCCCGACCCCGTCGAGGACCGCAATGTCATCCTTGTCGACGATGTCCTGTATTCCGGTCGAACCGTCCGGGCGGCAATGAATGAAATCTTCTCCTACGGACGACCCGCGAGAGTGGTCCTTGCGGTACTCATAGAGCGCCCGGGAAGGGAACTCCCCATCCAGCCCGATATCGTGGGCAGCCGGCTGGTGCTGGATGACAATGAACAGGCCAAGCTGACGCACACGGACGGCATATTGAAACTGAACATTATTCGACCCGGAAATACTCATGAGGGCACCTGACAGCTCCATTCAATTTGATGAAAACGGCCACCTGAAGCACTTCCTGACCGTCAATGGGCTGACCAGAAAATCCCTGGTCAATATCCTCGATACGGCTGAATCGTTCATCAATTTCGGCCAGAGGGAAATCAAAAAGGTGCCGTTGTTGCGCGGAAAAACCCTCGTTAATCTTTTTTTTGAACCAAGCACCCGAACCCGGACAACGTTTGAAATAGCGGGCAAACGGCTTTCCGCCGACGTGATCAACCTGAATGCGTCACGGATGTCGACCACGAAAGGAGAGTCCATCCTGGATACCGTGCGCACACTCGAAGCCATGCATACGGACCTGTTCATCGTTCGCGACAAGGCCAGCGGCGCCGCCCACCTCATTGCCGCCCACCTGCCGGATCATATCAAGGTCATCAATGCCGGCGACGGACGTCACTCGCATCCCACCCAGGCCATGCTGGACATGTTCACCATCCGCCAGAAGAAACCGGACTTCTCCCGGTTGAAGGTGGCAATCGTCGGCGACATCCTGCACTCCAGGGTTGCCCGGTCCCAAATTCATGCGCTGAATATTCTGGGCGTTGACGAAGTCCGGGTGATCGGACCCAGAACGCTGATCCCCACCGAAATCGAGAAAATGGGGGTGACCACCACGAGTGATCTCATCGGCGGACTGGAGGGAATTGATGTCATCATCATGCTGCGTATCCAGCATGAGAGAATGGACGGGCAATTGATTCCCAGTGAACAGGAGTATTTTCAGCGATACGGGCTCACTGAAAACAAACTGCAGTTGGCAAATGAAGATGCCATCGTCATGCACCCGGGCCCCATCAATCGCGGACTGGAAATCGCCTCCAGCGTGGCGGACGGCTCCCGGTCCGTGATCCTCAACCAGGTGACCAACGGGATTGCCGTTCGAATGTCCATCATGGCCAAACTGATGGGTGGCCAGGAAAAACGGTCATGAGAACGGTTATCCGCAACGGGCAGGTGATCGACCCCGGTAACGGAATAAACGGCATCCGGAATCTCTATATACACAATCGTGAAATCATCGGCATCGGGAGCAAACCGGCCGGCTTCACCGCCGACCGGGAGGTCAATGCTTCCGGGCAATACGTGCTTCCGGGAATTATTGACCTGTGTGTCAGGCTGCGGGAACCGGGCGAAGAGCACAAAGCCACCATCCAAAGCGAAACCCGGGCAGCCGCCAGTGCCGGCATTACGAGAATGGTTTGCACCCCGGATACGTTTCCGATTATTGACACCCCCGCAATGGTGCATATGGTCATCAACCGTGCCCAGGACCTGGGGTATGCCAGGGTCCATCCGCTGGGCGCACTCACGGTGGGGCTCCAGGGCCAGAGACTGACCGACATGGCCATGTTGATGGATGCGGGATGTGTCGGTGTCAGCAATGCACAGGAGATCGTGAAAAACACCCTGGTGATGCGACGGGCCATGCAGTACGCCTCGACCTATGATTTGCCGGTGTTTCTCACTCCGCGAGATGCCTGGCTCCAGGGAAACGGTGTTGTCCATGAAGGAGAAGTCAGCACACGCCTGGGATTGCCCGCCATCCCTGAAGCGGCTGAAACCGTCGGGGTGGCCCGGGACCTTGCCCTGATCGAAACCAGCGGTGCACGGGCACACTTTGACCTGATTTCCTGTGGACGGTCCGTCACCATGATAGCGGAAGCCCAGGACCGGGGACTGCCGGTCACTTCCAGTGTCGCCATTCACCAGCTGCTTTTTTCGGAAAACGATATCGGTGCATTTGACACACAGTACAAGGTGATGCCGCCATTGCGGACCCGACAAGACAAAACCGACCTGATCCGGGGAGTGGCGAAAGGGCAGATCGCGGCCATCTGTTCCGACCACCAACCCCATGGGGCAGATTCCAAGCTGGCTCCATTCAGCGAGGCCGCCACCGGTATCGCCGGTATCGACACCTTGCTGACACTGACCATGGGCCTGGTCAGGGAGAGGAAACTGGACATGGAAACGGCGGTTTCCGCACTGACTGTCCACCCCGCCAGAATACTGGGCACCAATGCCGGTCATCTGGGCATCGGCGCCCAGGCGGACCTTTGCCTGTACGATCCGCAGAAAAACTGGCAACTCGATCAGCACACGATGCAAAGCAAAGGGAGGAACTCCCCCTTTTACGGGGTAAAATTGAAGGGGAAAGTGACCCGAACCATGCTCTCCGGGAAATGGGTATACCAGTAACCGTTTCCTTCACCGGGAAGAACACCGCCTCTCCGCCCCTAAAATTACAGTTCTGTAATCGCTTGTTCATCTTGTCGTCAGGGTTCCTTTGCTTCAATCACACTCGCAATTCAATATTTTTCTGAAAGTCATGATGAACAACCAATTTATTCCGACGTTCCTGAACCGGGCTGGAAACCACACACCGGCCATGGCGGCGTTTCTCCTTGCCGGGTGCATCCTGGCGGCCGCCTTGATGGTCATTCCTTCCACCGCAACCCTGGCGAAAAGCGAACCCGCTCATGTGGCTGCCGACCTGAAACAGGTCAACGTAAACGATGGTTTTGCCAAACTGGTGAAAGCAGTGAAGCCTGCTGTGGTCAATATTTCCGTGACCGGCACGACCATCGTAATGGGACCGGAACAGCCGTTTGATTTCGAAAACCTTCCGCCACAGATCGAAAAATATCTCAAACGGTTTTTCGGGGAACAGTTCAACCAGGGGCAAAAGGGAAATCAGAACCGGCCCATTGAACGGAAATCCACTGCGGTGGGGTCAGGTTTCATTATTGACCCGGCCGGTCTGGTGGTCACGAATTACCACGTCATTAAAGATGCGGATGAGATCGAAGTGGTACTGGATCATGGCACACGGGTTCCCGCTGAACTAAAGGGAGTCGATCAAAAAACCGATCTGGCGCTGCTGGAAATCAGGACGGACCATGCACTGCCCTATGTGGTTTTTGGCGACTCCAATGAGGCAGAGGTGGGTGACTGGGTGATCGCCATCGGCAACCCATTCGGACTTGGTGGTACTACGACAAGCGGCATCATTTCCGCCCGTGGCCGAAATATCAACGCCGGCCCACTGGACGACTTCATCCAAATCGACGCACCAATCAATCGTGGAAATTCGGGCGGCCCGCTCTTCAATACCAAAGGCGAGGTCATTGGGGTAAACAGCGTCATTTTCTCCCCCAATGGCGGCAGTGTGGGCATCGGATTCGCCATTCCTTCATCCATGGCGGACAATGTGGTCAGCCAACTCGCTGAAAGCGGCACCGTACAGCGCGGCTATCTGGGCGTCGGGATCCAGTCCGTCACCGATGAAATCGCTGCAAGCCTGGGACGCGAGGGTTCGCACGGTGCGCTGGTCACGCAAGTCTACGAAGATACTCCGGCACAGCGGGCCGGCATCGAGGCTGGAGACATCATACTTTCCTTTGGCGGCCAGGAAGTCGAGAAGATGCAGGACCTGCCCAAAATTGTGGCACTGACGGAAAAAGACCGGACTGTCGCGGTCGAAATCTGGAGAAACGAGGCCCGCATGTCACTCAATGTCGTGGTCGGCAGCCACGAGGAATCCGAACTGGCCGAGAACGCTCCAGGCGGAAAACTCCCGGAAAAGGCCCTCGGTTTGTACCTGGCGGGCATTGAGAATGACCACCTGCAGCAATTCGGTCTCGATGAAGGCTCCACCGGCGTCGTGATTGTCGAGGTGGACCCGGACAGCCAGGCCGAGCAGCGCGGTCTTCGAGAAGGAGATATCATCAAGCGTGTGGGCAAAACAGATGTTTTCCAGCCCGAAGATGTCATTCAGGCCATTGATCTTTCCCGGCAAGACAACAAGGAATGGGTCCTGCTCCTTGTCGAGCGGAACAAGCAAACACGATTCATTGCCGTCCCGGTGGCGGCATGACCTCCTGGTTCCGGTACCCGCCACCTCAAAATCGACCAGCGTTTCCCCCGTCGGTCCCCCCGCGCGTACGGCAGTCACCACGACTTGGCAGGATGGCAATGGGCAGGGATGCGAACAATGATTTCCCCGGCAATACGACCATAGCCCGGGCACAACGTGGGGTTCGAAAACGGTCCGGCACCTTTTTGTTTGACGTGTCCGCCCACGGGTCGTGTTCCTTCCGGCGATTGGGAAGGGGAGACGGACTCCGGGACGGCTGGCGGGTTCTAATCCGGATATCGCGTGCAGAGGTTCACGGCGCAGGAACGTCCCGGGTCAAGGGGCATGCCAAAGCGGGGGAATTGCTTGCAGGATTGCCCGGTACATAGCACTTCGTTGTGTACCGTCAAAAAGAGGAATTCGGCTGTCGCAGAAATTCATCTTCTTCGCCGGTCGACGGTCTTTCCAGTATTGGATTCCTGTGGGGAAACCGGCCAAAACGTTCAATGATTTCCATGTGCCTGATGGCAAACTGCACCCAGGCCCCGAACTTCTCCTTTTCCTCTTCCGGGGCAAGTCCATGCAGTTGACTGAACAGGGAGACACACTGGCGCTGGTCCCGGATATCTTCACTGTGTTCAAACGGCATATAGGCAAAACCCCGGTATGCACGGTGCAGCTCCTTGTCCCATCCGTTCCCGATCATGGTATTCGCGAAACCAAGTGCCATGGAGTCGAATGCAAAGGACTTCGCGGTACCCCGGTACATGTTTCTTGGAAACTGGTCCAGCGCAATGATCGACGCGAGCAACCCCGGTGGCGAAGCCTGCCATTCGCCCAGCCTGCCAGCGGCAATGGCCAGTGTGACCGTTTCAAAGCGGCCTGTGATCTCGCGATCAATTTCCGGATTCTTGCTCCACCACATCGGTTCTTTTTCGCTGCAGATTTCGAGTGTGTTGGAACTGTTTCCGAACCAGAACACCAAGATACTTTCAATCGTTTCAGACATGGCGAAACCCCGGATTGGCCAGGCGGCAACTATACACTACCGGTCAAAAGAACTATACAATCTCACTATACCGAAACCAACCGATAGGGAAAATATGGCACCCAGACTGTTTCTGGCCCTCGTCGCACTGATCGCGGTCATGTGGTTTCTGGCCTGGTACCGGCGTGCTCCTCCGGAACGGCGCAACAAGTCATTGATTACCGGATTGCTGTACGGCCTTGCTGCCGCACTGCTGATACTCGTCGTAACCGGCCGTATTCCCTGGTTGTTTGCCCTGTTCAGTGCCGCCATGCCCTGGATCAACCGGGCACTGACCGTGAAAAGAATCTGGAGCCAGTTCAGCCAGACCAAGGAAACGTTTACCGGCGGAAACCGTTCATCTCCCACGAAGCAAACCATGTCCAGGGAGGAGGCGTATGAAATCCTCGGGCTGCAGCCGGGGGCCAGTGAAGAAAGTATTGTCCAGGCACACAAAGAACTGATGCAAAAAATTCATCCGGACCGTGGCGGGTCCGATTTTCTTGCGGCAAAGATCAACAAGGCGAAAGATACCCTGTTAACCGGTTGATTGCATTCCAGGCATTTGGAATCGTCCGGGAAAATTGACCTTCTCCCAGCAGCAGTACGATGAACAGAAATCCATTGCAGGTCCCGGAGAAGCGGTCTCCGGTCCAGTTCAGGGGCTTGCCCGCTGCCTTGTCGTGAACATCGATACCCGGGAAGCGGCGACCCGCTTCAGGACCGCCCGAACCGGATTTGCGGCCTTCCTGTTCGCGACCCTGCGGCCACGGCACGCCAGGGCTGTCACCATCGATGCGAATGCCTTGTGGCTGGAGCGTGGGTCCGGCTCCTCCAAGGTCTCCCTGAACCATATCGAATCTGCCGAAATCGAAACCGGGTGGATTTGGCCCAGAGTACGGGTTCGGCTGAATGATGGCGAAGCCATCGTATCGGGACTGTCGCCCGATGACTCACAGGCATTTATCAAGGCACTTGAAACTGCCAGAATCCGCTGGTGGCGACGAACGCTGGCGTCTCAAATCGAGATTCTCCATTCGGTCAGCAACCGATTGACACAGCTTGAAGCCCCCCCGGCCTACCAGACACGCAGTGCATTCACCGCACTCAGGTGCGAGGCCCAAAGCGCAGCAGAATCATTCAACAGGTGTTGGCCGGATGTGCTGTCGGACATACCGGAAATCCGGATACTGAAGAATATCCTGAATTTTCTGGAAGACCCTGACCACGTCCGAACGAAAGCCAATGCTGTTTTCGTAGCCAATGAATTGGTCCGGTCACAGGAATGGTTTGACCGGATCGAAAAATACCCGCTCAGCGAAGAACAGCGCAAGTCTGTCGTCATCGATGAGGACCGCAACCTGGTGATCGCGGCTGCAGGCAGCGGCAAAACCTCGGTGATTGTGGCCAAAGCCTGCTGGCTTCTGCACCGAGGCTACCGACGCCCTCCGGAGTTGCTGCTGCTGGCCTTCGCCAGGGATGCCAGCAAGGAAATGGAAAAGCGGATCAACAAGCAACTCGGAGAAAACGCGGCAAACGGCATCGCGGTCAACACCTTTCACAGCCTGGGCCTCTCGATCATCGGCAAGGTCGAGGGACGGCGTCCGGCAATCGCCAGGGCAGCCGAGGATGAACGGCCGCTGACCCGCCTGCTGGCACAGATCACAGAAGAACTGGCCGCCAGCACGGAGACATCGGGAACAATTCTTGCTTGGTTCCGGGAACAGTTCGCACCCTATCGAAGCCAGCACGAGTTCAGGACCTGGGGAGAATACTATGACTACATCCGTCGCCACGAGATCCGGTCATTGAAAGGAGAGAGGGTCAAGAGTTTCGAGGAATGCGAGATTGCCAATTTCCTCTTTCTCAACGGCATCCACTACGAGTACGAACGCCTCTATCCGCATGAACCCAGCACATCGGAGAAAGGACCATACCGGCCCGATTTCTACCTGCCGGATTGCGACATATGGATCGAGCATTTCGGAATCAACGCCGAGGGTAAAACCGCTCCGTATGTTCCTCAGAAAGAATACCTGCAATCAATGGTATGGAAAAAGGATTTGCATGAACGGCATGGCACCACCTTGATCCAGACCTTCAGTCACGAACACGCTGCCGGCACTTTGCTTCGGGGTCTCGAGACAAAACTTCGCGCCGGTGGCGCCATCCTGTCTCCAATCTCTCCCGCCGAGACCTTCGACATTTTGCGGGAACAGGGCAGGATTGATCCATTCCTGCGCCTGGTAGCCACATTCCTTCAGCATTTCAAGGGTACCCAAATATCGCACGGGCAGGCGATGCAACGGGCTGCAAAAATGAAGGACTGTGCACGGGCCGAAGCCTTTCTGGCCGTGTTCAGGCTGATCTACGAGCGCTACCAGACAACGCTTGCACAGTCAGGACAAATCGATTTCCATGACATGATCGCCAAGGCTGCGAAATACGTTGAGACCGGCCGTTACCGTACCCCGTTCGGCTACATCCTGGTCGATGAATTCCAGGATATCTCCCCTGATCAGGCACGGCTGCTGAAGGCATTGCTCGACAGTTCTCCAGGAACCCAATTGTTTGCTGTCGGGGACGACTGGCAGGCCATATTCCGGTTCACCGGATCAGATATCGGGTTTATGCGGGAATTCTCCAATTATTTCGGCGACAGCAAACCACTTTGCCTTGGGACAACATTCCGCTGCGCTGACCGCATCGCTGCGGTCTCCACTGCCTTCATCTTGCGCAACCCGCTGCAGGTCCCCAAGACGGTCCGGTCGATTCATCCGGCCAACAACCCGCGTGTCCATATCGGGCTTGCAGGCAAACAGAAACATTCGCTGTTGATAGAGGCCCTCGACAAAATAGCCAAGAATGCTGCCGGATATCCGGGAATCTCCACCGTATTGCTATTGGGACGGTACAAGCACTTGCAACCGCAGAACATGCCCGGTCTGATGCGGAAATATCCCGACCTGCGGTTCAGTTACAAGACCGTGCACGGGTCCAAAGGACTGGAAGCGGACTATGTCGTAGTCCTCGGCCTGTGTTCCTCAAAATACGGCTTTCCAACTGAAATTACAGACGACCCCCTGCTCAACCTGGTCCTGGTTGCCCCGGAAACACATCCGAATGCAGAAGAAAGACGCCTGCTTTATGTTGCCATCACTCGCGCCAGGCGCCATGCTTTCCTGCTCGCTACTGGCGGTCCGCCCTCTCCCTTTGCAACTGAACTGATCGGTGGTGGTTACGATATCAGCGTCTTTGGTCAACCACCAGAACACAGTGTTTCCTGTCCGCGATGCATCGAGGGGCGGCTTACACGGCGTGCAAACAAAACGAATGGCAGTATTTTCCACGGTTGCTCGAACTATCCGTATTGTGAGTACAGGCAACGGCCGTGTCCGGCTTGCCGGGAGGGCCTGCCTATCAAGGACCGTGAACAATTCAAATGCCCCGATTGCGGCCAGTCCATTGCGGCTTGCCCTGAATGCGACGGCTGGCTGGAAACCAGGATGGGGAAGTACGGCCGATTCCTGGGATGCACGGGTTTTCCCGTCTGCCGATATACTCGGAAGATCAGTTTTGCCCGGGCACACAGCGGAAGTGCAGCAGGCACCCCCCGCGCACGAAAGTGAACAAACCTGTAACTTTGCCGGCGTAGGCACGACAAAAGACGCCTTTGACGGAGGGCTTGTTCGATGATATCGAGAGACCTGATCAGGCAGGAGTGGCCGACCAAAGCCCGCGTTGTGAATGACAAAGAGTTGGTCATTCAGGCAATCAGCAATTTGACTCCACTGCAAAACAAGGGATTCCAATCCGGCGACCTGTTCGTTGGGAATGCCATGTATCGACCGTTCAAATCAAACACTTATGTCACCGTATGTTAAACTTCGGCTAACAAATCCGTCCGAATCCCTTGTCCCAAAACAGTTTTCTGGCAATATGCAGATGAAGTTAAGGTTAATCCTTTCCCACACCGGACTTTCACCGGCAGCACTGGCACCAGTTAGCCTGGCGCTCGTCACGTTCAGTGAAATGCGCAATCACTACGAGGGATAACCCCAAATTAGACCATGTACAAAAATCTACTTTTGCTTTTAATCCTACCAATGGTTGGATGGTTCGGATGGGAATCGCACAAATCGCTTGGCAGCCAAACCATGTTGGAATGGCTGGTCTATGGATTAGCCCTTGGAGTGATTATTGGGATTTTATGGACACAAATATTGACAGGGATTTATAAAACCGAGAAACTGAATGCTGAGCAATGTCGGCACCTGGCCGTCACACTGCGAAGCATCGGAATCGGCGCGCTCATCCCGGTTGGTCTGAAAATTTACGGCTCTGTAATCCCCACGTGGATTGTGATACTCTGGGGGTCAATCGCCGTATGGTTAGAAATACTAGCCATGCGAATACTCGGAAACATCCGAGGTGAGACGGAGAAATGAAGAATGATTGAAGCCACACTTGTACTGGTAGTTATAGCAGTATTAGCCACGATTGTTGTTTTCACAAAAACCTGATTGATTCTGCCCAAACGGACCGCCAGCGGATGCGGGCTGACTCGTCGGAAAAACCCTTTCAGATAGCCCGCAGTGTGATTGACAAGTGTCGACCGTGTATACTCCGTAGTCATGCGCCGGCACCGTATCAACATGAGGCATATTGGCAATCTCTCGCGAAACTTTGGGTTGGCGACCGCCATCGGAGGATTGTTCTACGGAACAATCGAGAACGGCAATTTGCGTCTAGCAACCTTGCATGAAACAAACCATTGCCCCTTGGTTTTTTAGATGAAAGTCTCCCGGTTTCATGCGGTATACGGGAACCGGGCAATCCCTTCCCAGGTTCCCTGTGCGTCAGCGTAGCGGACCCCGCTGTAAGAACTCCTTGGGGATAATCGGTGTTGCATTGTCCCTGCTTGGTTCCATCGAGAGAAAATGATTGAATGACTAACTCATCCTGCCATTGCGACAGCCCTGATCATCGAGGCTGGACTTATCGGTTTTCGCGTGCTGGCAGAATGGCAAGAACGCCGTGGTCGGCGTTCTTGAAAACCGACCTCCCCAAAACCGCCCGCCAGAGAGACACTGGACCGGAGGCGTTTCGACCAGTGCGCAACTGGAAGGAGTTGAAGCCAGACTGGAAACCCGCATCGCCAATCTCGAAACCCGGCTGACTGTCCGCATGGGGGTTCCGGTGGCTTTGAGAAAAAGCAGGAATCGCTGCTCCAAGGCCTTGATTTTACGGGGCCCGGGATTCTGAACCGAATGCTACTTCGAAGGAGGACATACTGAGGAGTCTCGGCGCGGGTAACGGCATCGTAGTCGTCGTAGCGATTATCACCCTAGAAAAACAATCATATCAACGCAATCTTCTCAGACAGATTCTCAATCCCGGCCCGGCTCAACGCGAAACGCCAGACCCGGTTCGTACTGTACGGACGGCGCACCCCGTCCCTTCCGGGTTCTTCTCCGAAGAAGATCAATTCGGTATCCGTGGGGCCGGACCGCATGATTCATGGCTTCCCGTAAAATCACTATCGCCTTGTTGGTCAGCGGAACAGTTCTCGATGAATTGTTCTTGCTGTCCATCAAATGGATCGACCGTCTCGCAAGATTGACCCGGCCCAGCTTTGTGCATCCCGCTTCACCCGAAATGATTTGGCAATGGTGGGATTTCCCTTGCACCGGATGGAGCCTTGGTAATGGTCGCCAGGTTTCGACCTCCTCCCTTGTGGGTGTACCTGTATTGCACCTGATGAGGATTATAAAGACTAATAAATAGAGGATATTGATCGTAAACTATTGATATATATGGTGGCCAGGGGCGGAATCGAACCACCGACACGAGGATTTTCAGTCCACTGCTCTACCGACTGAGCTACCTGGCCCTATAACGAAGAAGGAAGCTGCGGATTAAAGAGCACGAACGCCCATTAGTCAAGAACTTTGCGGGAGTACCGCTGTTTCAGCCAGCGAACACCGCGCTCTAGTCCGCCGGTTTGATCTCAGCCCGGGACAACACAAAATCCAGAAAAGCTTTTGCAGTGGTGGACAACCGTTTACCCCGGCGGTAGACCACATACCATTTCCGCATGATTGGAAAATATTCCACATTGAGCGCGATCAACCGTCCTGCTCCCAATTCCAAATCCACGGTATGTGATGAGACCACGGCCAGTCCCAGTCCCGCTTCCACGCTTTGCTTGATCGTTTCATTGCTGGACAATTGTACCCCCGGATTGGGGATGACACCGTGCTCGTCAAAAATACGTTTCATGGCTGTGCGCGTACCGGAACCCGGCTCACGCATGACAAAAGTCTCTTCTGCCATCCTCGCAATGGGAATATTCTTCTCCTGTGCCAGCAAGTGTCCTGGTGCCGCAATGATAATCAGCGGATTGTCCATAAACGCACAGGCCTCCACATCGAGCTCCTCCGGCGGCTGCCCCATGAGTACCAGATCCGGTTCATTGGCTTCCAGCCGCCGAATCAATTTTTTCCGATTGATCACGTCCAGGCTGATGTCCACGGATTGGTATCGTTCGCAAAATTCCGAGAGCAGGCGGGTGGCAAAATAGTTTACAGTAGAAGCAATGCATAATTTCAATTGCCCCCCTTCTATACCCCGCAGACAATTGATGTCGTTCTCAATCTCAACCAGTTGAGCCATCATCCTTCGGCTGTGCTGCACCATGACCCTGCCCGCTTCCGTGAGGTATACTCGCTTGCCCAACTGTTCGAACAACGAGAAATCAACCATGGATTCCAGCTGTTTGACCTGCATGGAAACGGCCGGCTGGGTGAGATGCAGTTCTTCGGCAGCCCGGGTAAAACTCAAGAGCCTCGCTACAGACTCAAACACCTGTAACTGGCGCATTGTGATGTGCAACGGCATAAACTAAACTCCAATCAAAAAGGATTTTTGTATAATCAAAGAATTATAACATTTAATATAATGATTAAGTTGCCTTATATATCGTTTTTCCCATCGATAATCGGCGAATTGTTGATCCACCACCTCACTGTTCCAAGCCTGTAAATGTCGAAATCCCATCCTGTTATCGTGGTAACCGGTTCATCCGGTTCTGGCACAACCACGGTAAAAAGCAGCTTTGAACATTTGTTTTTGCGATACAAAATCAATGCGGCCTATATCAGCGGAGACAGTTTTCATCGGCATACCCACGAGGAATTTGCCCGTGCAGTGCAGGAAGCAGAAAAGAATGGCGACCCCTATTTCAGTCACTTCGGGCCCGCCTCCAACAACTTCCACGAACTGGAAAACCTGTTCCGGTCATATGGACGGGATGGAACGGGACACTATCGGCACTATATCCACAGCAAAAAGGAACTCAAGCTGTACAGAAGCCGGTTTTCACAAAAAATGAAGACCGGGCAGTTCACACCCTATGAACCCATTCCCGACAACACGGATTTACTGTTCTACGAAGGCCTGCACGGCATGGTCAAGGGTGAAGGGTACGATGTCACCCGGCATGTCGACCTCGCGCTGGGTGTCGTCCCGGTGGTCAACCTGGAATGGATCCAGAAAATTCACCGCGACCGGATGGAACGGGGCTACAGCAAGGAAGAGGTCATCGACACCATCTTGAGGAGAATGCCCGATTATGTCAATCACATCACCCCCCAGTTTTCGCTGACCGACATCAATTTCCAGCGGGTGGCAACGGTAGACACCTCCAATCCGTTTGTGGCCCGGGACATCCCCACCCTGGATGAAAGTTTCGTTGTAATCCGGTTCAAAAACCCCAACAAGTGGAAACCGGACTTCACCAATTTGCAATCCATGATCCACGATTCCTTCATGTCAAGGCGGAACACCCTGGTGGTCCCGGGTGGGAAAATGGGCATGGCCATGGAGATCATCGTCGGCCCGATCATTGAAGAGTTGCTGAGCCGGCGCAGGAAATAGGTATCCTATCGGGACAGTGAACCCAGAAATCTCGGCCAGTTGAAATGCGGCCCGGGGTCAGTTTTCCTTCCCGGCGAGATATCACAATGCCCGACAATATTGCAGACACCGATTGCGGGGAAAGCGTCCCGTAAAACCGAAGTCAAACGACACAGGACGGTATACTGCACATTTTCAAACTTCTCTTCATCACATCCTTCCAGTTCAATACCGATTGAAAAATCGTTGACCTTTTTTCGTCCGCGGAATTCGGATTCCCCGGCATGCCAGGCCCGGTCCGTGGAGGCGACAAACTGGAGGAGATCTCCATCACGCTTGATATAGAAATGGGAAGAAACCCGGTAGTGTGCGACCTCACTGAAACACACGTGTTCATCCGGGTCCAGCCGGTTGGTAAAGAGCGCCTCCACATACCCGTTCCCATAACACCTGGGAGGCAAGCTGATGGCATGAATGACCAGCACATCGATTTCAATCCCCGACGGACGGTCATCGAAATTGGGAGACGCGATGAAAGTCGCCCCTTCAACCATCCCGGTCTCCGGGTGATGCACCAATGTGCCATTCAGCGGGTTTGCCAAAGACCCAGACCGATCTGGTGTTTGGTCAGCCGGGACGGTACCAGTGAAAAGTTCGATTTCAGGTACTCTCCCATTGCCATGATCCGCTCAATGTCACCCTGCTTCAATTCGAGTTCCAGTTCGAACAGCGCATGCTCCCGGTCATTGGCCGCAATCACTCCTTGATCGGCAACCAGTTCGATTTGTGTTTCCTCGATTTTCAGATTCATCACTCTTCGCTGCATATCGACTTTGACCCGGGGAACCAGGGGCTCATTCGGACCCAACAGTTGCAAAAGCACGTCCTTCAACTCACCTTCCGGGACCAGGGAAACATTTTCGAGCCAGCCGTCAATGACGGTTTCATATTCCTGGTGGCGGAACAGGCCGTCAATGGTTTCACCGGCCGATTTGAATGCCGCCCGGAATACACTGCCTTCCAGGCGGGCCCGAAAGGAGCATTTCGCCTTTCTCAGGGAATCGTCCTGCGTGTCGTAGTAAATGCCCAGAAACCTTGCCGGAGGAAGCGGATTGCCGATCGAGTATTGCCGCACATACGGCGATTCAAACACGTCGTTCAATACTTCCAGACGGGGGGCCGTCAGTTTCAGTTCCTGTTCGAGCATGATACGACCAAGTTACCGTAAACAAATAGTCTGTTTTCCGCTATTGGACATCCCCTGCGCGAATCTACGAAAGGGTGCCCATTCCTCTGCCTTCCAGCTGGTCCATCCGGCGCCCGGCTGAAACCGAGCCAGACATGGCCGCTTTGCCTGCCTGTGCAGGTGACCGCAAATTTAACACCAATCCCTGCCGCAAGATCAAGTTCCCGCTGCACAACCGGACAGGTCTTTCCCCTTATCCCATCCTTTCCACCTTGATGTGGACAATCGCTCGTTCCGTGCGTTCTTCCACACTGAACCGGTAGCCCTGCTCCACCATGGACTCGCCCTGCTCCGGGATATGCCCGAGCTGCTCCATGATCAATCCACCAATGGTGTGGGCGGTTTTGGTGTTCAGGTTGATCTCCAGCAGATCATTGACTTCAGACACTGAAATTCTCGAATCCAGCCGGTAGTTGTCTTCGTCGATGGTCTGGAAAACACGCTTTCTCCGTGGCAGGTATTCTTCAAAGTCGTACCCCACATCGATATCTCCCACCACTTCCTCGACGATGTCCTCCATGGTAATGATCCCCACCGCCGAACCGAATTCATCGACCACCACGGCCATGTGATCTTCCCGCTGACGGAGGATGGGCAGCAGTTCATCGATGGTTTGAAATTGCAGCACATACTGTGCGGGTTTCACCAGTTCGGTGAGGTTCTTGCTGGCCGTTGACTTGTCCATCATGTCCCAGGTCGTCAACGTGACAATGCCGATAATGTTGCTGGTATTGCCCTTGTAGACCGGCAGACGGTTGTATCCCTTCCTGCGTACCGTGGCAATCGCACGCAATATTCCCCTGTTGTAGGCGATCGCAGTGACCTCTGCGATCGGAATCATGGCCTCTCCCACGGTCGTATCACCGAAACGAATCACGCGCCGGATCCGGCCACGGTCAAAAGCATCGACCGAAGACGTTCTTTCGGTCATGTCCACAATGGACCGGACCTGCTCCCGGGTCATGAACAGGTTTTGCTCCACTTTCCCCCCGCCCAGCAATTTTGCCAGGTACCGCGCGATACGCGAGAAGACGAAGATCAGCGGGTAAAACAGAACCGAAAACAGTTTGAGCGGATAGATCGCAAGCGGTGCAATCTGATCGGACTTTTGCTGGAAAATGCTCTTCGGGACAATTTCTCCGAGAATCAGCAGGATCGGCGTGAACACGACAAAGGCATACCAGTCGCCATTTTCACCAAACAGGTTGACGAAGATCACGGTACCGATGGTCGTCATCGCCACGGTGGCCACGTTGGTCCCCACCAATGTGGTCCCCAGCATTACATCCGGGGTCTTGTAAAGCTCCAGCACCTCCCTGGCCCCGCGGTCACCCTGGTTTGCCTTGGCGGTAAGCTTCACCTTGTCGGAATTGACCAGGGCGATTTCGGAACCCGAAAAAAACCCTTTCAGCAACAAAAGGAAAACCAGCAGAAAGAATATTCCGAGAATGGTCATGACGGACGGCCCATCTGGTCGGATTCCTCCTCGGATTCCACTTCCAGGTCTTCATCGATGTCTTCCGGTATTTCCGCATACTCGTCCCGGTCATCCGCCCGGGGGTCGGTCCTTTGCTCTTCGCCGGCAACCAGGATTTCCTGAGCCTGCAGGAAGTCCTGCTCGTCGAATCCCTTTGCCACCCGCACCTTGGCAATTCGGTGATCATCCATCTCCAGGATCTGGATGATAATATCCTCGCTTTTCACCATATCCCCTTCCTTCGGCAGTCTGTCCAGCCAGCGAAAGGCGAAACCTGCAATGGTGGTCATCCTCGGGTCCTCGATGCCGAAATTGGTCAGGTTGTTGAAGTCATTCAGCTTCATATCCCCGGGGACCTCATAGATATTGTAGTCTTTTTCCTCGTAGTAGCCGGCGGTGGCTTTCGAACCCCCACTGATATCGCCAAAAATGAAATTCAGCACCCCCCGCATCGTGATGAATCCTTCCACGCCGCCAAATTCATTCAGGCAGGCCGCGGCCCGGACCTGGTATGTCTGAAAGAAATCGAACATTTCATCCACCTTTTTCGTCAGGGGCACAACCACCGGGGGGTGCATGATGTCTTCCGGACGGAGATCCGCAAGTTCCGCATTGTCCAGAACCAGGCGCAGAATGTCTTCGGCATGAACAAACCCGACCAAGTTGTCACGATGGGTTTTAAAAACGGGGACCCGGGGATGGCGGTAGGCAATAAATTTTTCCACCATCTCCGGCACGCTCATTTCAACATTCAGAAATGCCATTTGGGTCCGCGGTGTCATCACCTCCACAATTTCGGTTTCATTGGCCTCCAGAAGGTTGTAGATCAGCGCACGTTCGGTCGCATCCAGCACACCTTCTTCCGAAACCTGCTCGACAAGGGTCCGGAATTCGTCTACCTGGAGAATATTGTCCGCCGTCTTGATTTCACCCACGAACCAGGTGGTAATCCGGTCCGCAACGCCCCGGATTGCCCAACGGACCGGGGCAATCAGGCGGATCCATAACCACAACGGGCGGGCGACGATTCCGGTGCTGTACCGAACCGGATTGGATACTGCAATGGTTTTGGGGGTCACCTCTCCCAGCAGCAGAAACAACGGCACCATGACAATGAGATTGATCAACACGACCTGATCCGCCGGATACAGCGTAATCAGAATCAGGGTCATATTGGCTGCTGCAGCGATATTGACCAGCTCGTTTCCGCTCAAGATGGAAATAATCAGCCGCCTGGGCTGGTCCAGCAGCTCATGGATCGTCTCGGAACGGGGGTTTTGCTCCCTGCGTAACTGCTGCAGGTCTAAACGGGAAAGGGAGAAAAGAGCAGTTTCAGAACTGGAAAAGAATGCGGAGCAAAGGAGCAGGCACAGCTGTACCCCAAGCCGGACAATCATGTCCGGTTCGGCAAGCACGGCGGGGTCGAAGGCGAAGTATTCGACCACGCACTGCCAGTACTGGTTTGCAAATTGCAGCAGCTGTTCCATCTGTATTTTGGTGATATAAGTGGTCGGGGGGGTGCTCGCTCATCTAACAGCTTGCTCCTCAAGATTGAATTATCCTTAATATTACTCAATATAGACTTGATTTCAATAGAAAAATCGATGTATTTTGAGCCTGATCGTGAGATCATATTGATGTCTGACCATTATTTGCTGTAATATCAACAATTTAAGTACCGAACTTCCCGAAATGTCCAATATCACACCGCTCAACAGACAAAATATCGAGGCGGAATCCTCAGAATCGCCGGCATCCGGTCCCGTGGACCTGGATTCTCCAGCCCTTTACTTGAGTCGCGAATTGACCTGGTTGCAGTTCAACCGGCGCGTGCTTCACGAAGGGATCACCCCGGACAATCCCCTGCTGGAACGACTCAAGTTCTTTGCCATCTTTTCGTCCAATATCGATGAATTCTTCATGAAACGGATCGGTGGACTGAAGATACAGGTCGCGACCGGCGTATCCACACTCTCTGTGGATGGGCGCACGCCCCGCCAACAGCTCGCCGAGGCACGTGCAATGGTCACGGAAATCGAAAGCGAGCGGGACAGGCATTTGCCCGGTCTGCTGGCACAGCTGGAGGAAAACGGTGTTTGCATACTCCAGTACAACCAGCTGGATGCCAAGGAGAAAGGGGAAGTCCGCCAGTACTACATCGACAATATCTTTGCCCTGGTCACCCCGCAGGTCATCGATCCGGCACATCCCTTTCCGTTTATTTCCAATCTTTCCCTGAATATCCAGGTCACGATCCAACCGGACACCGAAGAAGGGGAACCGGTACTGGCACGGATCAAGGTCCCGGTGGGAACAGGAATTTCGCGTTTTATTCAAATCGGGGACAGCCATCATTTCGTTACCCTGGAAGATGTCATGGCCAACAACCTGGACCTGCTGTTCCCGGATGTCAAAATCATTGCCCATGACTTTTTCTTCGTAGTACGCAATGCGGCTGCAGAACGCGAGGAATCCGGTGCCAACGATCTGATGGAGATGATTGAGCTGGAGTTGCGCGACCGGCGGATTGCGCCCACCGTCCGCCTGGTGGTCAATACCGGCATGGATGAATTCCGGGAAAACCTGCTGGCAGCGGAACTGGGGCTGGACCCGGGCCAGGATGTATTCGAACGCGACGGCCTGATGATGCAGAAGGAACTGATGCAGCTCGCGCTGTTGCCCATTCCCGAATTGCAGCCCCCCCCCCACTTCCCGGTCAACCATCATCGGCTGCAGGAAAGACAACGCAACATCTTTCATATCCTGCGCGAAGCGGAATCCATTCTCCTGCAACACCCCTATGAATCGTTTACCACCTCCGTAGTCCGGTTCATCGAGGAGGCCGCCCGGGACCCGAAGGTCCGGGCAATCAAAATGTCCCTGTACCGCACCAACCGGGAAACCCGCATTGTGGACCTGCTGATTGAGGCCGCACAAAATGGCAAACAGGTGACCGTGGTGGTGGAGCTGAAGGCTAAATTTGACGAAGCCGCGAATATCGAATGGGCGGAACGCATGGAACAGGCCGGCATGCATGTGACGTATGGCGTGATTGGACTGAAAACCCACTGCAAGGTGATTATGGTCGTCAGGCAGGATTACAGCGGCATACGACGGTATGTCCATATTGGCACCGGGAACTACCATGGCGGCACCGCAAGACAGTATACTGATCTGGGGCTGATTACCTGTGATGAAGAGATCGGTCACGATGTCACCGAATTGTTCAACTATCTCACTACGGGATACACGCCAAAGCGAAATTACAAAAAGATATTGCCGGCGCCCAAACACCTGAAACGCCGGCTGCTGGAGAATATCAAGCGGGAAATTGGCATGCACAGCGACCAGACCCCGGGGTTGATCCAGGTGAAAGTCAATGCCCTGGAAGACAGGGACCTGGTGAAGGCGTTTTACCAGGCCTCCCAGGCCGGTGTCACCGTTGATTTGATTGTGCGGGATACCTGCCGACTCCGGCCCGGGTTAGCCGGTGTTTCGGAAAATATTACCGTTCTCAGCATTGTCGGTCACTTCCTTGAACACAGCCGTATCTTTTATTTCAGGAACGGGGGCAATGAGGAGTATCTCATCGGTTCCGCAGACCTGATGCAAAGAAACCTGGAAAGCCGGGTGGAAGTGGTGACGCCGGTCACCTCCAGGCACCTGCAGGAAGAGATACGGCTCGTGTTGAATACACTGCTGGATGACAGCACCAATGCCTGGGAAATGCAATCCGACGGGTCCTACGTCAAGCGCAAACCGAAATCGGCAAAAGCGTCAGGGTGCCAGTATAAAATGATTGAACACGCCCAGGCGCGCCTGAAAGCCAAACAGCACAAAAAACTGTTGCGCACCAATATCAAGAGAAAGGACTATTGACCCCGGAAGGGGCCGGACCTCACCAGTTTGCAATCTGGTGCGTGCCGATGCCCTGGTCTTCCAGCATGATCGGAATTCCTCTTTCAACGCGGTAAACCATATTTTTATTGCTGGTCATCAGCGCTTCCGTCAGGGGCTCCCTGAGGATGTCCCCGTCCATGGTCCTGATTTTTCCTTCCTTGACCAGGTCATTCATCTGCTTGAGTTTTTTTCCTCCGAGACGATGAACCGGAAGCTTGGTCACCGGGCAAACCAGCACCTCAAGCAGTTTTCTGTCGATGGGCATCTGCTTTTTCCGGTTTTACCTGAAGGGCTGGGTCAACAGTTTGTCCAATCTTCCCTCCTCCGGCCCCCTGAAGTCATTGAGACCGATTTCCATCTGTTCATGACCGGCCCTCGGTTGCCCGACATAGCTCCCGAACATCTTGTCCCAGACAGACAGGCAAAATCCGAAATTGAACTGGTGCTCACTGCCATGGACCGAATGATGCACCCGGTGCATGTCCGGTGTCACCACCACCGACCGCAGGCATCTGTCGACATGCCGTGGCAGTCGGATATTGCTGTGATTGAACATTGCACTGCCGTTGAGTATGATTTCAAAAGCAATCACGGAGAGAACGGGGGCACCCAGAAGGATGATGACGGCTGCCTTGATGAGCAGGGAAACCACGATTTCTACCGGGTGAAACCTCAGTGCGGTGGTCACATCAAACTCCAGGTCCGTATGGTGCATCCGGTGTACCCGCCACATCGGCGTGATCAGGTGAAACAGCCGGTGCTGCCAGTAAATCACGGCATCCAGCACAAGCAGGGAAAGAATGACGGACAGCCACAACGGCATTTCCAGCCAGACAAACAGGCCGAACCGGTGTTCCAGGGCAAAGTATGCGGAGGTCACCGCTGTCAATGGAAGCAGGGAAAGAACCACGACATTGCTCAGCAAAATCCCGAAATTGGAGGGCCATCGGAGCATTCTCGCACTGTTCTTTCGCCTCGGCCTGCCCCATTCCCATACCCCGAGCAATACCAATACGGCCATGAAACAGGACAGGCGAAGCACCTGCTCAGGGTCCAGTTCCCCCGCGTCCAACACGACCAGCACGGCCACGGCACAGAACCCGCCGGCAACCAGGCCGGAACGGGTTTTATTCAGCATTGCCCATAGCCCCAAGTGGAATCGAGTCGGCCTCAATGCCACCTCGACGTCTCGTGGGTTTGGACGAACTCCCGGACCATCTCTCCATACAGGCCCATCGCCAGACGGGTCCGGGGGCCGCCCCCGTTTTCGAAATGGAGACACCGCCCGTCCAGGAGTTTCAACCGGGCCACCGGCATGACCTCCCGAGTCGCACTGGTAATGAAACACTCAGTGGCATTTTCCAGCTCTTCGTACTGAACCCGTCGCAGTTCCACGCGGATGCCGGCCCTTCCATACAGGTCAATGAGCGTCCGTCTCGTCAATCCATTGAGGTTGCCATCTTCGGGAGTCACCACCTTGTTGTCCAGTACAAACCAGCAATTGCTGTTGGAACATTCGGTGACCTGCTCCGCAGCATCGAGCATCAGGCAGTCGTCGGCACCCGATTTCCTGGCCTCGGCCAAGGCAATGATGTTGTTCAGGTAGTTCCCGCTCTTGATGTTCGGATTCAGGCTGTTGATACTGTTCCTTCTCAATTCCGGAACCGCCAGGGTGATCCCCGGGTCGTAATGTTCCGGGTTTCTGCCGGGAACGGCCTTGACGATGACGATGAGCGTCGACCCCTGTGACGCTTCCGGATTCAAGTCAATCGGTCCGACCCCGCGGGTGATCTGGTAACGCACATAGATATCCTCGCCGGCATCCGCATGGGCGGCCATTGCAGCCTGGTGCGTTGCCGCATAAATGTCCTCCCGGCTGTAGGGAATGATCATGCCCGCCAGCTTCGCGGAATTCAGCAGGCGATCGAAATGCTCGTCAAAAAGAAAGGGAATGCCGCAATAGGTTCGAAAGACTTCGTACACCGAATCCCCATAGAGAAATCCCCGGTCCAGTACCGGAATCCGGGCATCCGCCAAGTCGGTCACGACGCCGTTCACATACCCAATGGATCGGACCATGCCTGCCTCTCGAATTGCCGGGACGGTTGTATTGCTTGCGTCCAGGGTTTGGTTCCACCGCTGTGGCCGGGGTCCTGGAACGCCCGGCTGTCCCCCGTATCGGGATGAACCAGCCGAAGAGCCTGCTCAATCACCTCAATCCCGGCATTTTTCCTGCTGCCGTGTTCCGAAAGATAACGCCTCCAGGACTTTGCCCCGCCCTGGCCATGAAAAACGCCAAGCATATGCCGGGTCATATGGCGAAGGAAAACGCCCTGTTGCAACTGGAATTCCACATACGGGAAAAACGACTTCACAATATTCATCCGAACCAGGAAGTCCTCGGCGGCATCGCGTGGATGCCGGGGCGAAGCACCGCAAAAGGCATCCTCCACGGTTTTCAGAATCCACGGGTTTCGATAGGCCTCCCTGCCAATCATCACCCCGTCCACTTTTTCCAGGTGCCGGGCAATATCGTCCACCGATTCAATCCCCCCGTTGATGGCAATGTGCAGATGCGGAAAGTCCTGCTTTAGCCGGTAGACACGATCATAGTGCAGGGGGGGAATGGTCCTGTTCTGTTTCGGGTTCAAGCCATTCAGCCAGGCTTTTCGCGCATGGATAATGAATTTCCCGCAACCGGCAGCAGACACCGATTCAATGAAGTGGTACAGGTGTTCATCGCTGTCCAGGTCATCAATTCCAAGACGGGTTTTAACGGAAACCGGAACCGGAACACTTTCAGCCATGGCCGCAACACATTCCGCAACCAGTCCGGGCCTGGCCATCAGGCAGGCACCAAACTGCCCATTTTTTACCCGGTCACTGGGACAGCCTATATTCAGGTTGATTTCATCGTAGCCATACTCGGCACCTCTTCGTGAACCCATGGCCAACTCATGGGGATGACACCCGCCAAGTTGCAGCGCCAGGGGATGTTCCGAAGCATCAAAACCCAGGAACCGGTCCGCATCACCGTGCAGAACGGACCCGACCACGATCATTTCGGTATACAGGCGGAATCGGGGTGAAAACAGACGCAAAAACGCCCGACAATGCCGGTCGGTGGCATGCAGCATGGGGGCGACTGAAAACTCTTTTTCCATGGACCTGACAGGGAACGTGAATCGGGTTATTTTACCACTCCAGGCTCTGGGAAATGATCTTTCAGCCCATTATTTGGACGGTTGATTTATCATCGGTCGCCTCCACATTGATAACCAATCAGGAATCATGAGAAATATTGTGTCGGAAAATATAGCGATGACCCTGGAATCCCTGGTCAGGCAGGGGGCCGAATCCCATCTGGCACAATTGCAGAGGGGACTGGAAAAGGAAAGTTTACGGGTCGACCCGGAGGGTTGGCTCGCACAAACCCCCCATCCCCGCACACTCGGGTCCACCCTGACACACCCGTCCATTACCACGGACTATTCCGAGTCCCTCCTTGAATTTGTCACGGGTGTCCACACGGATATCCAGGACCTGCTGAATGAACTGTACGACATTCACCATTTTGTCTATCAGCATATTGGCAATGAAAAACTCTGGGTCAACAGCATGCCGTGTATCGTTGAAAGCGAAGAGCACATTCCCATCGCACGATACGGGACATCCAATATTGCGAGGATGAAAGAAACCTATCGCCGGGGGCTGAGCTACCGGTACGGTTCTCTCATGCAGGCCATCGCCGGTATCCATTTCAATTTTTCCCTGCCCGATTCCTTCTGGACAGCCTATCTGGATGCCGACAACGACGACCAGGTACAGAATGGGAAATCTGATCACTATTTTGCGTTGATTCGCAACTTTCACCGCCATTCCTGGCTGAGCAGCTACTTGTTCGGGGCATCCCCGGCCGTTTGCCGGACATTCCTGGTAGGCCGCGAACACAAGCTCGAAGATTTCGACGCCCACAGTTTTTATGCGCCGGATGCCACTTCGCTGCGACTCAGTGGACTGGGATATACCAATGA
>WTGA01000167.1 GCA_011523765.1 Gammaproteobacteria bacterium
CGCACGTACGGATCTGTGTGGGGGGTGCCCGGTAACGGGCATTCCTACCACGACATGACCGGATTCCTTGAGATTGGCCAGGAAGGGGGACCAGGGCGGAAATTTCCGGGCAACGGTGCGGTATCCGGGAAATCCCCGCAACCCGCAAACGGAAAATCACCTGAACAGACCAGTCAGCACTTCATGGGTTTTCTGCCGGACACCCGCTTTCTGGAGTCGCTGGGTGGCTGGTTCATTCTGTCTGGTATTGCCCGGGACCGGCGGTATTCCACGACGTGTCTTGCCTGACGGATTCCAGGGGTTCTGCAAGTTGACCCTTGCAAATTTATGTAATAATCAATAAAACATATGATTATTAACTTATCAGCAATAAATCAATTAAGTAATTGAATTATTCATAATATAACGATATATTCCTGTGTTTCTAGGAAAATGGGTCAGGGTGAGGCGTTCGATCATTCTGGTGAAAGATGTTTTGTTCCTGAATTGGGGCAATCAGCACAAGCAGGAATCGGAAATGGCATGTCTTTGGGGTGAACCTGGCCGAGTGATGGCCGGAATATCGAATATGAAGATCAAAAGCCTTTCCGGGAGACCATGGAGATTTTAGCTGCCATGATCCTTTGCTGGAGACGGCCGGTTCCCATGCGGCGCTTCCGGTTTCCTCATTGGAGACCGGGGACCCTATTCCGGGTTGAGGCCATGGCAGCCCAACCACAGGGACGGAACCCATCATTTTTGCTTAAGCGGCAGGTGTTTGGGAAATTCACTGGCCCCACTTGAAACCAAATATTAACCTTAATCCAGAGAAAAGTTGAATGAGCAATATTTACTACGAAAATTACGAGGATGCGCTTCCGGATCCAAAACGCGTAGCCCGGGAAAAAAAGAAACTTGAAGAGGCCGGGGTCAAGTACATTTTTTCCTGTTGGATCGATATGCACGGCATTCCAAAGACCAAGCCCGTGCCCATGAGTGATTTCGAATTGCTGTGCATGGGGAAAGGGCCACAGTTTGCGGTTCACTCGGTTTCATTCGTGCCGGATCTTGGGCCGGCCGATTCGGACCAGATTTCCCTGCCCGACCTGGACAGCCTGCTGATTTGTCCCTGGGACACCACCATTGCATGGGTATTTGCTGATTTGTGGTGGGAAGGCAAGCCGTACAATCTCTGTCCGCGACAGACACTCAAGCGTGCGGTGCGGGATGCCGCAGAGCAGGGCTATGCGATGTATGCCGGAATTGAACCTGAATTCATCGTCATGACCTGGGATGAAAATGGTCAACCTGTCAAGGCGTTCGATAATGATCCGCCACAGGGGGTGCGACCCCGTCGTCAGGCGTTCGGGTATGACGCGGAATACACGACGGATTCCATGGCCTTTCTGGGTGAACTGATCGATATTGTCGAGGACCTGGGCTGGAATATGCACGATGTGGTGGCAGAAGGGGCCTATTCCCAATTCGAGCTGGACTTCCACTATACCGATGTTTTGGATATGGCAGACCGGTTGGTTTTCCTGCGTGTTCTGGTCAAGGAGATTGCCAAGAAACACGGCATGTTTGTGACTTTTATGCCAAAACCCACCACCGGGGACTGGCGTTCCGGTGCCCATATGAATACCTCGATCCAGCGAACGGACAATTTGGGTGTGAACATTTATGAAGGCAAAAACGGGGAATGGAGTGAAGAGGTGTTTCATGCCCTGGGCGGAATTCTGAAACACGGTGCCGCCATTACTGCCATCGCTTGCTGCACCGTGAACTCCTATAACGGGCTTGTACCGAAGGTAGGCGGATTTGAAGGAGGCACTTTTACCTGGGCCCCCACGCACATGGCATATGGCAGAAACAATCGCTCGGCGATGTTGCGTCTTCCACAGGCCCGGTTTGCCATTGAAAACAGGGCGGCCGACCTGTGTATGAATGTGTACCTGGGCCTGGGCATGATGCTGGCAGCGTCGGTGGATGGATTGGTCAACAAGATTGATCCGGGTCCGTCTCTGGACGAAGATTTATACATCATGGATGAAGAAGAGAAGGCAAAACGTTCGTTGACCCGCTTGCCGAGGAATTTGCTCGAGGCGACGGAACAGCTGGGCCAAAGTGAACTGGCCGAGCAGGTTATGGGCAAAACCCTGCTGAATTCAATCCTTGCATACAAGACCGATGAGTGGGAGCGTTATCACCAGACGGTGACCGACTGGGAAGTGCAGGAATACCTCAGGCTGTTTTAAAGGGAGGGGAAACCGGTCCTTTCGTCCAGGACCATGGCTTTGCAACGGGGGAGGGGTTTGCCCGTTGCCGGCCATTTGCCCGGACCCGGGTATTCACCATGGAATGGGGTGCGGTTGTGAGTTCCAGTTAACCCGACCGGCTTTGGAGGTACGATTCAGCAATTTCACGCAGCCGCCTGCGGCCAAAGCTGGGGTCATGGCCCGCGTGCACGACCCGGACCGGCAGTGACTTCAGGCGCTCCATGGTTTGGAGATAGTCCGCAATACTGGAATCTTCAAGGCCATCGAGCAAGGGTCCGTCGTAGACCGCATCCCCGGAAAAAAGAATGCCGGTGGACTTTTCCCACAACCCGATACTGCCGGGGGAGTGTCCGGGCAGATGCAATACCTCAAAGGCACGATTGCCCAGGTCAACGACATCGCCTTCCTCCACCAACCAGGTCGGCGCGGCCGGCTGGACTGTGTAGCTGGACGGGTCATATCCCTCGTATGGATAGGCCGTGACCAGCTCCTCTTTCAGGGGATAACCGATATCGGCCATGTATTGCATAAACGAGGGGTCGTAGTCCCGCGCCGACATTGACCCGAAAACAACCGGGTCCATCATGGCGTGTTGCTCTTTCGGGTGGCCGATTCGGATGTTGAATTCATGCATGCCGCCCATATGATCCATGTGACTGTGTGTCGCAAAAGCGATGACGTTCTTTTGCAGAAGGTCACGTGCAGCCTCTCTCAGGCTGCAAATTCCCAGACCGGTATCCACCAGCAAATCCCGGTCCCGTCCCCGCACATGCCAAATATTGCAACGCAGCAATGGGTCCACCATGGGTTCCCACAACAAAGTAATCTCTTCATCGACCGCTTTTCTCTCGAACCAGCGGTCTGCAATCCGTATGGTCATCAACCCGTTTGTGAAAGAAGGGTGGCGGTGTCAGATTGTACAGTAAACCGGGCCTTAAAATGCCCGGGGTCCGTACGGCGCTCCTTTTCCCGACCAGGTTTGCATTGTCCGGGCCGTCCCATTCGTCGCTGATCGGACGACTTCGTCGAGAAAGTACTGCCGGGCCAGGCGTTCCGGTATTTGCGGGTGGGTAATGATAAAGATATCCAGCGTGAGGGCGTCAATCACCTCGGTGACCGGCCACAGCAGATTTTGCCGTACCTCCCTTTCAGTGAATCCTTCGGGGAGAAAACAGATTCCCGCCCCCGAAAGGGTCAGACGTTTCGCCTCTTCCAAACTGGAAGAAATTCCACCGGTATGGTGACCCAGATTGTACTTCAGACGGAATTTGGTGAGTTGTTCGGGTTCGTCGTTACCCGTAAGGACGAATTTTTCTTTCGACAGTGCCATGAAATTGCTTTCGGTTTTTCCGAAAAGAGGATGATCCGAGTTGCAATAGATTCGATGCTTTTCCTTGAACAGGTGGTTGTAGTTCAGCTCCTTGTGCCGGGCACTCACCGGCGCAATGCCGATGTCAATATTGTTTCGCAAGATGGCGGTTGAAATCCCCTCCCAGGGAACAATATCGATATCAGCTCAATATAGGGATAGTGGCGAATGTAGTGACTGAAAATTTCATCCAGTTCGGGACTGACCAGGTTGCTGATCATCTGGATTTTCAGCTGTCCATGAATTTCCTCGGAGAGGTTGTCAAGCTTGTTCGGAATTTCATCCACTTTACTGTAGATGCTGTGACAGTATTCGATCAGGAGATGGCCTTCGTCCGTCAGCTTGAAACCGGCCGGACCCCGAATGCAAAGCCGGACCCCGAGTTCGTTCTCAAGCTTTTTCAGGGAATGGCTGATGGTGGACTGCTTGCGCGACAGCACGATGGAAGCGGCTGTCACCCCTTTGGCCTGGGCAATTTCATTGAAAGTCTTTAACAGGTTCCAGTCGAGGGACCGGGCGAATTTGGTGCGTGTGATCGTCATGAATTTTCGACATCCTCGAATCCGGGCTGCGGACCGTACAGCATCGCGCATTTCCGATATACGGAATAAACATCGATAATATCTATGTTATAAATATAAAGAAAGGAGTTTATTCCCCCCATTCATCTGTGATTAAGTAGACTGGATAGTATTAGGGTTGCGCTTCGTGACGTTGCTCGCAAACTCCCAGGTATTCATCTGTGATTAAGTAGTGTCTGGCAGAAAACCCCCTGATTCTGCGCGACTGCAGGACTGAAATCAATT
>WTGA01000123.1 GCA_011523765.1 Gammaproteobacteria bacterium
TCAGCCACCGGCTGCGGGCGTCGGTCTGTTCTTTTCGGGAACGCGCTCTCACCACTGAATAGAATATTAGACGAAATATCTGTTAGCGTTAAAGAATACGGCTATTATGCAGATTGACCAGTCTAACAGGGGCGTGGTTCGTTATCCATCAATTTCTGCCACTGTATCAGCGACCTGTATCAGCGACCTTGCGTCAAGCACCGAAATGACGTACATTCCTGTTCGAAAAGGGGCGACACAATGGTTCAGACAAGCACAGCTCACAACGAACGTATCAACCTACGGCTTAGTGAAACTGCGAAGCGGCGTATCGAACAGGCGGCCTCCGTCGAAGGCAAGACCGTCAGCGCCTTCATCGTCTCCAGCGCGCTGGAGAGCGCGGACAGAACTGCTCACCGTCACGAGACCGTCACGCTTGCCCGCGAAGATGCGGCGCGGTTCTTCGACGCGCTTTCGGACCCGCCGCCGCCGAACGACCGCCTCCGCGCGGCCCTGGCGGAACACGCAAGGCGCGTCGACTCGCGTTGAATGATTCCGATGTGCTCATTGTCGAACCGCTCGGCAGAAGGCACAACCGCGCGGCCTTTTCCTGCGGCCTTCCCGGTCTGGACCTCTATCTGGCGCGCCAGGCCAGCCAGGATGTCCGGCGCCGGATCGCCCGGGTGTTCGTCTGCACCGCCGGCAAAACCGATGCTGTCCTTGGCTTCTACACGCTGAGCGCCCTGTCGATCGACCTCATCTCACTGCCCGATGCGCTGTCGCGGAAACTGCCGCGCCATCCGGTGCCCTGTGCCCTGATCGGCCGGCTTGCGGTCGACCGCTCGGCGCACGGGCAAGGCTTCGGTCGCATGCTTCTCGCCGATGCGATCAAGCGAACCGTGGTCGCCGGCAAAACGGTGGCCATGCACGCCCTGATCGTGGATGCCGCGAACGACGACGCGAAACGCTTCTACGAGAGGTTCGGCTTCGCGCCACTCACGGACGATCCGATGCGCCTGTTTCTTCCGCTCGGCCATGCTACCCTGCAAGACTCGTAGAGGGAGCCATATTGACACGATCCAACCGAACGGACAGACAGATATGGCACCCCGGATTGCCGGAGAAGATGAGCCGGGATCACGGCTACCATTCGGGGGGAACCTGGAATCACTCGAAGCCCACGAAGTCGAGGCCTATGTGGTGTCCACCCTCCCGTGAGACATACACGATACTGCAGGAAATGGCCGGAGATCCCGGGTTTATTCCGGGGCCCAGAGGACGTTGATGTTTTTTTCGAGGATCGGGACGGTCAGGACCATTTGAAGCCCCATTCCCGGACCGCCTGGGCACAAGCGTCATGGGCCGTCGAAGACACCGGACCCTCCCCGCCTTCCTTGCACAGTGCAGCCCATGGCGGCTGTCAGGCAGTTTCGGAATGACGATGCCGGCACACCATCGACGGGCCCGCGGCAAACCGTGTTCCAGACGTTCCGCCGCCAACTCCAACCGCTGTATCGAAGAGGGTTCATCCGTTCACGGCAATGGTTGGAATGGTCCATCGTGAGCGGAAGATCCAGCATTCCCGCTTCAAATTTTTGAACCGGTGTCCCATCCCTGCGCGATCGCGATCTGGGCATCGAGTCCGACCGCATTGCTTGCCCCACCAACGAGATGCACACTTCCTTCGGAAAAAATGCTTCTGAGACACCCGTACAGATTATTTTCCGGTTCCTGTCCGATACAGACAATGATCGAATCCGCCGGGAGGAATCGATGCGTACCCTGGTGATCCACCCAGATTCCATCTTCTTCAATTTGCAGGCAGCCCGCCCCGGTCAGGATTTCAACGCCCTGTTTCCGGAGCTGCAGCCGGTGCGCCCACCCGGTGGTCTTGCCCAGTGTCCTGCCAGGCGGGCCTTCCTTGCGTTGCAGCATCCGAACCTGTCTTGGGGGGGTAAAAGGTTCTGGAGCGGTCAAAGAGCCCGGTCTTTCAAAATCCGGGTCCACGCCCCAGAACGTGAACCACTTTTCCCGGTCCTTGAGCGTGTTTCCACACAGGTAGGCGGCCACATCGAACGCGATCCCGCCCGCACCGATAATGATGGTGTTCGAACCTGCCGTGGACCGGCCGGATAGGATGTCCTGATAACCCGACACCAGACTCCTGTTGGCCCCGGGAAGGGGTATCCGCCGTGCCCTGACCCCTGTGCTCAGGATCACCTCGTCAAAGCTTTCCGCAAATTCCGTGCCCCGGATACGCCCGGATGTCATCCGCGTATTCAGGTGCACCGAGACACCGTGCCGGGTGTGCATCGCCCGGAAATAATCGATGGTTCTTTGGTATTCCTCCTTGCCGGGAATCTCCCTGGCAAGGGTGAATTGCCCACCGATCTCCGAAGAAGCCTCGAACACCGTGACGCGGTGTCCCCGGTCGGCACTGACCGCGGCGGCGGCCATCCCGGCCGGACCCGCGCCGATCACCGCAATCCGTTTCGCTGCGCCGACTCCTGCATAATGCGTCCTGGTTTCATTGACGGCCCGGGGATTCACCATGCAGGTGGCGGTCTTCCCCATGAATATCCGGTCCAGACAGGCCTGGTTACAGGCAATGCAGGCATTGATCTCATGGGCCTTTCCCGCCCTGGATTTCTGCACAAACCGGGGGTCCGCCAGGAAAGGCCTTGCCAAAGACACGAGATCGCAGGCTCCCGTGCCCAGCAGCTGTTCCGCCTGTCCGGGAGTATTGATCCGGTTGGTGGCGATCACGGGGACCGACACCTTTTTCCTGAGTTTGGCGGCCGCCCCACCGAACACGCCGGGCGGGACCGAACTGGAGATCGTCGGGATACGTGCCTCGTGCCAGCCAATGCCGCAGTTGAACATCGTGATACCCACCGCCTCCAGAGACCTCGCCAGGGTGGCGATTTCCGTCCAGTCCGACCCCTCTTCGACCAGATCGGCGACGGAGATGCGGAAGATGACAATGAAATCCTTCCCTGCGGCTTCCCGCACACTTCGGGATATCTCAAGGGCCAGGCGCATCCGGTTCCCGCCGCTTCCACCCCATTCATCCTTTCGCCGGTTCGTTCTTTTACACAGAAACTGGTTGATGAAATAGCCCTCCGACCCCATGATTTCCACGCCATCATACCCCGCTTCCTGCGCCAGGACCGCGCAGCGGGAAAAGTCCGTGATCTGCGTTCGGATTTCCCGACCGGACAACTCATGGGGGACATGTTGGCTGATTCGGGCGCGTATTGGAGATGCTGACACGATACGGTTGTGGTGGCCATACCGTCCCGCATGGAGAATCTGCAGGCAAATCTTGCCTCCATTTTCATGAACGGCCCGGGTGACCTGGCGATGCCGGGCGCATTCCGTTCGGGAATCCAGCTTCCCGGAGTTTTCCGCAAGCTGTCCTTCCCCGTTCGGACTGATCCCGCCCGTAACCACCAGGCCGGGCCCGCCTCCACGGACCCTCTCCGAGAAGAAACGGGCAAGACGGTCATACTGGTCCGGCCGGTCTTCCAGCCCGGTGTGCATGGAACCCATGACCATACGATTCTCCAGAACCGTGAATCCCAGATCAAGCGGTGTGAAGAGGTTCGGATAGTTCATCCGTCAATCGTCGAATGGGCGTTCCCCGTATTCAAAATGAAGAACACCATCCACCCCTCAGGATGAAGGATATTCAGGCCTTCCCCGAAACTAGAATTTGCGCGATTCACGCGGGGTAATCCCAAAATACGAGCAATACCGGCTGCTGAAGTGACCAGCGGATTTGAACCCGCAGGCGATGGCGACATCAATAATTTTCAGGGTACTGTTTTCGAGCATTTTCCGTGCCGCCTTCAGTCGAAGAGTCAGGTAGTAGCGTGCAGGCGTGGTATTCAGGTAGCGGCGAAACAGCCTTTCCAGCTGACGCTTGGAAATACCGACCAGCCTCGCCAGTTCGTCCGGGAACAGCGGTTGTTCAATATTGCATTCCATCAACTCGATACATTCCAGCAACACGGGATGGTTCACGCCCGTTCTGGCTTCGAGATCCATTCTCTGGGGCTCACCGGAATGCCGGATATGAGGATGGATCATGACATCGGCCACCGAAGCCGCCAGTTCATGGCCATGGTGCTGTTCAATAATGTACAGCATCATGTCGGTTGAAGCGGTCCCCCCGGAGCAGGTCACCCGGTTGGTGTCAATTTCGTAGACATCGGAAGAGACATGGTGACTGGGGAAGGCCCTCCTGAACTCGGCCAGGTTTTCCCAATGCGTGGTACAGGGCACTCCCTTCAACAGTCCTGCCCCGGCCAGGAGGTGACAGCCGGTTTCAAGC
>WTGA01000098.1 GCA_011523765.1 Gammaproteobacteria bacterium
TACACACAGCAATCTCCGTTGTCCAGAACTATTTGTCGTGGCTCGGTAGGGCTAGGATGGGCTTCACGAAGTATTTTTACGGATGATGGGCCTGTTCCGGGCTGCATCGCCTCCCGGTCTGCCTGACCAGTTGCGTAAGCGGGATGTCCAGGTCCCGCCCCGGTCCCGGGGCCGAACCCAACGCACCTATGATGAAGGCGCGGTCCCGGCTTCACTGAACCCGGCTTCCCGATGCCGGATAATGGCGCTCAATGCTTCATTGTAAGGCGTGTCCATGTTTTCCTCGGCACCCAGCACCGGGACCATCCCGTTGATAAAATCGATTTCGGACCGTCGGTTCGCAAGGTGGTCCTGCAGCATGGAGGGTCGTGCATCGGGCATTTTCCGACCAAAGTCCGCCACATATTGATCCACATCCCCGAAGGAAAAGCTCACCGATCTTGCGATGCCGACACGGTAGGCCTCCCGGGCACATCCGAGGGCGATTTTCCAGGCCGCGGGATCCGACATGATTTCTCCCAGGACGCGGTTGAAGACGGTACAGGGTCCGCTGAATGCGACATTGCACACGAATTTTTCCCAGACCAGCTGGTTGATGTCCTGGTAGGTCCTGACCCGGAACCCGGCCTCCCGCCAGACCCGGGCGATGTTCTCCGCGGCTTCACTGTGTCCGCCCCGGGGTTCACCGATTCGGATCAGTTCCATGCCGGCATGCTGTACATGACCGGGACCTGCCATGGCTGCACCAAATCCTCCGGCGACACCGAGCAGCAATTTCCGGTTGCCGAGATATTCGGCGATCCGGTCGCCAGATCCCAGGCCATTCTGGATGGTCAGGATGACGGCTTCGGGTTTCAGGGCCGGGAGGATGGACCGGGCGGCTGCCACGGCACCGGAAGCCTTGGTTGCAATGACCGCCAGGTCACAACCGCCGATGCGGGCGGCATCGGTCGTGGCAAAGACATTCCTGACCAGCCGATCCCCGCTTGCACCCTGAATCCGCAACCCGTTCGTGGATATCCTGTCAATGTGGTCCTGCCAGAGATCCACCACGGACACGTTGTGGCCGGCATCGGCAAGCAGGCCGGCATAGATGGAACCCATGGCGCCTGCGCCGACGACCACAATCTTCATGGGCCAGTCCCTCCCGGTGCCCCGTGCCGGACATGCCCGGCACCATGTCTCCCCGGCGGACCGTTCGAGCCGGCATTCCGTACACCTGGTGCGGCATCCGTGTTTCTTCCGTTCGCCGGATGGCCGGCCCGTTCACGTACTGGTGAGGGCATGGGTTCTGTATGGGTGTGCGCTCATTCCGGGAAGGTAACATAAATAGCCGGGACGGTGTCATCCTGTCAGGCCCATTGCCTTGAACGGGATTCTCCCGGTTGCCGTGCTGCAAAATTCGCCATGGACCGGTTTGACCCTCCAACGGTGGTTTCTGTCCGTCGCCCGTCTTTTCCCGGCTGGCCTGGCACGGCTCAACGGGCCGGTAGACGGGCCGGATGCCGCAATGAAATTAACCGTTTTCCAAGGAGGGAATCCCGTTAAAATACTGTTTGCGAAAACGAGTCGAACCACCATGAACAGAACAGGCGAAAACATACTGAATCCGGAAGACCGGGTCATTCTCCGGACATCAGAGGCTTCCTTCCGTCCCTATGACCGTTACGGTTTCGGGAATCCTGCCATGGATTGGGTTCCCCTCAGTGGCGATGCCGAGGGTGGCTTCGAAACGTTTGTCCTGAAAATGAAACCCGGGGCGCAGTCCACCCCCCACCGACACCGTGGTCGTGAGGAATTTCTGGTGCTGCAGGGTGCAATGATCGATTGTGATGGGACGGAATTCAGAACCGGAGACTATGTCAAGTACCGGCCCGGTTCGATGCATCATTCCCATTCGGTGGACGGTTCCACCCTGCTGGTGATACTGACCGGGCAGAATGAAAAACTGGGATAATCGACCAAGAGAACGAATTCGATGAAAATAGCAAGACTGGAACTTGAAAATAAGACGGTGTGCTACGCCGTTGCACAGGCGGATGGCGGCTATACCCGGGCGGACGGGGATATTTTTGCCGGCCTGAGCGATTCGGGCGAGCGTGTACGGGGAAAGCTGCTTGCACCCGTTCAGCCCACCGATATTTTGTGTATCGGGCTGAACTACCGGAAGCATGCTGAAGAAGGCGGGGCAGAGCTGCCTGAAAACCCGGTATTGTTTTTCAAGGCCAGTACCGCGGTACAGAATCCGGGCGACCCGATCGTCCTGCCGCGAAAACTCCGGAGCGACAAAGTGGACTATGAAGCGGAGTTGGTCATCGTCATTGGAAAAACCTGCCACAATGTTTCCAGGTCCGAGGCACTGGAATATGTGCTGGGCTATACGTGTGCCAATGATGTCAGTGCGCGGGACTGGCAACGCAACGGCGGCGGCGGGCAATGGTGCCGGGGCAAAACATTTGCAACATTCTGCCCGCTGGGTCCGGTGATCGTGACTGCGGATGAAATCCGGAATCCCAATACACTGCCGATCCGAAGCATCCTGAACGGTGAAACCATGCAGGACTGGAATACCGATGATATGATCTTTGATGTGCCGGAACTCATTGAATTCTTAAGCAGCAGTACCATCCTTGCCCCCGGCACGGTGATACTCACCGGCACCCCCCACGGTGTGGGATTTGCCCGGACGCCACCGGTCTATATGAAACACGGTGACTCCATCACGATCGAAATCGAGGGAATCGGTTCGATCACCAACCCGGTGATTGACGAGGTGATTTAGGTGGTTCAAGGGAGGACTGTTTGCCTGAAAAGGAGGCGGTTTCCCGGGCAGCAGGAAAAGACCGTCGCCCCCGGAGACCGGTCCGTGCAGTCTCCGGGTCCCGGGCAGGGCCCTCTCCACTCACCGGGTTCCCGGGCATGCGGGCAACCCGGGCCAGGAGGCCGGTCACCCCGGTTGCCGTCAGGGTCCCTCCATCCCGGGCATCCTTCTCCCGATGCGGGTTTTGTCTGGTGAATCGCCTGTAATTGTCGGATAATGGTGCGATGAAAAGTATCTTGATGGACCGGAAGGTGTTCTCCTGGGCACTGTATGACTGGGCCAACTCGGCCTTTGCCACGACGATCATCGCCGGATTTTTCCCCATCTTCTACAGTACGCTGAGTGAAGACCTGTCCACCCGGGATTCCCAGTTCTGGTTCAATATCACTCTTGCCGCCAGCAGTTTGCTGATTGCTGTGGCCGCCCCTTTGCTGGGGGCCATTGCGGACTACGGCGGAAAGCGGAAAAGGTTTCTGGCCATGTTTGCCATGCTCGGCATCCTCATGAGTGCCGGACTGGCCTGGGTGGGAGCGGGGATGTGGTGGATGGCGCTGTGGATCTATGGCTTGGGCCAGATCGGGTTTGCCGGCTCAAATATCTTTTACGACGCATTGATTGTGGAGGTTTCCCCTCCCGAAGACCTGGATATCGTTTCCGGTTACGGGTACGCCCTCGGTTATATCGGCGGCGGGTTGCTGTTTTTGGTAAACGTCCTGATGGTCACCATGCCGGAAAATTTCGGTTTCTCCTCGGTCGGTTCGGCGCTGTCCTGGTCATTTGTCAGCGTGGGGGTGTGGTGGGCTGTGTTTACCGTTCCCTTGCTGGTCGGGGTCCGGGAAACCGCCCAAAAAACCCCGGGAGCCGGTGAAGCGATCCGGGCAGGATTTCGGGAGCTGGCCAGGACCTGCGCGGAAATCAGAAAACTGAAATTCGTGCTGTGGTTCCTGGCCGGGTACTATTTCTATATCGACGGGGTGGGAACGATCATCAGGATGGCCGTGTTTTTTGCGGACCGGATCCTGGGACTGCCTTCAGAAAGCCTGATTACTGCGCTCTTGCTCACGCAATTCGTCGCTTTCCCGGCCGCCCTGTTTTTCGGATGGCTTGGAAAGCGGATCGGACCCAAGGCGGGGATCCTGATCGGTATCGCTGTCTATATCCTCGTGGTGTTCTATGCGTGGGGCTGGCTCGACAGCGGTGCGGACTTTTATATGCTTGCCATCGCCATTGGTCTGGTTCAGGGCGGTGTCCAGAGTTTGAGCCGTTCCCTGTATGCCCGTTTGATCCCTAGGTCAAAGACTACCGAATTCTTCGGGTTTTACAACATGGTCGGCAAATTCTCCAGCATCCTCGGTCCGCTGCTGATGGTCGCTGTTCCCATGGTTCTCACGGGAATGGATGAAAGAGACAGCATCCTGGTATTGGTTTTCCTGTTTGGAGCAGGAGGATTGCTGCTTTTCCTGGTGAATGTAGACCAGGGAATCCGGGCGGCAAGGGAAATAGAAGCCGGCGTGGCCGGCGATGCAGCCGCATCGCCGAATTCCGTGTAGGCAGCTCCGGCCGGGAATGGATTTTCGACAGGCCTTCTGGTTCACCAACCCGGGGGACCGCACCGTTTTCAAGCTCGGCACCACGAAGGGCTGGTGACGGGTCAAATGGTGAAGATGCCAGGCAACCCACTCGTCTTCTCGCTGGTATGGTAATGACTTGACGACTGATCCCCTGTAGATTACCAGCACTTTTTTCGAATCCGGATGATCCGAATCCGGGATTCTGTGCCGGATATTCTGGAATGAGATGATGGCTGAAGACAAAAAATACGAAACCCTCGACCCCGAGAACTGGGATGACATGCGTATCCTTGCCCACCAAATGGTGGACGACTCCATTGATTACCTGAAGTCTGCGGGTGAGCGCCCGGTATGGCAGCGTGTTCCGGACGACGTGGCCAGTACATTCCAAGCCGGCATGCCCGAAGAACCCAGTGCCCCGTCCCGGGTATACGAGGAATTTCGGGACCATGTTTTCCCGTATAGCCTGGGATGCCCCCACCCGAGGTTCTGGGGCTGGTATATGGGCAACGGGACCATACTGGGCGCACTGGCGGATTTCATGGCCGCAACCATGAATTCCAACCTGGGAGGCGGCCACCACGCAGCGATCATGGTGGAACAGCAGGTCATCAACTGGATGAAGAGCGTGGTCGGGTTCCCTGAAAAGGCCAGTGGCCTGCTTGTCAGTGGCGGTTCCATGGCCAACATCACAGGCCTGACTGTTGCCAGGAATTCCATGGTGGATTGGGATGTGCGCAAGGAAGGGGTCCGTGCAAACCGGAAAAAACTTACGATCTATGCATCCACCGAAGCCCACAGCTGCAACCAGAAGGGGGTCGAGCAGCTGGGTTTGGGCAGTGACAATTTAAGAAGGATACCGGTCAGGGAGGATTACACCATGGACCTGGAACAGCTCCAGGCCGCAATCGAAGCGGACCGGCGTGACGGGTGCCGGGCGATTTGCGTGATTGCCAGTTCCGGAACGGTCAATACCGGTGCGATCGACGATCTGAACGGGATTGCGGATATCTGTAAAAAACATCAACTCTGGTTCCACATCGACGGTGCCATCGGTGCGATTGCCATGCTGTCTGAACAGGTGAAACCCCGGCTCAAAGGCATTGAGCGTGCCGATTCGATTGCTTTGGACCTGCACAAATGGCTGCACATTCCTTTCGAAGCGGCCTGCATCCTGGTCAAAGAGGAATCATTCCACCGCGGGTCTTTCTCCCTGGTTCCGGCCTACCTTGAACAGGATGGGGGTGGGATCGCCAGCGGGGGCCACTGGTTTTCTGAATACGGCTTGCAGCTCAGCAGGTCCTTTCGGGCCCTGAAAGTCTGGATGACCTTGAAGGAACACGGCAGCCGGCGCCTGGGCCGGATGATCTCCCGCAATGTGGAACAGGCGCATTACCTGGGCGGACTGATCGAGTCCAGCAACGACCTGGAACTCGTTGCCCCCATTGGGCTGGATATCGTCTGTTTTCGCTTCAATCCAGGCGGGATGGACCCGCAGTCATTGAACCGGGTCAATCGCAGGATACTCGTTGAGCTCCAGGAAAATGGTATCGCCGCTCCGTCCTTCACCACATTGAAGGGAACCTATTGCATTCGTGTTGCCATCGCCAATCATCGCAGTCGATACGAGGATTTTGACTTGTTGGTGCATGAAACCGTTCGAATCGGGAAATCCGTTTGACCGGACGGGACCTTCCCGACCATTGAACCGGTCCCGGTGCACGCGAATGCCGTTCAACCGTGACCAGACGGCCCATTGAAGCGATGCAGAACGGTGGTTCGGCCAGGGTCTTCCCGTTTATTCGCTCAAATGCCCGGTTTCTCGGTTTCGGCTTTCTCATGGCATTTGTTTCCAGTGGAGGCCAGACTTACCTGATCGGGGTGTTTGGCCCGGAAATCCAGTCTGCATTCGGCCTGAGCCATACGCAGTGGGGTTCCTGTTACATGGTGGGGACACTGACCAGTTCACTGCTTCTCCTGTGGTCAGGGAAACTGATCGATTCAACCGACCTGCGGATTTATACTGTTTTGGTCGTGTTCGGCATGGCTGCAGCGTGCCTGGCCATGAGTCTGACCGGTTCGGTGGCGGGAGTGATCTTTTCGATATTCCTGTTGCGTCATTTCGGGCAGGGGTTGAGCAGTCATACCAGCGTAACGTCGATGGCGCGTTATTTCGGTCCCAACCGGGGCAAGGCAATTGCCCTGTCCTCCATGGGTTTTTCCTTTGGCGAAGGCGTGTTGCCGGTCCTGGTGGTCATCGCAATCGCCCTGCTCGGCTGGCGGCAAAGTTATCTGGCCGTCGGCCTGGCTACCGTCATGCTGTTACCCGTACTGCTGGTGCTGCTCGCAGGCCACGGGAAACGGCATCGGGAATACCTGGGTGAAACGGATTCCAGGGCCCGCCAGCCAGGAGAATCCGGTGACAAAGTCCACAAGACCCGCAAACAGGTGCTGCGGGAATTGAGATTCTGGCTGATCATGTTCGGCACACTCAGTGCATCCCTGATCTTGACCGCCATGTTTTTCCATCACCTGAATCTGGCAGATGCGAAAGACTGGTCGGGAACCTGGGTGACGGGAAATTACAGTGTCTATGCCGTTGCAACGGTGATCACGTCCTTTGCGGCGGGACCGCTGGTGGACCGGTTAACGGCAGTACGCGTCATGCCGTTGTTCATGTTGCCATTGGCGGTGGGTTTCGGGTCACTGGTCTACGGTGTATCCCCTTACTGGGTGTTGCCGTACATGTTGTTGATGGGGGTTACGACCGGCCTGTATTACACGGGCACACCGGCACTGTTGACGGAACTGTATGGTACCCGGTATCTGGGTGCCATCAAGTCCATGGTGGGTTCATTGGGGGTTTTCGCGACAGCGCTCGGTCCGGTTCTGGTCGGGACCCTCCTGGATACCGGATTTTCCATGGATGACATTTGCCTGGTGTTTGCGCTCATGTGCCTGGTATCCACGGTGCTGATGATCTGTGCCCTGCATCCCGGCATGTTGATCCGACGACATGGATAAATGGCCGCGCTGTGCTTTCCCGAAGGGACGGTCTTTCGGGCCGTGACGGGAGCACCGGTGCAGGCGGTGGAGGACCGGGCTTCCGGACCCCCCTGAGACCCGCCGCCCGTTCGGTCGGAAGGGGCCGGTTCAAGGCTTGCGCTGGAAACGGTCCTCTGTCAGGATGGCCTTCGCAGTGGAGGCGGGGTGCACAGCGGGCGGACAATCTGTCCGGTTTACGTCGGTCCATGTGTGCAGGGCCGGGTGGACAGCGGAGATGGTCCGGCCGCCTGCCCGATTCCCGGATTTGTTGAATACCACACAGGCATATGGCAAACGATACCTCACCCGTCACCCACAAACAGGTATGGATGCTGGCCGGGCCAATGATCATTTCCAATATTTCAGTGCCTTTGGTGGGTGCGGTCGATACCGCCGTGGTCGGGCATTTACCCGAGATTCACCATATTGGGGCGGTTGCCATCGGCGCCCTGGTCTTCAGTTTTCTGTACTGGGGATTCGGTTTCCTGAAAATGGGGATCACCGGGTTTGTTGCCCGTGCATTCGGCAGGAATGACGAGCTTGCAATTTTCGAAACCGTACTTCGGTTCCTCCTGCTGGGTGTGGCACTGGGGGGGCTGGTCATTTTACTGCGGAATCCGCTGATTGATTTCGTGCTTTTTTGTATCGACAGCAGTGACAAGGTGGAAACGCTGGCCGGGGACTATTGCCTCATCCGGATCTGGAGCGCACCCGCCGCCTTTTGCATTTATGTCTTTACAGGAATTTTTGTTGGTTTGCACAACACAAAACTTGCCCTGGTCCTGCAGCTTGTCCTGAACCTGACCAACATTGTCCTGGACCTCCTGTTCGTTCCGGTCCTGCAGCTGGGTGTGCCAGGCGTTGCCTGGGCAACACTCATCGCAGAGTACACCGCCGCGATGACCGGATTCCTGTTGCTTCGAAAAACCCTGTTGAAAGCGGTCAGCAACACAGGCTGGAAACAGGTATTCGAGACCCATGCGCTCAGGGACATGATGCAAACCAACGGCAACCTCTTTGTCAGGACAATGTGCGTGGTGTTCTCTTTTGCATTCTTTACTGCACAAAGCGCAAGGCACGGTGAACTGGTTCTCGCAGTCAATACCGTGCTCCTGCATCTGCAGACGATCATGGCGTACGGCCTGGATGGTTTTGCCCATGCGGTGGAAGCGCTTGGCGGGAGTGCATACGGTGCCGGCAACGTTGCCAGGTTCAGGCGGGTCGTCTGGGTGACCACATTGTGGTCGGGGCTGACCGCCATTTTCGTCAGTGTCGTGTATTTCTTCGCGGGGAATACCATTATCGGATGGTTCACCGATACCGAGATAGTGGTCCAGACAGCTGGTGAATACCTGATATGGATGATACTCTCACCCATCGTTTCTTTCAGCAGTTTTCAGCTCGACGGCCTGTTCGTAGGGATAAGCCGTGCCCGGGAGATGCGCAATGCAACCCTTGTTTCCATGATCGGTTATATCGGCACCGCCTATTGGTTCCAGGTCCTTTGGGGCAACCACGGATTGTTTCTCGCACTGGTCAGCCTGATGATTTTCCGGACCATGACGTTGTCCATGTACTACCCTTCGATCCTTCGCGCGATGAACCGGAAATGAACGGGAATGGCCCATTTTCCATTGCAGCCCTTTGGGTGCATCCCCGGTCCATGTCCACGGCCATTGAGCGTATCATGCGGGAACGCGGGGACCTGTTCTGCTTCCATGAACCCTTCATGTATTATTACTATCTGGGGCTGGGCAAAAGAAAGCTGCCGCATTCGGACCTTGATATCGGAAATCCCACCACCTTCGCGGGCATTGTCCGTGAGCTGGAGGAAAAGGCAAAATACGGCAGGGTCTTCTTCAAGGACATGAGCTACTATGTGCTCCCGGAAATCTTCCGGTATCCGCAGCTTGCCAACCGAATGGATCACCTGATTCTGATTCGCAACCCGCGAAAATCCATATTGTCCTATTACAAGCTGGACCCGGGGATTCCCCGGAATGAAGTGGGTCTGGAAGCGCAGTGGGTTCTGTACCAGTGGCTGGAGGAAAATTCAGGTTGCGCACCGTTTGTCCTCGAAGCGGAAAGGGTCCAGCAGGACCCTGTTCAGTCCATGACCCGGGTTTGGTCCTATCTGGGGCTGGATATGAAACCGGAGGCCTTTGAGTGGGGTGAAGAGTCCATCCCGGCAGACTGGCGGTCGGTTTCCGGGTGGCACCGTGATGCCATGGCAAGCACGGGAATCCGGCAGCAGGTCGCGGAAGATGAGCGGGCGGTCGAGCAGCGATTTGAAGAGGCCGCCAGAAAGTCACCGAGGCTGTGGGAGCTGCTCGAATATCATCTGCCCTTTTATGAAAAGCTGAAAGCCCGGTCCGGATGCGGCTAACCTGCACGGGGCAGGTTGGCCTTCATAAACCCGGCTATATCGAGAATTTCCTGCGGGTGCACGGAATGGGGCATGGGGTAGCTGTGCCATTGCACATCATAGCCCAACCCGCTGAGCAGTTCCCCGCCGCGATTGCCCAGGTGTACGGGAATCAACGGGTCTTCGGTGCCATGGCCCATGAAAATCGGAGTGCACCGGCTTGCGGCGGAAAACTCCGTTCCAGCACGGGAGTGCACGGGAAGATAGGTGGACAAGGCGATAATTCCCGCCAGCTTTTCCTCGAATCTCAGCCCCAGAAACAATGCGACGGCGCCTCCTTGGGAAAACCCCGCCAGGAAGATATTTTCCGGGGGGATGCCCCGCCGCCGTTCCTGTTCAACCAGGTCCCGGACCATCTGTGCGGATTCTTCCAATCCCGCCCGGTCCTCCTGCAGGACAGTTTCCGGGTCCAGGGGCAAATTCGCGATATCGTACCAGCCTCTCATCACCATGCCGCCGTTTACCGTAATGGGTCTCATCGGGGCGTGAGGGAAAAGGAACCGGACTGCCATGCCCGGTGCCAATCCCAGTTGCGGGACAATGGGCTCAAAATCGTGCCCATCCGCTCCCAGTCCATGCATCCAGATGACCGAACAGGCCGGGTCGAGACCGGTCTGGTGCTCGATAAATTCAACTTCGTACTGCGGTTTCACGGGTCCTGTGGTTGTAAATTGCGGAACTGTTCGCATATACGGCAATCAAAACGCGTTGTCCCGGCCGGGTGAATAATGCGAGGGGGCTGTTTTGTTTTTGAAACGGAATATCCCGGGTTCCCAACGTATCACAGTTGTTTGTTTTAAGCGATAATACTTTTGGTATGTCCTTCAATTTCAGCAAAACGGTTTTGATGCCGGGCCGGTGGAGTATCCTGGTTCTGCTTCTGCTTCCATTGGCCAATATCCAGGCCCAGCCCGCCGCGCTGGTGGTGGTGGATGGAGTGGTGGAACAGCAGTATACCCGGACGGTTCCGGTACTCGGAAGACTGGTGGCCAAACAGTCGGGCAATGTGGCGTCGCGAATCCGCGGCACGGTCTCCGAAGTGCTGGTGCAGGTGGGTGATGTGGTCTCAAGGGGCCAGGTGCTTGCGAAGATGGATACCACCGCCCTGGCCCTGCACAGCCGGCAGGCGAAATCCCACCTGGCTGAAGCCGAAAGCCGCCTCCGGACCGCAAGGGCGCAACTCGCACTTGCTTCCCAGGAGGTCAAGCGACTGGAAGAGTTGCAGGGTTCGGCAGCGGTCAGCAAGGCGAACTACGAGGATGCACGCCAGGGACAGAACATCGCCTATGCGCGTGTCAATGAAGCGGAAGCGAATATCAGCAGCAGCCGGGCCTCCCTGGACATTGCAAACCTTGAGTTGACCTATGCAAGCATCCTCGCACCCTTCCATGGCACGATTACTGCAAAACTGACGGAAGTGGGGAATTATCTGCAACCGGGCGAATCGGTGTTTCAGCTGATTTCGGACCAGCAGCTGGAAGTGGAGGCGGATGTCCCGGCCGGATTGCTTGCCGGGCTCTCACAGAAGGTTGTCGTCGACATGCTTTTCGAAAACAATACCCGTCATCAGGCGCAGCTCCGTGCAGTCATCCCGGAAGAAAATCCCAGGACGCGTACCCGCCGGGTACGTTTTGAGACGATACTGGGTGACGACCCGGGCAGATTGGCAAGCGAGCAAAGTGCCACGGTTTTTGTCCCCGCTTCGGCAACCCGGAAAATCCTGAGCGTGCACAAGGACGGCTTGATTCGCCGGGGTCAGCAGGACATTGTCTACATTGTCCGGGACGGCATGGCTGAACTCCGGGCGGTGCGGACCGGAGATGCCGTGCAGGACCGGGTAGAAATCATGGATGGACTGGAGCCCGGTGACCTGGTCGTGGTCCGGGGCAATGAACGCCTGGTGCCCGGGCAAGTCGTGCAGGTCGCTGAAAAACAGTGAATATCGTAAAACTTGCCATCGACCGGCCGGTTGCGGTCATCGCGGCGGTCTTGCTGGTTGTCCTGTTCGGCATGGTGGCATTGTCGAGGATTCCCATACAGCTCACTCCCGATGTGAACAGGCCCGTGATTACGGTCACCACAGAGTGGTTTGGGGCGGCGCCCGCAGAAATCGAACGGGAAATCATTAACCAGCAGGAAGAGGAGTTTGCGGGCCTTGAAGGCCTGGTGTCCATCACCAGCAGCGCCCAGCATGGCCGTGGACGCATCACCCTGGAATTCGGGATTGGCACCAACATGGACCATGCCCTCCTGCTGGTGGCCAACCGCCTGGACCGTGTCCCGGATTATCCGGATGAAACCGACCAGCCCATCCTGGATACCTCGGGAAGCGAAGACAATGCCATTGCCTGGATGATTGTCAACCGGGCCGACCACAACCACCGGGACATCCATGAATACGGTGATTTCATCAACGATGTTGTCAAGGAGCGGCTGGAGAGAGTTCCCGGGGTAGGCCGGATCAATGTGTATGGCGGCAGTGAACGGGAAATTCATGTCACGGTGGACCCCCGGTTGCTGGCCAGATACCGGATTACCGCCAGCGACCTGACCCGCGCCTTGCAAAATGCCAATGTCTCTCTCGGTGCCGGCAGCGTCGATGAAGGCAAGCGCCGTTATGTGGTGCGCACGGAAGGAGAGCTCAATACCCTGTCGATGATTGAGGAGGTCCTGGTCCACAGCGTGGAGAGCAATGGCTCACTGGAGCGGGTGACGGTTGCAGAGGTTGCGGAGGTGTCCTTCGGTTTCCGGGAGCCCACATCCTCCATTCGGCTTCTGGGTGAGCCGGCCATGGCATTGAGCGCCGAACGGCAGACCGGTGCAAACGTCATAGAAACCATGGCCGGTTTGCGCAAAGCCATCGACGAACTCAATGCGTCCGCCATCCCTGATGCCGGGCTGACTCTTCGCCAGGTGTATGACGAAACCGTTTACATCAATTCATCCATTGACCTTGTCCAGCAGAATATCTGGGTCGGAGGTACATTGGCCGCCCTGGTTCTGCTGCTGTTTCTGCGGTCCCTGCGCGCAACCGTCATTATCACCCTGGCCATTCCTGTTTCGGTCATCGGTGCATTTGTGGCCATGGCCGCACTGGGCCGGTCCATCAATGTCATTTCCCTGGCCGGACTCGCATTCGCGGTCGGGATGGTGGTCGATGCAGCGATTGTTGTGCTGGAGAATATCTTCCGGTTGAAAGAATCCGGTTATTCCAATCTCAAGGCGGCCTATCATGGCGCCCGGCAGGTGTGGGGCGCCGTTCTGGTTTCCGCCCTGACCACCGTGATGGTGTTCATTCCGATTATCGTCACGGAACTGGAGGCGGGCCAGCTGTTCCGGGATATTGCCGTTGCCATCTCGGTTTCGGTACTGTTGTCCCTGATTGTCTCCATTACGGTGATTCCTGCATTGTCGCGGAAATTGCTGCCGGAAAACCCGGCTGCCCGGGAATCGGGGCAGCCGGTCACGCGGGCACGATTGCCGTTTTTCGACTGGTTTGCCGGCAAGCTGGTATCGGCCATCACCGTTTTTGTGGCCAGTGTGGTCAAAAGCCGGGGCAAGGCATTCCTGGTGGCCGCCCTGATCACCCTGATCGCCAGTTACAGTGCCTACGCACTGTTGCCCAAGCTGGAATACCTGCCGGAAGGGAACCGGAACCTGCTGTTCGGGATCATCATTCCGCCCCCCGGGTATAACCTGGAAACGACCACCGGGATCGCGCTGGGAATTGAAAATGAAATCCGGCCGCTCTGGGCCAGTGAAACCGGCCCGGAGTCCGAACCGGCGGGCCCACCGAAAATCGAACGGTTCTTTTACGTCGCAACCAGGGCCCGGACATTTCTGGGTGCCATTGCCGTGGACCCCGGCAGGGTGGATGAATTGCGGCCCATACTCCAGGAGCCGGTTTTCAGGGAACCCGGAACATTTGGTTTTATCAGCCAGCCTTCGATTTTTGGACGCGGGATCGGGGGAGGCCGGAAAATCGACCTGGATGTATCCGGCTCCGATATGGACGATATCCTGGAAACATCCAACCGGGCTTTCAGCAAGATCATCGGATTGTTTCCCCGGCAGGAGGGCCACGAATGGCGTCCCGTGCCCGGTCTTGAACTCGGGGCGCCCGAAGTCCGGGTCATTCCCGACCGCCTGAAAATCAGCGACAGCGGGATCACGGCTCTGGACCTGGCGTTGACCATCGACACCTTCAACGATGGCCTGCGGGCGACGCAGTCCACCATTGACGGCAAGCTGATGGATGTTGTGCTCAAGGGCAAATACGACAGCGTGAATGAGACCCAGGGTATTGGCAGCCTTCCGGTTGTGACGCCGTCCGGGCAGGTGGTCCCGGTACTGTCCCTCGCGGACACCGACCTGACCTCAGGCCCTACGGAAATCCGGCATCGCGAACGGTTCAGGACGGTCACCCTGGAAATCCGACCCAACCAGGCGCTGGCACTGGAATCCGCCATTGACATCCTGCAGCGGCAAGTGATTGCCCCCCTGAAGGACGAGGGCCTGCCCGGGGGGGTCCAGCTGAATATTTCCGGCACGGCCGACCAGCTCATCAAGACCCGCAATGCCATGGCCATCAATTTGATGCTCGCCATTGTGATTGTATTTCTGGTCATGGCGGTGTTGTTCGAGAGTTTCATTTACCCGCTTATCATCATGCTGTCTGTGCCCGTCGCCGCCGCCGGCGGTTTTGGCGGCCTTGCCCTGCTCAACCTGCACTCACTCCAGCCGCTGGACATGCTGACCATGCTGGGTTTCGTCATACTGATCGGCATCGTTGTCAACAATGCGATCCTTCTCGTGCACCAGACCCTGCATCTCATCCGGACCGAACAGTTGTCCGCAGAAGAAGCGATCATGACCGCAACACACAACCGGATACGGCCCATATTCATGTCCACACTGACCAGCGTATGCGGCATGTTGCCCCTGGTCCTGTTTCCCGGGGCGGGTTCTGAACTGTATCGCGGGCTGGGGTCCGTGGTGGTCGGCGGTCTCAGCCTGTCTGCCATCATTACCCTGCTCATCGTCCCCCCCATGATGTCTTTGCTGGTGGTGCCCATGGAAAGGAGGCGCAATCGCCGCCTGCCCCTGACCGAGAGCCTGCAGACCGGGTGACCGGTCCGACCCGGATTGGATACGATGCGCAACAGATATCTCTTCGGAATATTCATGGTTCTTTGCGGCGGCGTTTTTCTCAGCACATCCGGCATTCTTATCCGGGTCATGGACCATGCGGATGGCTGGCAGATCATTTTCTTTCGTTCGCTGACCTTTTTTTTCACTGTGCTGGGATTGCTCTACTACCAGTATGGCCGGAAAACGCTGGCCGCATACCGGGCCATTGGAAAACAGGGCGTGGCGGCGGCGGTACTGTTGGGTCTCGGCTCGGCCTGTTACATTTTTGCCATGCTCCATACCACGGTGGCCAATGTGGTCTTCATCATTGGTTCGGCACCCCTGGTGACGGCCCTTCTGGGCTGGATTTTCCTGAAGGAAAAGATTTCCTTTTCCGGGTTGATGGCGATGCTGCTCGCCTTTTTCGGAATCGGATTGATGTTCGTGGATGGCCTGGTCAGCGGCGGGCTGTTCGGGAATATCCTGGCGGTATTCATGGTCATTACATTCGGGTTTTACCTGCTGATTCTCCGCAACAACCGCACGGTTGACATGGTGCCCGCAACCGGGCTTTCCGGCGTCGTCACGCTCTGCATTGCGGCGGTCATGGTTTCCAGTTTCGACATTTCCACCAGGGACCTGATTATTTGTATCGGGCTGGGCAGTTTCCAGTTTGGCCTGGGTTTTATTTTCCTGACGATTGGTTCCCGGTACATTCCGGCAGCCGAGGTGGCCCTGTTTGCACTCAGTGAGTCCATCCTCAATCCCATCTGGGTCTGGATCGGGGTCAATGAGGTTCCCGGCCCGTATACGTTGTGGGGTTCTGCGGTCGTACTGGTTTCCGTTACCATGTACAGCCTTATGGCCATCTACCGCGAACGTCAAATTCAATAAGGTGTCATGACCAGTTTACAGTCCCGGTTCCCGTATCCGTCCCAACGCATGCCCGTCATGGCCAGGAACATGGTGGCGACGTCCCAGCCGCTGGCAGCGCAGGCGGGCCTGCAGGCCCTGAAGCAGGGCGGGAATGCGGTGGATGCCGCTCTTGCGACGGCGATCACCCTGACCGTGGTCGAACCCACCATGAATGGCATCGGCAGCGATGCCTTTTGTATCCTGTGGGATGGCACGCAACTCCATGGACTGAACGCCTCCGGATGCAGTCCGTCCGGGATTTCCGCGGATGATTTTGCCGGCCGCAAGGAGATGCCGGCACAGGGATGGGACAGCGTTACCGTGCCCGGAGCCGTGAGCGGCTGGGCCGAATTGTCCCGCCGATTTGGCAGGCTCCCCTTCGGGAAATTGTTCGAATCTGCAATCCATTACGCTGAAAGCGGGTTCATGGTGACCCCCATCACGGCCCGTTTGTGGGCGATGTCGGTCGGGGAATTTTCAGGTTTCGATGATTTCGGGGTTTTTCTGGTTGATGGGAAGGCGCCAGCCATGGGTGATACCTTCAAACTCGCCGAACAGGCGCGGACACTGGAGAAAATTGCCGCAAGCGACGGTGCCGATTTTTATTCCGGTGAAATTGCCAAAAAAATAGTGGCCGCCGCCAGGCGCGACGGAGCCAAGCTTTCCCGGAATGACCTGGAATCCCACCAGTGTGAATGGGTAGACCTGGTTTCCCAGCAGTATCACGGCCATGAACTCCATGAGATTCCTCCGAACGGACAGGGCCTGGGTGCACTGATCATGCTTGGAATTCTTGAGTGCCTGGATATTGGGCACGGTGAAATGGATTCGCCCGAGGCGGTGCATTGCCAGATTGAAGCCATGAAACTGGCCTTCGCCGACATGCACCGGTATATCGCGGATTCCCGCCACATGGACATTCACCCGGAAGCACTGCTCGACCCGGCCTACCTGAGAGCGCGTGCACAATGCATCGACCCGAAGAGAGCCGGGTCCCCGGAATTTGGTGTGCCGAAGAAAAGCGGCACCGTCTACCTGGCCACCGCCGATGAAGGCGGGATGATGGTCTCCTACATCCAGAGCAACTATTCCGGCTTCGGTTCCGGCATTGTCATCCCCGGAACGGGAATCAGCCTGCAAAACCGGGGCGCGGGGTTTACCCTTGAAGCGGGACATCCCAACCAGGTCGGTGGCGGCAAGCGGCCTTTCCATACCATCATTCCCGCTTTTCTCACCAAAGCAGGCACTCCCGTCATGAGCTTTGGGGTCATGGGCGGGCATATGCAGGCCCAGGGCCATGCACAAGTGGTGATTCGTGTTTGTGACCATGGCATGAACCCCCAGGCCGCCAGTGATGCTCCGCGATGGCAGATTGATGAAGACAAGCGGATTCTGCTGGAAGGCGGTTTTGACGCCAGCGTCCGGGACGGCTTGAAAAAGCGTGGACACCGGGTGGTGGACCATGATGACGAACACAAATACTCCATGGGTGGTGCACAGCTGATCATGAGAACCGATGGAGGCTACATCGGCGGGTCCGATCACAGAAAGGATGGCATGGCGATCGGTTATTGAGCCACCGGGCACCGGTCCTGACGACCGGGATGCCCCGTCCGCTACTGGAATCCGCGGTACGCCCTTTGCAGGTAATAGTCCACCTCGGGTTTCCGGTATCCAATCAGGTCAACCAGGCGCCGATGGCACTCTTTCAGGGACGCACCGCGCTCTTTCCACACAGGAACCCGCTTCATCAGGGTTTCAATGCGTTCCCGGGGGGTGATGATCCAGGTGTTTTGGGGGGTTTCACCAAAATAGAAATCAGCACCGCAGACTTCCATGGCTTTCGGTTTCATGTACATGGCCAGGTTCAGGACCCGATGTGCACCACTGTCGAGAATGTATCGGGAGAGAAACTGCAGGGTCCCGCCTTCATCCGCAAGGTCATCGATGACCAACACGGTTTCACCACTGACCGGGATGGAAATACCATGCTGGACCAACGGATTTTCATATCGCTCTCCCGGACCCTTGTACAGGGAAATTCCGATGGTGCCGAACTCTATTTTTGGAATTTCGCGGTTGCGTCCTTCGACCAGGTGGTCATACAGCAATACACTGGGCAACAGTCCTCCCATGGTGACCATGAGGGACCGGGTGATTTGTTCCGGCCTGTTTTCGTGACGTTTCTGGTAGTTGTGCACCTGTTTGGCCATCTCCAGGCAGGCGGCAGCGATGACCGTATCGGGTACAAGAAGAAAATTCAGGTCATCGTCCGGCACCCTCACCCCTTCCGGATTGCGCCAGAAATCCAGGTCAATGTCCCGGCGGTATGCAGCGGTATGTTCGCGGTATGGATCCATGGTCAGTGCGCCAGTGGTTTGTGTCCGGCAATGGTGGTCCGGAATAACAGCCGCCGATAGCCATCGTAATCATTCATCGCGCAGTGCATGGTCGCGCGATTGTCCCACATGGCAATGGTGCCCGCCTGCCAACGGTGTCGGCAGGTGAATTCCGGTTTGGTGGAATGTGCATAAATCTCATTCAGAACGGGTTCGCTTTGTGCTTCGCTCAAGTCGCTGAACCGCGTGGTGTACGTCGGGCTGACAAACAGCATGGGTTCTCCCGTATCCGGGTGCCTGCACACAGCAGGGTGAACCGTCTCCTTGTCGGCATCGGGGTTGTTCCGGTCCATTTGGATGGAACCGGTGAACCGGGTTTTCCGGGGCGGGGCATGGGTCGTGCCGTAGGGTTTGCCTGTATGAATGACTTTCCTGTCTTTGAGAAACGCCTTGGTTGCCTCGGGCAATGCCGCATAGGCCGCAGCCATGTTCGCCCAAACGGTGTCTCCCCCCGCTTCGGGCACTTCAACGGAATACAGGATGGAAGCCATGGGGGGTTGCGGAAGAAAACTGAAGTCGGAATGCCAGTCCCCGCCAAAAACCCCCATATTGGTTTCATCCGCCTCTTTCAAAACCGCAATGACGTCAGCATTTTCTTCCATGGGTTGAATGAACGGAACCCGGATCAGTGGTCCGATGCCGCGACTGAACGTACAAAGCTGTTCCGTATCCAGATGCTGGTTTTGGATATACAGCACTTTGAAATGGGCCAGGGCTTTCCTGAGTTGCTGGAAGGAAGCGGGGCCGACCGTGCGGACATCGATTCCCTGTACTTCAGCGCCTGTGAGCGCGGTAATCGGCCGGAAATTCATGCCTGATCAAATATATTCTGAAAATGTATCCCGAATATACCACTACTCGGGGGCCGGATAACGGAAGCCTGAAACCGGCATCAAGGATCGCGACACCAACACGGACTGAGGCTGAAGTCATAAATTCTTTTCACGATTGGTCTCCCCGGTTTTCGTATTCGAGTAATTCATGTTATTTCCGGATGAAAGGAGATAACGGAATGGTCGAATTGATAAAGCGTCAATCCCTTAATTCGCCTGCATATCCGATTGCGGCAACCGGATATCAAATTTTTCGCGCAAGCTTCGATCCAATTCTTCGGTTAAATGGCCGGGATAGTGCTGCTGCAGAATCTGCCGAGTTCGATCAACGGCAACACTTCGAATATTCCGGCTTCCATCCGCTGCCCATTCATCGATGGTCCGGCGGTCACCGACTTCAGGATAGACGAAATCACTCTGCATACGTTCGAGCGTTTCGGCTCTGCCGAGGAAATGCCCTTCGCCGTGGGCGACTTCATCGATGGCCTGCAATGCGAGGGTTTCATCATTCACTCCGATTCGAGCTAAAGATTTCATGATCACTCCGAGCATGTCATTGTCGATCACATAACTTTCCAGCGCACAACCCATCAGGCTGGCCTGCATCCCGCCGGCCTGGGTAATCAGGTTACTGCCGGCCTGTGCCGCCAGGGTCACTGTCAGGCATTTCTCGTAGCCACTTTGCGCATCGGCAATCTTGCTGTCGGTGGCACCGGCGATCACAGAATTTGGCAAACGGTAATAGTTCGCTATCTGCACAGTGGAGGCCGTTGCTATGGCACCCTCGGCACTGCCGCCACTCATTGCTCCAGTACGAAGGTCTGTCAACATCGGCCGGGTACCAAAAATCACTTTGGCTGCCGGGTCCAGCACCCAGGCGAAAATCATTCCTGCAAGCGTTTCCGCAATGGTTTGGGCAATCGACCCTGCCAGGGTGACCGGACTGGATGCCCCCATCTGCCCGAAGGTGTTGGAATGCAACGGGATTCCGTAGTGTACTGCCTTGGCAGCGATTTCACAGGATTCAGCATCAAACCGCAGCGGTGGTACCGAAATATTGCAATTCAAGGATAAAAAGGGGCGCGCCAGAAAGGCCTCTCGAGATCCGGCTATCGCATAACACAGGTTAGCGATATCTTCGACATGGGCGGCTTTGGTTGCCGCAGCGAAAACATGCTTCTCCGTCCCTGCCAGACAGACATAGGCAGTATTGATATCCAGCGAACGGGTATCGGGCATATCCCGGGCGACCATCGAGCGACTGAAAAAATGGATGTTATCGAGAGAATCGACCAGTCGTGCTGCATCGTAGAGATCCCGTAACGTGGATTCCCGATAAACCCCGCTATCCAGATCCAGAATAAGCGGTGCCGCGCCACCGGAACCGGCATGGACTTTGGCCACATCGAGTTGCATATCATGTTTCGGATTTTGACCACACAGTGCAAAATTGCGTGGCAAGCCGTTTAACGCATTTTCGATCAATTCCAGTGAGAAGTGCAGGCGACCTTCCTCATCGAGGTGCCCGCCGGCAGCAGCAACATGGTCGATCACAATCTCGGGGGCTTCCGCCATCCCAACATCTGACAGAATTGCGCGAGCAGCTTTGTCGATCCTGGGCAAATCTTCAGAATTCAGCGGTTGATATCGTCCACCGACTGAGCCGCCCATTGACGGGCTCACAGGTCGCCTCTGATTGGAATCGGCCTTGCGACGCCGACGTCGGCCCTTGGCGCGCTTTCCAGGATCCGGCATGGTTTCTACTCTCCGAAAGGATCAGGTTGCGAAGGGTTGGTGGACAACCAGACTGATTTGGTTTGCATGAAACATCGCATGCCTTCGAAACCATTTTCGCGGCCATAACCCGACTGCTTGAAGCCACCTACAGGTGACTGGGTCGCGGCATTAAAGTAATTGTTGATATACACCGTACCGGCCTCAATGCGGTCGGCCATTCGCATGGCCCTGCCTATGTCACACGACCAGATACCGGCCGCCAACCCATAAACAGTATCGTTGGCGATTTGTATGGCAGCTTCTTCATCTGACCAGGCTTCAGTGGATACCACCGGTCCGAAAATTTCGTTTTGAGCGAGATCAGCATCATTGGAGACCCCCGCGAAGATCGTTGGACCAATGTAATAACCTTTATCGCGACAGGCACTGCGCCCGTCGAGCAGCAACTTGTGTCCCGCCTTTTCCGCCGCTTCGATCCGTGACAGCACGCTCTCGTAGTGCAGGCGATTCGCCATCGGGCCGATTTGGGTTTGCGGGTCATTCGGATCGCCCACGCGGGCTTTCTTGACCACGTCGACCAGTCGTTCGGTGAACTCGTCAATAATCGAATCGTGTACCAGCAGCCGGGAACCCGAAATGCAGCTTTGTCCTCCAGCCGGGAAAATGCCGGACGCAACGCCATGGACGGCAAGTCCGAGATCGGCATCCGGTAAAACGATCTGCGGAGATTTGCCGCCGAGCTCCATGATGATGGGTTTCACCTGACGCGATGCAATACCCGCTGCCGCCCGCCCGCCTGCAGTGCCTCCGGTAAAGGAAACCATGCGCACATCGGGATGATCGATCAGTGGTTCTCCGGTAGTTGGACCAAAACCGGTTACGACATTCAATACACCGGGCGGCAAGTCTGCTTCAAGCAGGACATCCATCAACTCCAGGGTCGAACAGGACGAATGTTCGGAAGGCTTCATCACCACCGTATTGCCGGCTGCAAGACAGGGGGCCAGCTTACAGATCAAAGTGCCAATCGGGGAATTCCACGGCAAAATCAAACCGCAGACACCGAAAGGTTCCCATTTCAGGTAATTGTGCATATCACGCATTTCAGCCGGGACCAGACTGCCTTCAAATTTGTCGCACATGCCGGCGTAATAACTCCAGCTGTCGACCTGCCAGGCATCCGGTTTAAGCGATGGCGTAATATTTTTCGCAAGCTTGCCATTGTCCCGGGTTTCGACCGCACCCAGACGATCGGCGTGTTTTGAAATGACTTCACCGATTCGTCGCAATATGCGACCACGCTCGGCGGGCAGCATCTTGCCCCAGGGACCGTCATAAAACGCAGCTTTAGCGGCTGCTACCGCCCGGTTGACGTCATCCTGGTTGCAGTCAGGGACTTGTGCCCAGACTTCCCCAATCGTCGGGTTCTCACTATCGAAGTATTTCCCCGATGCAGGGTCATGCCATTCGTTATGGACAAAATATTGAAAAGTCTTCAGTTCAGTCATGCATGTATCCTCGGATCTTCGGGTGGCAAAGGATCGCGTTCAAGAATCATATCTGCCGCTTTTTCGGCCATCGCGAAAACCGTTGCGCCCGGATTTCCGGTGATTTGCGCAGGCATTGCGGCTGCATCACAAACACGCAGGTTCTCGACACCCTTCACTCGCAACCGCTCATCCAGTACCGCTCCGGGGTCACCCGCCGCTCCCATGCGTGCAGTCGAACAGGGATGATGGCCGGTATAAGTCGTCGCACGGATCGCCTGCAAAATTTCCGGGTCACTTTTGGCGTCTTTCCAGACGCCCATTTCTCCAGTCAGGTATTGTGATATCTGCTTCTGAGCCATCACCTCGCGCACTGCCTTTACCCCTTGAAGCAAATCATCCAGGTCCTGTGGCTCGGAATAATAGTTGGGATCAATCAACGGGGCATCCTGCGGATGGTTACTGGCCAGTCGCACCGTGCCCAGCGATCTGGGCCTTTCCAGATTAATGTCGATTTGTACGCCCGGTTGTGCTGCCTTGCGACCCCGTACCAACAGCCTGCGACCGAGTCGCTGTAGAAGTGGCGTTTTTTCATCTTCATCCAACGTTAGATTTTCATCAATCACCATCGGGGTCATGAATACTTCAAGTTCAGGCAACTCCTGATCCCGGAGAGCATGGAATAAAACAACCGAGAAAAATGCGCCTCTACCCGGCCCCTTTCCATTCAACAGCCAACGCGCCATCAACGCGGCGGCCTTGTCAAGTCGTTGATATCGCGCCAGACTCAAATCCATTCTATCGGAACCGAATTGCATCGGTACATCTACATGATCAGCGAGATTGGAACCCACACCAGGAAGGTCAACCAGGGGGCTGATTCCATGCGAAGCCAGATGATCTTTTGGACCGATTCCGGACAGCATCAATGTTTGCGGAGTGCCGAATGCACCCTGGCAAAGAATCACTTCACGTGTCGCCAAAATTTGTTTCCCTGAATCGATTTCAATGCCAATCGCACGCTTGCGTTCAAAACAGACCCGGTCAATTCGGTGATACTTCAAGATGGTTAGATTCCCGGGAGGCCTTTGAAGATAGGCAATCGCGGATGATTGCCGGATACCCCGATAAACCGTGCTGTCGGTACGCCCGACGCCGGTTCTTTCAGCACCGTTGAAATCATCCAGAAGTTGATGGCCGGCCTTGACTGATGCGTCGACAAAAGCCTGTTCCAAAATGCCAAAATTGGCCGACAATTCCGTTTTGACGGGGCCGTGCCTGCCGTGCCATGCATCGTTTCGATTCTGCGCCCCCTGTGATCGCCGAAAATATGGCAACAGATCAGAAAACCCCCAGCCAGGCAGCCCGCTATCGCGCCAGCGGTCATAATCATCGGGCACCCCGCGCATATAGATCATCCCGTTCATGATCGATGATCCACCCAGAGCTTTGCCACGTGGAAAGTAAATGCTTCGCCCGTTCAGACCCGCCTGCGGGACCGATTCAAATCCCCAGTCCAGTTTTGGATTACCAAAGATAAAGCCATTGCCGGCGGGCATGCGAATAAACAGGTCACGACCGGGCCCGCCAGCCTCCACCAGGCATACCTTAAGTGAAGGGTCTTCGGCCAGTCGCGCTGCCAGAGTGCAGCCTGCAGTCCCTGCTCCTGCAATGACATAGTCAAATTTCAACCGTCGCGCCCAAATCACCAAAAAATGAATTTTATTATCGCTGACAATGCCTGTAAACCAGCGATTTTATGGATTTTTATGTTTTCCAAATGGCAAACTGGCCGAAAAATCGGTGCTGCGCAATCTGTATTGCATTCCTGCAATTGCCGAGCGAATTGGAGGGTAGAGCATGAAAGCTCAAATACTTCATCTCCTTTTTGATCGCACCGCGTTCAAGCCCGCACACAGGCCGGGCAATGCCTGGTCCACCTGTCCGTCGCTTGCGTCAAATCCCCGATTCCAGCGAAATGTATGCCCCTGCCGGACCCCTTGTCTGCCTTCCCGTCTTCGGATAGTCGAACCGCACCCGCGTACGGCGGATAAAACGATAGGTCGATTCCCGGTCATTGAAAGTGAATTCTAGCGGCCCGGTTCAAGTGTCTGAATCCGTGCTGCTGGCAGTGTCACGATCATCTCCCGATGATCCCTCAAATCGGTCCACTGCAGGCTCATCGGTCGTTGGAATGCGGCCTCGGCTTCAGGCTCACTTCTCATTCGACACCCGTATTGGCCAGGACCGGCAGGACCGGTGTAAAATGGGGTCGCATACACGGCAATGCCGTGGAAATGATTCATGGTATAAACCACGCTCACTTGTGATCAGCGGATTGACGGAATAGACATGGTATCCCTGCAACCCCCCGTTTGTGAATTCGGCCTGCCGGCTGTGGATTTTGAACTGCCGGGCACGGACGGCAGGACCTGGACATTGACGGAGTGCACGGGCGATAAAGGGTTGCTCGTGATGTTCATCTGCAACCATTGCCCGTATGTAAAATCGATTCTCGACCGTATCATCAGGGATACGGGAGAGCTCGAAGGGTTCGGCATCGGCAGTATTGCCATCATGTCCAACGACCCGCAGGAGTATCCCGAGGATTCATTTGAAAACATGAAGGCGGTTTCGGAACAGCACCGTTTCCCCTTTCCCTATGTGATCGACATCACCCAGGAAGTTGCCCAACAGTATGGTGCCGTGTGTACTCCGGATTTTTTTGGATTCAACGCGGACCTGGAGCTTCAGTATCGCGGTCGCCTGGACGAAAGCAGGATGCAGGCGGCCCCCCCGGGGGTGCGCAGGGAGCTGTACGAGGCCATGAAACAAATTGCCCTGACCGGCCGGGGGCCTCTTGAACAGGTCCCGAGCATGGGCTGTTCCATCAAGTGGCGTCATACCCGCCGCTAAACCGGCCCCGCAACCCTCCCCGGTCCCGGCCGGGTCATATTTGAGAATAAACGGTAGCCCCGCGACTCCTCACCGGTGCCAGTCCGCCACGTTCCACAACTCCGAATCCCACGCGTTCATCCGGACCCCCTTCAGGGTGTTCGCATGTGCAGAGACCGCACCGCGCCAGATGAGCGGGATCATGTAGTAATTCTGTACCAGGAGATCGTTCATCTGCCTGGCGAGGCTCGCCCGCTCCGGTAGCGCAGCGGTCTGCGACATCCGGGTCATCAGGTCGTCGTATTCGGTGATGCACGAGCGCTGGATGTTTTTGCCAAGCCACTGGTTGTCGGGACCGGGGATGTTCGAGCACGTCCAGTTGGCCATGTAGGGTTCGGGGTCGATGCCGGAGAAATTGTTGGTGTACATCTGGATGTCGGCGTAGAACTTCATATACGTGTCCGGGCTTGCCGGGTCGCCACCGAAGAACACCGCTGCATCGATGTCGCGCAACTGCGTTTCCACCCCGATCTGCTCCCACATCTGCTGGATGAGTGCCTGGGTGCCCTGGCGCACGGAGTTGGTCGAGGTCTGGTAGAGGATCGACAGGCGTACCCCGTCCCTGGCCCGTACACCATCGTCGTCGCGCGCCCACCCGGTCTCGTCAAGGATGCGGTTCGCCTCGTCTATGTTCCGGTTGAGGCACTCGTCGTTGGCGGTCGATGCGTAGATGGCCAGTGCCGGAAGGACATTGCAGGTCGGCTTCCCGGCGGCACCGTAGCCGGCGTCGACCAGGACCTGACGGTCGATGGCGAGCGAAAGCGCACGGCGCACTGCGGGATCGGACAGGAACGGATGCGGGTTGGTGCCGTTGAGGTAGAGCGAGCGCTTCTGCGGGCCGAGTCCCGGATCGTTGTCAGTCTGGTTGACGATCAGGGACTCCACGGAGATACCGAAGGCGGTGACGACGGTGCCCTTGCCCGCCGCTTCCATTTGCGTGAGCACCTCGGGTTGCACCTGCAGGTTCCAGGCGTAGTCGACCTCACCGGCCTCAAGCACCGCGTGTGCGGCGGACGCGGTGTCACCGCCGCCCTTGAAGGTGGCGGTCGCGAACGCGGGCTTGTCCGGGTAGCGGAAATTTTCGTTGGCCGTGAATGTGATTACATCATTGGCCCGGAACTCCTCGACCTTGAAGGGGCCGGTGCCGATCGGACCGAAGTTTTGTTCCGTGCAATCCTGGGCCCCGGCACCCATGCAGTCCTGGAACTGGGCCTTTTGGAGGATCGGAGCGGTCGAGCCGACGAAGGGACCATAAGGGAAGGGTTTTGCGATGCCGAAGGAGATCTTGACGGTATGTTCGTCGAGGGCCTCAATCCGGGTCACGTCGGCGAAGTACGGAGTGGAATTGCAGCCTGCCTCCTCGTGCAGGCAGTACTCGCCGGTGAATACCACGTCATGGGCGGTGAAGGGAGTGCCGTCGGACCAGGTGATTCCCGGGGTGAGTTTCCAGGTGATGCTGCGCAGGTCCGAGGCCACGCCTCCGTTCTCCACGGTCGGAATCTCGTCGGCGAGGACCGTCACCATGTTGCCGTTCTCGTCGTAGTGGGCAAGCGGTTCGATCACCAGGGATGCCGCCTCGATGTCCTTGGTGCCGGCCGACAGGTAGGGGTTGACGGTTGACGATGCCTGCCAGTACAGAATATTGAGGTGACCGTCCCCGCCGCGCTGGGCGTACGTGGAGGAAGATACCATGACGGCAACGGCTGCTGCCGCAATCAGGCGGGTCTGGTTGGACATTTTCGTCTACTCTACTGGTTGGGTTGGGACCGGTGCCGCTTCCCGAACTCGGCGGCATAAATTGACTGCGGGACGGGGGTCATGAGAATTCCTGGACATACGGTTCATCCCCGCGTTTGTGCAGGGACCCGGCTGATCGCTTTCCTGTATCCCTTGACGTGCACGCATTCGTTGCGCCCGGCCATCCGGGCATTTCCCCGTCAGTCTTATTGGCTGAAAAGTCCGGTGCCTGATCATTGGTTCGAAGGGACAGGATGTTTCCCTGCATAAAATTTGATGTTCAAGATGATTGTTCACCGTCTGACCTGATTATATCGTGTCCGAAATTTCGTGGCAGGATTCATCTTGGTCATGGTCGGGCCTCTTGGCAGGTGTAAAAGTCTCCACCATTGATCCGGGTTCTACCGGACCATGCTACTCCGTCAGGCGGGGGCAGGGGAATCTCTGTTTCCAAAGCATTCCCAAGGGCTAATTTAACAGACAAGCGTGACAACCAGGACAGGGATTCCGTGTCTTTCTGAAAATGGACAATTCAAACGCAAGCATCGTTCAAATCAACTGATATCAAGAAGGCCCATGAAAGAAGACCGGAAAAACCGCAACAGGAGGCCGAAGCCGGTTTGGAAACACGGCATTTGCCTTGGGTTCACAAGATGCCGCAATTCCACCGATGAATGCCGCAGACCCTGGAAGTCTGTACTCATGCATTCAGATAAAAATACAGCACCCTGGGATATTAGCCTAACAAAACTTATGTTTAAGGACTATTTGTGGCAAAATATGCCACAAATATGCAAAATATGAGACGAACCAATGTTATTACGTTTTGGAGTTGAGAATTATCGTTCTATCCGGGACTACCAGGAACTGCTCCTGAGTGCGTCAAAGTACATCAAACACCAGCGGTTGACTGCTCCAGTTGATTTGCTGAAGGAAGCAGTGGTTCCAACGGCCGCCATCTACGGCCCGAATGCATCGGGGAAATCCAACCTGATTGACGCTATGGGGGAAATGAGACAAATCATTCTTCGTTCCCATACCCAATTCGGTGTGTCAGACCCTATCCCCTGCCACTCTTTCCGGCTTGGGCCCGCCGAAAAAAGACCAACCCGGTTGGATTGCACTTTCACGGTTGAAGAACATGCTCAGGGTGAGCCGGAAAGTGTGTACGAGTATGGATTCGAGTATACAGAGACGGAGTTTCAGCGGGAATGGCTGTATCGCAGGGTACGAAAAGAACGGCAAAGTACACAGCTTCTTTTTGAAAGAACGACCCGGGACCAACAGGTTTCCGTTGATTTCGGCAGTCAGATGCGGGGCGAAAACAAGATCATATCCCGATTGACACGACCGAACAGTCTCTTTCTCTCGGCCGCTGCACAAAACAATCATCCGCAGCTGACCCGCTTGTTCAAGTATTTCTCCTCGCAGTGGAAAATAAACACCCATGAAGAAATCATGAATGAGAAGATGGTTGTGGAACACCTCTGCGGATACAGGCACCTGGACAAGCTTTTGCAGTTAATACGACAAGCCGACCTGGGTATTTCTGAAATTGAAGTTAAAGAAGAAGACTGTGATCAGTCGGTGGTTAATCTGAGGCCAGACCGGTTTGCAGTAGTTTCGAAGCACCTGCCCGGTGAAAAAAAGCCACTTCTTGACTCTATTACGGGTGATCCATCGTACCGGTTCAAGAGCCTGCATTTCATTCATTCGTCAACTGGAAATCAACCACAGGCTTTCGACTACGGCATGGAAAGCAAGGGTACCCGCACACTGACTGCATTGCTTATTCCGGCATTGGAAGCAATATCAGCGGGTTCGTTGTTGGTGATTGATGAATTGGACACCAGCCTTCATCCTGACTTGGCCCGTTCCTTTCTTTCACTCTTCAAACGAAAAGAATCCAACCCATTCGGTGCGCAGCTTGTCTTTTCGACGCATGATGTCAGTCTTCTCGGCAGCGGATTGCTGTGCCAGGACGAAATATGGGTCACCCGTAAAGACAACCAGGGTGTGTCCCGGTTAAAGCCTTTGACCGACTTTAAGTTGCGTTCCCGTGACAACTTTGAAAGAGCGTATCGCCAGGGACGTCTTGACGGAATTCCACCCACCGATAATTTCTTTGTCGAATTCAATGGCCATTGGGTGTCCGAAAAAACATGAAAAATGCACGACGCATGAGGCCTGTTCGTCGCAAGCACAGAATGGAAGCACCTGCCACGCTCTTTGTGGTGGTGACAGAAGGCGCGGTTACCGAACGTGAATATCTATTGGGTTTTGAGAAATGGTGCGGACACAGGTCCATAAAGTTGCATCTGGTTTGCGGTGCAGGAGACCCGCGGTCTGTGGTGGAAAAGGCGATTGAAGAAGGGAAAGAATTACAACACGACAAGCTCGCCACCCGGGACAAAATCTGGGCAGTGTTTGACCGGGATGCTCATGCACGTTTTCATGAGGCAAAAGATTTGGCAAAAAACAACGGGGTCAACCTGGCAATCTCAAATCCTTGTTTTGAGATTTGGGGGATTTTCCACTACAAAGACCATGATGCGCCTCTCGACCGGCACCAATGCCAAAAAATACTTGAAGATTTATGCCCCGGTTACAACAGAAAAGACAAAAAATTGTTTGCAGGTCCAGAATTAATGGAGGGCTCCTACCAGAACGCAGTCACCAGGGCTCAGAATTCATTGTCCCGTCGGGAGGAAGAAGGTGACCCTGGGGGTTCTCCGTCTACAACCGTTCACAAACTGACCGAGCAGCTTCGTTGCCTGGTATCAAAATGTGAATAAAAACCAACGGTACCAGAATATAGCCTTCAAATGACGATAACAACTGTTGTAGACCGTTGTGCCTTTTTGGGTTGCGACTTCTCTTTCCTGCTTCAGAATAACATCGGCATCAATTTCTTCGATATCTCCCGTAAGCGAAGCTCTGGTTTTGCTGATATCCATTCCCGATATACTGCCCCGCCTCTACTCTGAAGTGCAACACCCGCCCCTTTTCCTTCGTTTGGGCTACGCCCTCACTCCAGAAAAGGGGCGGGCGCGGAAACCTTGGGCCTCCCAGACCCGGAATCTGCCGGAAATGGCCACAATCTCAACGATCAGACATC
>WTGA01000001.1 GCA_011523765.1 Gammaproteobacteria bacterium
GGTATATTTTTCCAGTGCCTGCCGGTTTTCCTCGGCATTCTCATTGTCCACCGGTTCCCCGCCCCGCATGGCCCCGATGGCCCGTTCCAGGGCCGTCTTGGATGCCCCGGCATTGCGCATCAGTTTTCCGAGTTCCCCCTTGTCCTCCAGGGCCGCCAGCACAAACAGCTCGCTGGCAATGTACTGGTCGTTCCTGTCTTGGGAAAGCTTGTCCGTGATGTTGAGGAGCTTCACGAGATCCCGGGACAGATGGAGGTCCCCCTGGCTGCCGTCCACCTGGGGCAGCCGGTCGATCACATCCCCCAGCCCCGACCGCAGCTGGTCGACATTCGCATGGCTCTGGGCAAGCAGAAAACGGGCAATCCCGCCGTCCTGGTCCAGCAATGCCAGCATCAAGTGCACCGGTTCGATAAATTGATGGCTGCGGCCAATCGCCAGGCTCTGGGCTTCGCCCAGCGCCTGCTGAAACTTCGCAGTCAACTTGTCCATTCGCATGGAACACCCCGCATAATCTTGAAATATACCTACTGAATAAATGGGGTAAAGCGGCGGTTATTCAAGCATGATCCATCGATCACACCATGCGTGTCCAGGCAGCTGGCCTGGATCAGGCCGGCCTGGCGATCAAGTCGTAGTCGGTGGCCCCCGTGATGGAAACCGGAATGATGTCCCCGGGAACGACATCCTCCAAAACGTGGTTGACCTCGACAACACCATCCACTTCAGGGGCATCGCCCTTGGTCCTCGCCACAGCATGGGAACCGTCAACCTGATCGATGATCACTTCCATCCTTTTCCCGACTTTCTGCTGCAAAAGGGTGGCCGAGATGGCCGCCTGGTGTTCCATGAACCGGTCATAGCGTTCCTGTTTCAGTGCTTCGGGAACATGGCCGTCTATGGCGTTTGCGGTCGCCCCGTCGACGGCTGAATACTGGAAACACCCTGCCCGGTCAATCTGCGCATCGTCCAGAAACTGCAGCAGGACCTCAAAATCGTCATCCGTCTCCCCGGGGAAACCGACGATGAAGGTGCTTCGCACAGTGAGGTCGGGGCAGACCGTTTTCCATTGCTGAAGGCGGTTCAATACTTTTTCACTGTGTGCCGGCCGCCGCATGGCCTTCAATACGGACCGGCTGGCATGCTGGAACGGCACATCCAGGTAGGGCAGCAGCCAGCCCTGTGCCATCAACGGGATAAGGCGATCAACATGGGGATACGGATAAACATAATGCAGCCGGACCCAGACCCCCAACCTGCCCAGGGCCGCCGACAAATCCTGGATATGGGAACGAACCGGCGTTGCACCGTAAAAGTCCGTCCTGTACTGGATATCCAGTCCATAGGCACTCGTATCCTGCGAAACCACCAGCAATTCCCGGACTCCGGCGCTGACCAGTGCTTCGGCTTCCTGCAGTACATCGGCGGCCGACCGGCTCACCAGCTTCCCGCGCATTTGCGGGATGATGCAGAACGTGCATCGATGGTTGCACCCCTCGGCAATTTTCAGGTAGGCGTAATGCCTGGGAGTCAGCTTGAGCCCTCCCGGGGGCACCAGGTCCACAAACGGATCATGGACAGGCGGCAAATGGTGGTGCACGGCCTCCATCACTTTTTCGGTGGCATGCGGCCCGGTGACCGCAAGAACACCGGGGTGGTTCTCCCTGACAAGGTTCCCTTTGGCCCCCAGGCAACCGGTCACGATCACCTTGCCGTTTTCTTCCATCGCCTCGCCGATGGATTCCAGCGATTCCTCAATCGCCGCATCAATAAAACCACAGGTATTGACAATAATCAGGTCGGCTTCCCCGAACCCGGAACACATCTGGTATCCCTGTACCCGCAATTCGGTCAGTATGCGCTCGGAATCAACGGTTGCCTTGGCGCAGCCCAGGCTGACAAACCCCACTTTGCCGGGAACGGGCGGGTTCATGGAAAGGCCAACCACTGAGCCCCGGTATCCGAAAGACGAAAAGCACAGGATTGCCCGGCCGCGTTGGGCGCGATCATTTTCAGGGGTGTCTCAATTTCAAACCCCCGGTCCGGGGATTGACCGGCATGAAGAAACCAGGGTTTCCGGTCTGACACAGGATGAAAGGTTGTATTCGACAATGTGGTACTATCGATTGAAAGGATTGGCGTGTTCATGGGTCCGGACGGGTGACACTGGCACCGTTGCCAAGAGACTGTCGGCGAAGTGACCAGTACAATAATGAAATATCCGGACAGACACAATAGGGGGACTGATGGGAGTACTTGTGCTGAGTCTTTCGACCAAGTCCAACCGTTCCGGAATTGTGAAGAAAGCGGCAACGACACACTCGGCGCCACGCACCATCAATGTGGAGAGACAACGACTTCTTTTAAACCATATCGGTTAAATCCAGTTGTCCGAATACAACCAACCAGCCTGTAATCATGGGAAACACATTCGATTTTGTCTATGGTCTAAATGAACCGATTGACGAAGCGTATGTCTGGTCCAAGGATATCCTGCCAACCATGATGGACGTTCACCAATTCTCCAATATACTGGATATCTGGGAGTACGGATTCACGGAGATGCTGAACAATGCCATTGATCACTCGGAGGGACAAGAGGTAATGGTCCGCCAGATCCAAACCCCGTCTGCCTGCGAAATACAAATCCATGATGACGGTGTGGGCATTTTCAAACGAATTCAACAAGCATTGCAGCTGACCGAGGAACAGCATGCCCTGCTTGAACTGTCCAAGGGGAAAATCACCACAGCCCCTGAAAAACATACCGGAGAAGGCATTTTTTTCACCTCCCGGGTATTCGACAATTTTGCGATACTGTCTGGCGGTCTGTATTTTTCACACCAAAGGGAGCAAACCGAAAACTGGGTAGACGAAAAAAAATCCATGCAGGGGACTTCCGTTTTTATGACATTGTCCAATCATTCTTCCAGAACACTCCAAGAAGTGTTTGATGAGTTTGTCACCGGCGAAGAACACCGTTTCAACAAAACGGTTATTCCGGTTTCCCGGGTTCTTTGCGGAAATGAAAATCCGGTGTCGAGGTCACAGGCAAAACGTCTGCTTTCAGGGGTTGATCGATTTGAAACCGTCTGGTTTGATTTCGAAGGTATAGACTCTATCGGCCGGTCCTTTGCAGATGAGATGTTCCGGGTTTTCAGGAATGAACACCCGCAGATTGAGATTGTGGCGATCAACACAAAACCGGGAATCACGAAACTCATTGAGGGAAAGCAGCCGTAAAACCAGGAATGAGGGATTTGGAGTTGAATAGAATGATCCGGTTTGCACAAATAGCGGACCCGCCTCTGCACATCCCGTCAACATCCCATGACCCGCACGTAACCGCTGCTACCATATTCCAGCAAGTACCCATCACGGGTGACCAGCGTGCATCCCGGTTCCCGCGCCGTAGCGACAAGAATGCAGTCTACCGGATCTGCGGGGGGGGGGGTACACCGGGAAGGCTGGCGGATGCAATCAGCACCGAAGGCGGCACCTCCGTCAATACCACACCCGGAAGCTCGCAGAAACGCTGGAACCAGATGTTGGGACTGATCAACAGTGCGATTTTCTCCTTGGCTACCAACATGGCGATTTCCCACGCAGTTATTGGAAAGCCCAGAAACCGCTCAGTGCGTATTTCCTTTCATACGCTCTTTACGGGTTCCCGCAAGTGGTCGCCGTTCACGATCCAAATCACTGCGCAGGTGTCAAGCAGAAAGCCAGGCATCGTCGGTTACCGTGTGCTGTCCCATTCCTCGCCGACCGGTGAAGTCAGGTTCGTGCCTGCCTTGATGATCACCGTTCCCCTCAATGCGCCGAAGATACCTGAGTAAAAATCGGCGTTGGAACCGGCTTCAGGGAGACGAGGCTCTGTTTCAGCCTGTTGGCCAGCGTCAGTTCTGGTTGATCGATCTTTCGGCGAAACTTTTCGAAGCTCCAGTTTGCGATTCTGCATATCCACCTTCGCCGTCTAATACCCCGCCCCAAGCCAGGCACCAGTGATCACGCTGTTTGCCGGGTTGTTCGACCACCATGCCCGATGTTTGAAGGCCGAAGGCGGCAGCTTGGCCCCGACGCCCTGCTCGATTTCATCGGAAGTCATGGACAAGGCAGGTTGTGATGATTCACGCAGATGATCTGCCAAAGGTTCATATTTAGACTGAAGTTCTGAAGGAAAATCGAGCGGCTTTGATGTTGAAACACTGTTAAATCAAACAGATCGATCGGGCACGGTCGAAAATAAAAATGCTCTGTACTGGGAACACGACTGGCAGATCAGGGTTTT
>WTGA01000011.1 GCA_011523765.1 Gammaproteobacteria bacterium
CTTTCCCACGCCGGACTTGCACCGGCAACACTGGCACCAGTTAGCCTGGCGCTCGCAAAGACCCGTTGCCGCATCCGGGTGACGGGGAGAACCGTTCCAGCGCTCTTGACATTGATCTGGATTTCCTTATTCTTCAGCTTGTTGATGCGGTCCCGGCCAACCATGCGGTGATGGACCGGCAGTCCGCGAAAGAGAATACCGGCGCATGCATTGAATTCACAACACGGTCCAGACATCCGTTTGCCGGGGCCTGCCTGCAGACAGGCGGGGCAGAACGGGTTGACACCGGCAGAAAACCATCCAATGATTCACCACATCACAACAGAGATTTCCGCCGCGCAGGCCGCGGACCCTGATTGTCGCCATAATTTTTTTGGTTGTCCGGATGCAACAGCCGGTTTGAGACCAACCGCAACTTTGCTAAGATTCCACCCCATTCGAGTTTTGAATCATTTAAACTCCATCCCCGTGTGACATGCGACAGAACCGCCCGCTCCCAAATGTACAACCAAGGTGGTGCCAACCTCTGGAATCCAAGATAGAACCTGAAAAACCATGAAGATACTGATTGCCGATACCTTCCCCGGATCCCATGTGACCGCACTGAAAAACCGGGGCCACCAGATCACCTTCGACCCGGACCTGGAAGCCGATGCACTGGACAACGCAATCGGGGAGAATGAAATCCTGATTGTACGGGGCACGGCCGTCCGCGCAAGCACCCTGGAAAACGGCAAGGCACTGCGGCTGGTGGTCCGTGCCGGTGCCGGAACCAACTCCATTGACAAGGTCCATGCGGCCAAGGCCAACGTCCGGGTCTGCAACGTCCCGGGCGCAAACGCAACCGCCGTGGCCGAGCTGGTGATGGGGCTGATCATTGCCATTGACCGCAATATCGAATCGAATGCCTGTGACCTGAAAGCCGGGATCTGGAACAAGAAAAAATACAGCCGGGCCAGGGGGCTGCACGGTCAGAACATCGGCATTCTCGGCCTGGGTGCAGTGGGTCTCGCCGTGGCCGAGCGTGCCAGGGCATTTGGAATGAAGATTTACGCCGTGCACAAACCGGACCGGCTGCTCGAAACCGAGCGCCGCATCCGTGCAGTCGGCATCACCCAGGTGAGATCACTGGAGGAGCTGCTGCCCGTCTGCGATATCGTTTCCCTGCATATGCCGCTGGCACAAGAAACCAAACGGATGGTGAACGAATCCTTCCTCGACAAAATGAAAGCGGGGGCCATTTTCATCAATACCTCAAGGGGAGATCTGGTGGATGAAACGGCATTGATCCAGGCTATGGACAGCAAGGACATTCGTGCCGGACTGGATGTCTACAACGATGAACCCGGGACCGGAATCCGTACCTTCGAGTCAAAACTTGCCCGTCACAAGAGGGTGTGCGGCACCCACCATATCGGTGCTTCCACCGAGCAGGCCCAGAACGCTGTCGCCGACGGGGTGATGGAGATCATTCAATCCTACGAGAACGGCGACCTGAAATATTGCGTGAACAATTAAATGACAGCAGGACAGATCCATACCATGGCGAACAGAAAGCATAACTTCAGTGCGGGGCCCTGTACCCTGCCCCTCGAAGTCCTGGAGGAAGCACAGGCGGAATTTGTGGATTACCAGGGGGCCGGGATGTCACTGATCGAAATGAGCCATCGGGGCAAACACTTCGACCAGGTTGCCACGGAAGCCATGGCATTGTCGATGGAAGTCTTCGAGGTTCCGGAGGATTTCAGCGTCCTGTTTCTGCAGGGCGGTGCCATCCTGCAGTTCTCCATGATTCCGATGAACCTGTTGCACGAAGGCCACAAGGGCGGCTATGTCAATTCAGGCACCTGGGCCAGGGGGGCGATCCAGGATGCCCGTGAATACGGTGAAATCTATACGGCCTGGGATGGGGCGTCCTGTGATTACACCCGGATGCCGTCCACCCGCGAACTGGCAATACAGGACAACACCCGGTACCTGCATATCACCACGAATGAGACCATTGGCGGAATCCGCTTTCCGAAGTGGCCGGATGTGGAAATCCCCCTGGTCGCGGACATGTCATCCGAGTATATGGCACGGCCCCTGCCCTGGGAAAAATTCGACCTGGTATACGGTGGCGCACAAAAAAACCTCGGGCCGGCGGGCATGGCGGTCGTCTTTGTCCGGAAGTCCATTCTTGAAAAAACCAACCGCAAGATCGGCCGTTATCTGCGGTATGACATCCATGAATCCAAGGCCTCCATGTTCAATACCCCGCCGGTTTTCCCCATCTACATGTTCGGCAAGGTCCTGAAGTGGATGAAAAAACACGGCGGCCTGGCCGGCATGGAACGCAGGGCGGCGGACAAGGCCGGCACCCTGTACGGGGCAATCGATTCGAGCAACGGGTATTACCGCTGTCCCGTGGAGGTTGCCTGCCGATCACATATGAATGTGGTATTCCGGCTGCCCACTGAAGAACTGGAACAGGCCTTTTTGGAGGAAGCCGCGGAGGCCGGTTTCATGAACCTGAAGGGCCACCGCAGCGTTGGGGGCTGCCGGGCCAGCATCTACAATGCCCTGCCCGGGGCCAGCGTCAAGGCACTGGCTGAATTCATGGCCGATTTTCAGCATCGCAACCGCTAACCGGAAAGATTGCGATGACAAGGATCAAGGCATTTGACGGGTATATCGTCAAGGCGGAATGGGCCCAGGAAATCGTTTCTCCCGCGTATGATTCCGTTTCCCCGGAGCAAAGGCGGATCTTTGCTGAAACCAACCCGAAAAACTACCTGAATACCATGCGCTTGCTGGAGGATTTTCCGGCAGAGGGAAGGCCGACGGCAGATGAATTGCTCCATCTGAACAAATCCAACCTGGACCGCCTGCTGTCCGGGGAATACTACCGCCGTTTCAAGCAGTCCTGCCTGTTCATTTACCAGCTGACCACCGGGGATCACGTGCAAACCGGCCTTGTATGCGAAGTCGGGATAGAGGAGTATGAAAAGGGACACATGAGGAAACATGAGAACACCCGGAGTGACAAGGAAACCCTGCTGGCCAATTACCAAAAGGTCGTGGGGGTGTCCTCCAGCCCGATCTGCCTGACGTATGCCCAGTCCGACTCCATCGACCGCTACATCGCCAAACTGGTCCAGTCCCCGCCGGAGATCGAATTCACTTCCGAAGATGGCGTGTTCCAGGAAGTCTGGCGGATTGAATCAGAATCCGCCCAGCAGAAACTGGCCGGTCTGTTCGAACCCATTGAGGTCACCTACCTCACCGACGGGCATCATCGGGCCGCTTCCGGACAGCGCTATGCGGAAGCCATGCGAACTGAACACGGCAACCATGGGGATGAGCCCTACAACCAGTTGCTGGTCGCACTGTTCCCGGACAACCAGCTGAACCTGCTGCCCTTTCATCGCTGTGTCAGGGATTCGGCCGGTCTGGATGTGAACGGAATCATCCGGGCACTGTCGGCATCTTTCGAGGTGACCGAACCGGAGGACCCGTCCTCGTTCCAGCCTTCCGGACACGGAGAGTTCGGCATGTTTGTCAACGATACCTGGTACCGGCTTCGGGTGAAGCCGGAACGGGTCAACTCGTCGGACCCGGTCAACTCGCTGGATGTCACCATCCTGCAGGACCTGATACTGGGCCCCATACTGGAAATCCGGGACATGCGCAGCGACCCGAGACTCGATTACATAGCGGGAATCAGCGGGGAGGAAGGCATCCGGCAAAAGTGCCATGAAGGCTGGGACGTGGTTTTCACCTGTTATGCCACCTCGATCCGGCAGCTGATGGACATTGCCGATGCCGATGCCCTGATGCCGCCGAAGTCCACCTATTTTGATCCCAAGCCGCGGTCCGGAATCTTCGTCAGGCTGAAGTGATCCGACCGGAACCACCACCCGTCGACTCCCCCGTTCCCGTCCAAAAGAACATGCGCCTCCCGAAGCGCTGAAACGGGACGGATCAGGAGGGGGGTTTCACGGCATCGAATCCGGATCGTCTTTTCATGCGATGATGCCCGGCAATGGAACAAAGCGCGGCCGGCCCCCTCGGCCCCGCCCATTCCAGCGTCTCCCTATCCGCTGTACCGGCCCTCGGTCACCCGTTCATTTCCCTCGAGATCCAAATGGGTGGTCACCGCACGATATCCGGAATCATTGAATATCGCCCTGACCGTTTCTCCCTGCCGATAGCCGTGTTCCAGGACCAGCCATCCACGCTCTGCAAGATACCGGGGGGCAGTGCCAATGATGTGCTCCAGGTCCGCATACCCCGAATCCTCCGCAACCAGCGCTATCCGGGGCTCGAATCGGACATCTCCCGAATCCAGGTGGCGGTCTTTCGGGTCGATATAGGGGGGATTGGAGCAGATCACTTCGAATTCCCGGGCACCGAGCCCGTCAAACCAGTCGTTGCGGACAAACCGGATATTGTCCAACCCGAGACGGCGCTGATTCATTCCCGCAACCTCCAGTGCCTCTGCAGAAATATCGGTCGCGATGATACGGCCGGACGGCAACTCCGATGCCAGTGCAAGAGAGATGGCACCGCTGCCCGTCCCAAGCTCCAGTATCCCCGGTTTTGCAGCCGGACAGGTATGCGCCAGTACCCGTTCCACTACACATTCGGTCTGGTGGCGGGGAATCAACACATGGGGATTCACCCGGATCGGCAAGGACCAGAACTCTCTCGTGCCGGTCAGATAGGAAACCGGCACCCCCTCTGTTCGACGATGAACGAGGGACGTGAAAACTGCGATCTGGTCCCCGTCCAACCGGCAACCGGACCGCGCAATCAGCCCGGCCTGGTCCAGGTCGAGCGCATGCCCGAGCAACACCCTGAGTTCGAGATCAGAAATCCCGGCCGCTCCGGCTTGCCGCCGAAACCGGTACAGAAGTTCTTTCGGTGTCACCGTGCGCGTGACCGGTCCGTCAGTCACTTTCGAATTCAGCCAGAAGCTGCGCCTGGCGTTCAGCGACAAGCGGATCAATGATCGGATCCAGTGCGCCCGCCAGAATTTCCTCCAGCTTGTAAAGCGTCAGGTTGATCCGGTGGTCCGTCACCCGCCCCTGGGGGAAATTGTACGTGCGGATCCGCTCGGACCGGTCACCGCTACCCACCAGTGACCTGCGTGTGTGCGCCGCTTCCTGACGCTGCCTTTCCATTTCAGCCTCCAGCAGCCTCGACTTGAGTACCGACATCGCCCTGGCCCGGTTCTTGTGCTGGGAACGTTCATCCTGGCATTCCACCACAACACCGCTGGGGAAATGAGTGATGCGAATCGCGGAATCCGTCTTGTTCACATGCTGTCCACCGGCCCCCGATGAACGAAAGGTGTCAATGCGCAGGTCTCCCGCATTGATCTCGATGTCGTCCATTTCATCGGCTTCGGGCATGACCGCCACGGTACAGGCCGAAGTATGAATGCGGCCCTGGGATTCGGTCTGGGGCACCCGCTGCACGCGATGGGCACCCGATTCAAACTTCAAGCGGGAATACGCGCCTGCCCCGTCTATTTTGCTGATGATCTCCTTGAACCCCCCGTGTTCTCCCTCACTGCGGCTCATGACCTCGACTTTCCACCGTTGGCTTTCCGCATACGCATGGTACATCTTGAACAGGTCACCCGAGAAAATCGCTGCTTCATCGCCCCCGGTTCCGGCCCGGATTTCGAGAAAGATATTCCTGGAATCATTGGGGTCTCCGGGCAGCAGCAAGGCCTGCAGCGTATGCCGGCAAACCGCCATCTGCTGCTCCAGCCCGAGCAGTTCCTCCTGGGCCATTTCCCGTATGGAGCGGTCCGGATCATCCAGCATCAGTCCGGTTTCCGAGATTTCACCACGCAACTGCCTGTATTCGGCAAAGCGGTTCACAATGGGGTCAATTTCCGACAGTTCGATGGACAATCTCCTGAACCGGTCCGGGTTGGACAGGGTCTCCGGGTCGCTCAGCAGCACATTCAGCTCCTCGTGTCGTTCCGCCACCCGTCGCAGCTTGTCTTCAGTGGAAGGGTTCATTGCACGGTTTGCATCCGCAGACGGAGAAAGAGGGCGGTCATGATCGTCCGGGTGCCGGTCACCGGAGCCGTTACAGGCCGAACAGTTTGCGTGCGGCCGATACCAGCCCGGTGTTCCCTTCGATCTCCGCCTGCCTCAGGACCTGACTGGGCTGGTGGGCGACCTTGTTCGTCAGGTCCCGGGCAAATTGTTCAAGCACCACCGCCGGGTCCGCTCCCCTTTCAAGCCTTTTCAGTGCGTTTTCCAGTTCCAGCTGACCGAGTTCGTTCAGGCTTTCCCGCAATGTCCGGATTGCCGGGACCGCTTCCAGGGACCGCTTCCAGCGCATGAACTTGACGACCTGGAGATTGATGATATTCTCCGCCTGCTCCGCAGCCTGTACCCGCATCGCCCGGTTCCCGTCGACCACCGACTTCAGGTCGTCAACGGTATACAGGTAAACATCCCTGAGCTGCCTGACTTCCGGCTCGACATCCCTGGGGACCGCCAGGTCGAGGATAAACACCGGGTTGTGTTTGCGCCTTTTCAATGCGGCCTCAATGGCACCCTTGCCCAGAATCGGCAGTGCACTTGCCGTCGACGTGACGATGATATCCGCCTGGTGCAGTCTTGCCGGAATCTGTCCAAGGGTAATGGCTTCACTGCCCATTTCTCGGGCCAGTGCCCTGGCCTTGTCCACGGACCGATTGGCAACAATGATCGCCTTCACCGCATTTTGCCTGAGATGCCTGGCCACCAGTTCAATGGTTTCCCCTGCACCGACCAGCAATACGGTCTGCTCGGCAAGGCTGGTAAACACGCGCTTGGCCAGATTGACCCCCGCATAGGCAACCGACACCGCGTTTTCTCCGATCGCCGTATCCGTCCTCACCTGTTTGGCTACCCTGAACGAGTGCTGGAACAGGCGGTTCAGTATCTTGCCCGTGGTCCCGGCATACGACGCTTTCTCAAACGCCTCTTTCATCTGGCCAAGGATCTGGGGCTCGCCCAGTATCATCGAGTCCAGCCCGGATGCCACCCTGAACGCATGCTTGACTGCGGCTTCATTGGGGTGGAAATAAAGGCAGCGATCGAATTCTCCCCGGGTCAGGCGATTGTGGTCCACCAGCCAGTTCAGCACCTGCTTCTGGTCCGGGTTCTCCTGTCCGCAGTAGATTTCGGTCCGATTGCAGGTGGACAGGATTGCCGCTTCGGCGATCCCGGCATTCCCGGTCAGATCCGACAGGGCACCCTGGATGGACTCGGAACCGAAAGCGACTTTTTCACGCATCTCAATGGGTGCGGTTTCGTGATTCAAGCCGACTGCAAGAAGGTGCATTTTACTCTTCCAGAATTCCCATATAAATTCAAATACTTCCGGGTAACGGAAACATGCGGTGTCTAAGAGTGCATATCCAGATTTTGTGCCGGAACCCGCTATTATATGAAGATTTGCGGATAAAATCCCTGCAATCATTCTCGAATAATTGATAGACTTTGTCCATGTCATTTTCCTTCAACACTGCCGGACCACCTTCTCCGGGCTGCTGGAATATTCCTGGCATGGCCGCCCGCATGGCCGTCATCGGGTTGCTCGCACTGACTGGAGGATGCCAGATCATCCCGCAACCCGGCAACCTGCCGGCCCCTCCCGAGACTCCGCCCAAAACCGAAGAATCCCGGTTAACGACAGAGATGCTGTACGATATCCTGCTGGCTTCCATTGCCGCCCAGCGCGACCATTCCAAGATTGCCCTCGAATCGCTTTCCAGGGCCGCCTACCACTCCCGGGATCCCCGGCTCATAAAAAACGCCATTCAATACGCCATGCACAATGCGGAATATCAACAGGCGGAAGAATTTGCGCAGTTGCTGCATCAGCTTGAATCCGAAAACCATGTGGCCGTGCTGGCCATTGCACAGACACAGTTCAAGCAGGGAGAACAGGACAGTGCACTGCGTTTGGTCGTGGAGCTGGCATCCACCCGGAATGAGGATGAAATCACGGTCTTCCATGATATTGCCGCACTGCTGTCGAAGCAGGACAGCCCCGCTGTTTATACGGACTTTATGGCCTCTTCAGCCCGAAACCCGGACAACGAAACCCTGATGCTCACCGCTGCGTTGCTGGCATCCCGGATGAATCGCGAGGATGAATACGCCGCCCTGCTCGACAAAACCCTGCGGTTGAAATCCGACTGGGAGGTCCCGGCCATCTTCAAACTGCTGGTGTTGTCCGGCCAGGATGCCAGCCGAATGCGGGAATACGCCATCAGCCACCTTGAAGCCAACCCCGGCCAGGACCGGTTCAGGCTGCAGTATGCACAGGAACTGATGCAGCACAATGATCTGAACCGCTCCCTCATCCACCTCCGGGCGATCCTGGCATCGGACCCGGATTACTCCGCCGCGCTGTTTCCGATTGGCATCCTTCACCTGAAACTGGAAAATCTGGAGAAAGCCGAAAAGGCATTGTCACGTTACCTGGAATTGCATCCTGAAAACGACCAGGCCAAACTGTATCTGGCGGACATTGCGTTCCAACGGAAAAATTATGCCGAGGCAACCCGGCATCTTTACGGTGTTTATTCCGGTCCCTACTATTTCGCGGCCCAGATCCAGCTCGCGGAAATCATTTCCGCACAACATGGCCTGGAGGCTTCCCTTGACCATCTGCAGCAAATCAACCCGGCCAACGATGAACAGGCTACCCGGATCATACTGGAGCAACATCGGCACCTGGTCATTCACGACCAGCTGGAGCGCTCGAAAACGACCCTGGATGAAGGGTTGAAACGGTATCCCGACAACCCTGAATTGCTCTACAAACGGGGACTGCTGGCCGAGAAACTGGGCCTGCTGGCACTGCTTGAACAGGACCTGCGCAAGCTGATCGAGTTGCAGCCGGAAAATGCGCATGCCTACAACGCCCTCGGTTACACCCTGGCCGACAAGACCGATCGTCTGAAGGAAGCACTGAACCTGATCTCCAAAGCCAATGCACTGCTTCCGGGCAACCCCTTCATACTCGACAGCATGGGGTGGGTACACTTCCGCCTCGGAAACCACGAAATCGCACTGGAGTATCTTCGCCAGGCGCTGGCGGGTCAAAAGGACTCGGTCATCGCGGCCCATCTCGGGGAGGTCCTGTGGATCACAGGGGCGCGGGAAGAGGCCAGGGAAGTCTGGAAAAAGGGGGGGGAATGGGGGACGGACAACACGATCCTGACCGACACCATTGAACGTTTCTCCGTGCACCAGGAATCCGCCCGCCAGCCAGCCCATACCCGCCCAAACCGCACATTCGAGTGTTGCATTGCGTCCCGCCCTGCCTGAATGAAGGCCGTTCCGCCGGATCGGGAATCATGGCATGCCTTCTTTCCCTGTCCCGGTTTTGTCTGCCTGCGGTCCTCGTCTCGCTCCTGTCGGGGTGCAGTACCCCCCCGGTGGCACTGCATGGCAATATGGATCCCCGGGAATTGTGGGACCGGCAAAAGGCGGTCAATTCCACCCTGACCAGCTGGTATCTCCATGGAAAAATAGGTGTCAAAACCGGCAAGAAAGGCGGTTCCGCAACCCTGAAATGGAATTACCTCCCTGATGGCCAGAAAATCGATCTGTACGGGCCGTTTGGCGGTGGCCGGGTCAGGATTACTGCCGGGACCGATTCAGCCGTACTCAAGGACAACCAGGGCCGGGTCATTGAAGGCCGTTCCGCACAAGAGGTGCTGTACCGGCGACTGGGTTGGCAAGTTCCCTTCAATGAACTGGTCCTGTGGTCCAGGGGATTGCATGACGAGGAGGCCGAGGATGTCAGGATTGATGCGGCGGGCAGGCTGAAAAGCCTGAACCAGGGCATCTGGCACGTGGAATACCAGGAATACCGCACCGTCAATCACCTGGTCCTGCCGAGAAAGCTGACCATCTCCCTGCTTCCCGACAGCCTGGAGATCTATGATGACGACGGAAACTACATCGGCGATGAATTGAACGTCAAAGTCATATTCCAGCGCTGGCGTGACATCGTCGCCGGCTGAGCCGATGCCCGGACCCGAACCCGGCCCGCTCGTCCTGCGTTCCCCGGCAAAGATCAACCTTTTCCTGAACGTGGTGGGAAAACGCCCGGATGGATATCACCTGCTGGAAACCGCATTCCAGTTTCTTGATTTCGCTGACCGGATCCGCTACGAAACCAATGCCCACGGCCGGATCATCCGCAGGGATGACCATTCCTATTCCCTGCCGGATGAAGACCTGGTCATTCAGGCGGCCAATTTACTGTCCAGGGAGTACGGTATCCGCTCCGGAGTCACCATCACCCTGAGCAAGGTCATCCCACCGGGCTCCGGGATGGGCGGCGGAAGTTCCAATGCCGCGACCACGCTGATTGCCCTGAACCGGATATGGGGACTGGGTCTCAGCCGCCGTTCCCTGATTCCCCTGGCCAGAAAAATAGGTGCCGATGTCCCCCTGTTCATTCATGGCAGATCATGCTGGGCAACCGGTATCGGCGACCGGTTCGAGGATTTTTCGCCCCGACCCCACTGGTACTGCCTCTGCATACCCCCGGCCAGCGTATCCACCGCCGAGGTATTTTCCCATCTGGAACTGAAACGGAACCCCCCTGCCCTGACCCGGGCGGATTTCCATGACGGCAAACGCTTCAACCTGCTGGAACCCGTCACCCGGTCGCTCTATCCACCGGTTGACGAGGCCTTTGGAATGCTGAATCGATACGGGCAAGCCCGGATGAACGGCAGCGGATCCTCCCTCTTTGTCCAGTGCGCCTCCAGGGAGGAGGCAATCGGAATCCGGGACGCACTGCCGGAGACCCTGGCGTGCCGGGTCATCCGGTCCCTCAATGACATTACCGGATACTGACCCGGATGGTTGTCAAAAGACTTCCCCGAGCTTGTGCCGTGCCGCATACAACGCGATGAAGTCATACACCAGAAAGGCACCGAGCAGCGAGGTGATTTCCGCATGGTCGTAGGGAGGAGACACTTCGACCAGGTCCATGCCCACCAGATTCACTCCCCGCAATCCCCTTAGTATCTGCAATGCCTGGGGAGAACTCAGGCCACCGCAAACGGGCGTTCCGGTACCGGGTGCGTAGGCCGGGTCGACACAGTCAATATCAAAGGTAAGATAGACCTTGCGGTTGCCCAGAATTTTTTTCACTTCCCGGACCAGCGTTTCGACACCGTTTTGATGAATCCAGTCCGCAAAAAAAACATTGAAACCCATGGGTTCATCGTTGGTCGTGCGAATACCGATCTGCACCGACTGCTCGGGGAGGATCAGCCCTTCATTCACCGCATGATAAAACATGGTGCCATGATCGATCCGTCCATCGTCATCTTTCCAGGTATCGGTATGGGCATCAAAATGCAGCAACGAGAGCGGTCCATGCTTTTTAACATGGGCACGCAAAAGCGGCAGGCTGATAAAATGGTCGCCTCCCAGGGACAGCACGGCGGTGTCTGTCTCCAGCATGGATTCGATGTGTGCCTGGATCTGGCCCGGGACCCCGTCAGGTCTTCCGTGGTCGAAACCGCAATCTCCGTAATCCGCGATTTTCAACACTTCCAGCGCATCAAATTCCCAGGGATGATTCCGTTGCCAGGCCACCTCGGTGGATGCCGCACGAATTCCCCTTGGCCCGTATCTTGTGCCGGGCCGGGCAGTGGTCGCGGTATCGAAAGGGATCCCCGTGATCGCCAGATCAACCCCGGACAGGTCCTTGCTGTATTTCCGGCGCGCAAAACTGAGTACGCCCGAAAAACTGCTCTCTGTATGGACTCCGCTGAATGATTCAGCCACCAGGGCCTGATCCACGTTGCTTTTCTCATCAGTTTGCATTTCAATCTCATGGTGATGGAATGGACAGGCCGGAAGTGTATCAAATCCCATGCATGGATGAGCCGGGATTTTGTCGATGCATGGGCGGCATCCCCGGCCCCCGTTGCCGGAACCGGGATCACCGAAAACCGGACGGGGTTTCACCGGAATGAATGCCGACAAGGCCCTCCGGACCCCTTTATTTCCCGGCCAATCCCCATTTACACGTTGACAGAGAACCATTGCACAATCAAAATACGGCGGTTTTCTGGTGCGCATGAAATCTGAATCGAGACGGGTCAAATTTCAGGACGTCATCACGGTCATCCTGCGATTTCTTTTCTTGGCAATTGATTCAAGGCAAGGAGTCTGTCATTCTTCCCGGGAGTTCATTGAGTGTTCAAGATTTGTATTGTGTTGTATTGCAAGAGTTTCTCTGCGCAAAGCAAGCTGGCAGAATTCAGGAACCGTATATTTAACCGAAGATTGGGGTGTAGCCAAGTGGACTAAGGCACCGGGTTTTGATCCCGGGATTCGGAGGTTCGAATCCTCCCGCCCCAGCCAAAATCAGCGATAGAACCATGGTATCCCCAGAAAATATGGCCCTGTTCACCGGCAATGCAAACCCGGCTCTCGCGACCGAGATCGCCCAGACTCTGGGCGTTCCTCTCGGCAAGGCCCTCGTCGGCACCTTCAGCGACGGTGAAATCAATGTGGAAGTGATGGAAAACGTCCGGGGAAGGGACGTGTTCATCATTCAGTCTACCTGCGCACCGAGCAATGACAATCTCATGGAGTTGCTGATCATGGTTGACGCACTCAAGCGGTCTTCCGCAGGCCGGATCACCTCGGTCATTCCCTATTTCGGGTATGCACGGCAGGACCGGCGGCCCAGAACCGCCCGGGTCGCCATTTCAGCCAAACTGGTCGCTGAAATGATCAGTGTTGCCGGGTCCGACCGTGTGCTGACCATGGACCTTCATGCCGACCAGATCCAGGGATTCTTTGATATTCCCACGGACAATATTTACGGTTCACCTGCCCTGATGAGCGAATTGTGGCGGAAGCAGTTGCCCAATCCGATTATCGTGTCTCCCGATGTCGGCGGAGTGGTCCGGGCAAGAGCCATGGCCAAACAGCTGGAAACCGACCTGGCCATCATTGACAAACGCCGCTCGAAAGCCAATGAGGCAAAAGTCATGCATATCATCGGCGATGTCGCCGGCCGCTCCTGCATCCTGATCGACGACATGGTCGATACGGCGAATACCCTGTGCGAGGCATCCCGCGCCCTGAAGGCACACGGTGCCATCAAGGTCATCGCGAGTTGCACCCACCCGGTCCTGTCCGGCGGGGCGACCCGGCGCATCACCGATTCGGAGATGGATGAATTGCTGGTCACCAACTCCATTCCCCTGAATCAGGAAGCCAGAGAGTGTGAAAAAATCACCCAGCTCAGTGTGGCCGAGTTATTGGCCGAGTCGATCCGGCGCATTGCGACGGGGGATTCCATCAGCAACCTATTTATCGATTAACCAGGTAGAGAAAAATGGCAGATCAATTTGAACTCAACGCACGGGTGCGCGCCCGGTCCGGCACCAGCCTGGTCCGGCGACTGCGGCGTGAAGGCGAAGTTCCCGCCGTGCTGTACGGCGGAAACAAGGACAACATCAGCCTTGCAATCAACCACGATGTCCTGTTTCACAGCCTCGAGAAGGAAGAGTTTCACTCTGCAATCATCGTGATCAACACGGACGGGGAAAAGGAACAGGCGATACTGCGGAGCGTACAGCTCCATCCCCACCGAAGCAATATCCTGCATGCGGACTTTCAGCGTGTGGATGAATCCAGGGAACTGACCATGTCCCTGCCCATACATTTCATCGGTGAAGACGAGTGTGTGGGGGTTCGGATTGGCGGCGGCGTGGTCAGTCACCTGATCAACGATGTCCAGATCACTTGCCTGCCCAAGGACCTGCCGGAACAGATTGAACTGGACATCTCCGGTCTCGACCTGAACGAGTCACTGCATTTCACGGATATCCAGCTTCCCGAAGGAGTACAGATCACCGCTTTGATGCATGACGAAGACAATGAGCACAACTACGCGGTGGTGGCCGTCTCGCCATCGCGAATCGGGCCGGACCCCGAGGAAGAGGGCGATGGGGCCATGGACCCGGGAGAAGAGGCGGAACGAGCGGCTGCCGACGACCCGGCCGAATAGGGTTCGTCTTGATTTTTTCGGTAACCGGCCATGGGCAATCCGGGTGTCGTCCTGATTGCGGGACTGGGAAATCCTGGGGATCACTATGCCAAAACCCGACACAATGCCGGGTTTTGGTTTATGGAACACCTGAAAAGGAAATTCGATCTTCACTTCAGCGTTGAAAGGAAATTCACCGCTGAAACGGCACAATTCCGCTGTGCCGGCCATCCTGTGCGGGCGGCGCTTCCCCATACGTTCATGAATTCAAGTGGCCAGTCCATCGCGGCGCTGGCCAGCTATTACCGGATTGAACCGGCCAATATCCTCGTCGTCCACGATGAACTGGACCTGCCCCCCGGATGTGTCCGGTTGAAGACCGGCGGGGGGCACGGGGGGCACAATGGTCTGCGGGATATCCTCCGCAGGTTGGATTCAAGGGATTTTTTGCGGCTCCGGCTGGGAATTGGACATCCCGGTACCGGGAAAGATGTGACCGGCCATGTCCTGACCCGCCCCAAAGCGGACGAACGGGCACGGATTGAAGCCGCCATTGACCGCAGCATCGAAGTGCTGCCCCGGGTGGTCGCCGGCGAGTATGCCCGGGCCATGTCGGTCCTGCATCACCGGCCGGAAAGGCAGGAGGCCGAAAATGGGAATTAGATGTGGAATCGTCGGGCTGCCGAACGTGGGAAAATCTACCCTGTTCAATGCGCTCACGAAGTCCCGGTCCGCACAGGCGGACAATTACGCATTTTGCACCATCGACCCGAATGTCGGCAGGGTGGAAGTCTCCGACCCGCGCCTCGACAGACTGTCGGCGCTGGTGCAGCCGCAAAAAGTGGTTCCCGCCACCGTTGAATTCGTGGACATCGCCGGCCTGGTGGCCGGCGCATCCCAGGGAGAGGGGCTGGGCAACCGGTTCCTGGCCCATATCCGGGAGGTCGATGCCATTGCACAGGTTGTCCGCGCATTCGAAGATGAAAACATCCTGCATGTGTCGGGCCGGATCGACCCGGTGTCCGACATCGAAACCATCCATACGGAACTGATGCTGGCGGATATGGAAACCGCGGACAAGGCCCTGCAGAAAGCGGAAAAAAACAGCAAATCCGGGGACCGGAAACAGCTTGCATTCGCCCGGTTGCTGTCGAGGGTACAGGCCTACCTGCACCATGGCCTGCCTCTTGGGTCCATGGACTGCAGCCCTGCAGAACGGCAACAACTCAAGCCGTTGTGCTTCCTGACGCTCAAGCCGGTGCTGTACATTGCCAATGTCGGCGAAGAGGGACTGCGGGACAATCCCCATCTGGACAGGGTGGTCGAAATGGCCAAGCCCACATCGGCCCCCGTGGTCGCCATCTGCGCGTCCATTGAACAGGAACTGTCTGAACTGGACCATGAGGATGGCCTGGCATTCCTGGAGGAAATGGGGCTGGAAGAGGCCGGCCTCAATCGCGTCATCCGGGCAGGCTACTCATTGCTGGGATTGCAGACGTACTTTACCGCGGGACCCAGAGAGGCCAGGGCCTGGACCATCCGGGTGGGCGCCACCGCACCCCAGGCGGCCGGGTCCATTCATACCGACTTCGAGCGCGGCTTCATCTGTGCAGAGACCATCTCCTACGAAGATTATATCCGGTACCAGGGTGAACAGGGGGCCAGGGAGGCCGGGCGGTTGCGTCTTGAAGGCAGGGAATATATCGTCCAGGACGGGGATGTCATCCACTTTCGCTTCAACGTGTAAACGCCATCACTTTCAACTACAAAAAACTGGAATCCGCCCTGGATGAATACCTGGATCCGGTATTGTCGTCCCGCCGGACCTCGGAAGAACCCGCCAGGGGGCTCACCACCCTGACCCGGAAACAGCAGGAGTTTGCACTGCACTGGACGGATGTCATTCGCAAGTCCAACGCCGAAATGGCGTATCAGTTCGTCAGCCGAGTGCCGCTGGCACTCAAGTTGATGAGCACGGACGGGACCCGGGAATGGCTGCTGTCCGCCATGGACATCTATGACAAGGAAGGCCTTTATCCCGGAAGCGCCGCACTGGGAAATATCGAACAGTTCGCCACCGCCTACCGGGTCAGTCACCTCGCCGTGACCCTGGACCAGGTCCGGAATGTTCTCGAGACGATCGTTTGCGGCCTGGCCGGACGCAATCTCAAGCTTGAACCGGGAAACAGCATTTACACGGACACCGAAACCCTTTATTTGCCCCCGGCCATCCATCGATATGATGACCGCGAAAAAAACTACCGGCTTTACAAGGTGACCGCGGTCCATCTTTGGGCGCAGACCTGGTTCGGAACCTTTCGCCGTTCCCGTCCCGACTCCCCCCACTTGAGTGAAATCATTGCCGGGTTCGACGACCCCGGCCGTGCGCTGAAACTCTTCAACCTGGTGGAGACCATCCGGCTGAACGCCTGTATTCACCGGGAACTGCCCGGGCTGGGCCGGGAAATGCTGGCATTGCAGGCCGCTGCGCCCCGGCACGATGCGACCTGGAACCGGATCATCGAATGCCTGGAGCATCCGGATGCGACGGTCCATCAATCACTGGAGGCCACCCGTACACTCTACGGGCTTGCATTGCCCTGGCCGGACCCCTTTGTATACCAGGGTGGATTCAATCTTGATGCGGCAGAGTTGACGATCGAACAAAGGGGCAAACGGGAAAAACTGGCCCTGCAGGGAGAGCTCAATGATCTGATCGATTCGATTCTGGACAAAAATGCACCGGATGAACCGTTCTCCCCCGAACCGGGCCGCCTGGACCTGTCACAGGATGAAAGCGGGAATACACAGTTAACCCTGGATGGTGAAGCCCTGTCCCTGCCTCCCGAACTCGAGCATATCCTGTCCTCCATGCACCAGGACCTTGGGCAGATTCCCGAGGACTGGCTGGTCCCGGGCGGAGATGGAGAGTACGCCCGTCCTGGCAAGGACGACAACACGGCGGAGAATGTGTGGAAAGGGGCCTACCATGAAAAAGGCGCCTGCCTCTACGATGAATGGGATTTCAGGCGGCAGACCTACCGGAAAAACTGGTGCGTCCTCCGGGAACTCCCCGCCCACCCGTCCTACGATGACTTTGCCGAAAAAACGCTGGAAAGATACCGCCACCTTGTCGGCGAAATCCGAAAACATTTCGAGGCCCTTCGCGGCGAAGACAAGACCCTGAAAGCCCAGCCGGGCGGTGATGACATTGATCTTGACGCCCTGGTTACCGCGTACGCGGATGCGCAAACCGGGGTGGAAATGACGGACCGTGTGTATGCAAGGAAGCACAAGCAGGAACGCGACCTTGCCGTGGTCTTCATGGTGGATGTCAGCGGTTCCACCAAGGGATGGATCAACGATGCGGAAAGGGAAAGTCTGGTCCTGCTCTGCCAGGCCCTGGAAATCCTGGGGGACCAGTACGCGATTTACGGATTTTCGGGAATGACGAGAAACCGCTGCGAAGTCTACAAAATCAAGACTTTCCAGGAAAGCTACGATCCCGAGGTACAGGCCAGAATCAGCGGCCTGCGCCCCCAGGACTATACCCGCATGGGGGTGGTGATCCGGCATCTCACGCACATTCTCAACCAGGTGGAAGCACGCACCCGGATCCTGGTCACGCTGTCGGACGGCAAACCGGACGATTATGATGGCTATCGCGGGGATTACGGCATCGAAGATACCCGGCAGGCATTGCTGGAAGCCCGGCACACGGGCATTCATCCCTTTTGCATCACCATTGATACCGAGGCCGGCGATTACCTGCCCCACATGTACGGGTATGCCAGTTTTGTAATGGTCGACAATGTCCACAAGCTGCCGCTCAAGGTTGCGGACATCTACCGCCGGCTGACGACCTGAACCCGTCAGGGTGCGCGATGGCGCCTCCCCAAGGTATGCGGCCGGGGAGAAAACAGCGTTTCAAGCGAGGAAAACACCCGGTTTCCCAATGTCCCGGTCAGATCAAGAGTCATGGAATCCCTGAAAAACTCTCCCATGTCCAGGGCAATGCCAATGGCCCTGAGCTCCAGTTGTACCGACTCTTCCAGGAGGGTGGCAACGGTTTTCAAATGCCTTTCAAGAAAGGAGGGTTCGTTGTAGTGACTGGTCGCACTGTCCATGGGGGCCCCATCCGAGATCATGACCAGGCATTTTCTCGATTCCGCGCGATCCAGCAATCGCCGGGCCGCCCATTGCAGGGCTTCGCCATCCAGCCCTTCCTTGAAATGGGTCGGATTCATCATCGAACACAACGAGTACCGGGATTGCCGCCAGCTGGTTTCGGCATCCTTGTACACGATATGCAGGCGATCATTCAACCGACCGGGGTTTTCCGGTGAACCCGCACGACGCCAGGACTTGATGGACTCTCCACCGGTCCAGCCCCGCGTTGTAAAACCCAGCACCTCGGTATTGACTCCGGCCAGTTCCAGCGCCCGGCAATAGATATCAACCAAAATGGCGACCGCTTCATAGCGCTGGCGCTTCATTGAACCGGAGTTGTCCATCAGGAACGTGACGATCGTCTCGCAGCGGGGGGCCAGTCTTTCCTGCTTGAATATCCGGTGGTATCCGGGGCGGGATACCATCTGGCTGAGCCGCCGGCCATCAATATAGCCGTCATCTTCTCCATCGTGCCACCCTGATTCCTGCGGGACGGCGAAAAGCCGCTGCAGTTTTTGCGCCAGCCTGGCCACACTGATGGCCTGTGCCGCAATCATCTGGTCAAGTTTGTTTCGCAATTCAATGCGCTGTTCCTTCCGGTAGAGTTCGGCGGCGAAGACCTCTTTATCAAAATCCCGGCAAAAAACCGGGTAGCTGATTTGCCTGTCCACAAGCAGATCGTCCCACCTGGAATCCACCTCTGCGGAGTCATCCTGCTGACCCTCCGGTTCGACAACGGGAGGAAGAAGATTCCGGCTTCGCAGAGAGGCAAAATGCCGTGCCAGCATCTCCATCCCTGACGAGCGCGCGATTTCGTTGAGAATCCCGGCGATATTCAATGCCCTGGCTGAAAATGCGGACTGGTCCTCCAGCGATTTGCGCAGTTCGGCCAGGTCGGTCCCGATCAAGGGAGCCAACCGGAATCGCACGGACTCGATGATCCCTTCCACTTCTTCGTCATCTATGGGTCGGATCAACCGGGCCCTCGCGATCTGGACGAGGCTGTAGAGGAGCAGTCCCAGTTCATTCTCAACCATGCCCTGCCCCCGGCTGTGCAGGCACCATTCCTTGAATGAACGCTGGAGATTACCGGTCAGCCCCGGCATGGTGCCGTCCGCCAGGGACTCCGTCCTCAGTTGCTCCAGGATGTCAAAGACCACCATCGCGACCGGCTGGTCAGGCATCAGGCGCCGGTGCAGTGCCTGGTCACTGTACAACAGGCGCAAGGCGATGGCATCCGCTGCACCACGGCATCGATGAACCGAATCCAGGCCGGCATCGACGACCAGATGCGGCACATAAAACCGCAAAATCCGTCCGTTGAGGTAAAGCGCCTGATTGCGGTATTCCACCCGAAGATCAGACGAAATCGCGCGAATCGCGGCGGCACAATGCCTTTCCATGCGACGCCGCCGGGCCATTTGGCTCATTGGGAACCGCACCCCCGGTCGCAGGACTGCACGCTGGTTACCGGATTGTCGTTGCGATGGAGTATTCCAGCTCTTCGCCAAAAGCCCGTTGATAGAATTCGGCGATGATGGACTTTTCCGCATCGTCACACTTGTTCAGGAAAGAGAGCCGGAATGCCAGGGCAATGTCATTGAAAATCTCCGTATTTTCTGCCCAGGTGATCACGGTCCGGGGGGACATGACGGTGGAAATATCTCCCGCCGCGAATCCGTTTCGGGTCATGCCTGCGGTCGCAACCATGGATTTGATGGTTTCCAGGTTGTTTCCGAAACCCGGAACCTGGGCCAGCACAATGGCGGTTTCCTCCTCCTCGGACAGGTAGTTCAGGGTGGTGACAATATTCCATCGGTCAATCTGTCCCTGGTTGAGCACCTGGGTGCCGTGGTAAAGACCATTCAGGTTTCCCAGGCCCACGGTGTTGGCCGTTGCAAACAGGCGAAATGCCGGGTGTGGACGAATGACCCGGTTCTGGTCGAGCAGCGTGAATTTCCCGTCCCGTTCCAAAATGCGGTGGATGACAAACATCACGTCCGGACGGCCGGCATCAAATTCATCGAATATCAATGCGACGGAACGCAGAAGCGACCACGGAACAATCCCTTCCTGAAATTCCGTGACCTGCTTGCCCTCGCGAATGACGATCGTGTCCCGTCCAACCAGGTCGAGCCGACTGATATGCCCATCCAGGTTCACGCGGATGCAGGGCCAGTTCAGTCTTGCCGCAATTTGTTCGATATGGGTCGATTTGCCGGTTCCGTGAAATCCCTGCACCATCACCCGCCGGTTGTTCGCAAATCCTGCCAGCAATGCCAGGGTCACATCACGGTTGAAGCAATAGGCCGGATCGATTTCCGGCACATGGTCCTTCCTGGCACTGAACGCCGGAACTTCCAGCTCGCTATCAATTCCAAAGGTCTTTTTGACGGAAACCAGGGAATCCGGAACCTGGTTCAGCGGATCGGCTTCCAGCTTGTGAACAGACATGGTGATTCCAACACAGATAAAATTTCGACTAGGCCGGATTGTAGCCACTTTTCGGGCGGGTGAGCAGCAAACCGCTCCCAATCCCCAATAATTTTTCCTTTGACTGTGGCCAGGGTGTAAAATTTGTTCCACCAGACTCAACCCTTTCGGCAGACAATCCACCCATGAAAGTCTTTCTGTTCGCCTTGCTGGCGGCCGTTGGCAATGCCCTGTTTGTATATGGACAAAGAGGGTCCCAGACCGCTGAAAATCCTTTCGTGTTTCTGCTGGCCACCCTGGTGTTGTGCACGTCTCTTTTCCTGCTCAGCGCACTGCTGAACAAAGCACCCCTGGACACCGGGTATCTTTCCATCAACCTGAAATTCATCGTATTCAGCGGCATCGGCTTTTATTTTACGTTTATCGGATTCTACTGGCTGTACAGCCAGCAGGGGGCCACCAACTACATGGTTTACGCACTGCTTTCCATCCTCACGACCTCCATTGGCGTTGGCCTGATCCTGTTCCGGGAACCCTTCAACCGCTATCATGTGATTTCCGGTTTGCTCGCTGTGGCGGCAATCCTGGTGTATGGACTGGGACAGCACAAACTGGACAGCTAGAGAGCCCCCTCCAACCCATGTTGTCATGAGATGAATGCCGCCGGAACAATGACCCGGACTCCTGGCCACCCAACCCCGAAACCAGGCGTCTTGATCTCCAATCTCGGGACACCGGATTCCTGCGACACTTCGGATGTCAGAAAGTTTCTGAAAGAATTTCTGTGGGACCCCAGGGTGATCCAGGCGCCCAGGATTGCCTGGTGGTTCATTCTCCATCTTGTCATTCTGACCATCCGGCCGAGGAAAGCCGCTGCGGCGTACCGAAAGATCTGGGGAAAAGGCGGTTCTCCCCTGTTGTCCATCTCCCTGCGCCAGACCGACCGGGTCAAAAAGGCGCTGAATGCGCAAGGAGACCGTTTTGCGGTGGAACTGGGCATGCGTTATGGCAAGCCGTCCATGAAAGAAGCCATTGGCCGGTTGAAGGCACACGGCGCCGACCGAATTGTCATCGTGCCCCTGTACCCGCAATACTCCTTCACCACCACGGCATCGGTTGAGGACGAAGCCCTGCGTATCCTGGACAAGGAGGAATTTGTGATCGTCCGCGGCTATCATGCGGACCCCGGCTACATCGGTGCCCTGGCCAATTCGGTCCGCGCACACTGGAACCGGGCGGGCAAAGCGGACCGGCTGCTGATTTCGTTTCACGGCATCCCCCAGGCCTATTCGGATGCCGGAGACCCGTACCGCCGGCAGTGTGAGACCACTGCAGATTTGCTGGCATCGGCGTTGAATCTCGGGGCCGGAAAATGGGCAATGAGTTTCCAGTCCCGGTTCGGGCCCAAAAAATGGCTGTCTCCCTATACCGATGAGACCCTGAAAGGATATGGTGAACAGGGTATCCGGTCGGTGGATGTGGTCTGCCCCGGGTTCAGTGTGGACTGCCTCGAAACACTGGAGGAAATTTCCATCGAAAACAAGCGGGTGTTCCTGGAAGCCGGTGGCCGGGAATATCGCTATATTCCATGCCTGAACGACTCCGAGGAGCATATCGGCATGATCACGGATTGCATACGGAGACAACTCTCGTGACCGGATTGCTGATCATTGCACATGGCAGCCGGAACATGGCATCGGTGGAGGAGATCCACCGGCTGGTGGACGCCATCCGTGCCCGGAACCTTGAATTTGACGCGGTCGAATGCGCCTTTTTGGAAATGGCGGACCCCGACATTTACACCGGGGTCACCCACCTGGTGAAACTCGGGGTCACCGACATCAAAATCCTGCCCTACTTCCTGGCCCGGGGCAATCACGTTGCCAGGGATATTCCCGGCATTGTCGAATCCCTGTTGTCCGAGTTCCCGGCATTGAGCATTGAAACGCTGCCCCACATCGGCCTTTCAGACCAGATGACCCAGCTCATTATTGATCATGTGCTGGATAAATCCTGAACGGCAAGCGCCATCTCCCCCATGGAATGAAACAGGAAATCGAATTCCGGAAGGTCGGCCACCACGGTGGTCGCCCCCCAGTTTCCGCGGTCGTTGAGATGCTGGCGGTCAATCCAGCAATTGCTCAGGCCGAATTTCCGGGCCATGACGTGGTCATGAAACAGGCTTTGCGCAGTATGGAGGATACTCTCCGGACCGATTCCCAGGTCACGGTCCAGGCGGTCCAGCATGTAGGCAAAGTTCCGCTCTGACGGCTTGTACGAACCGATCATTTCCGCGGTATAAACGGCATCAAACTCAACGCCGAGTTTCTGATTGGACGCGGCAAATCCGGCGGTATGGACATTGGAAAGAATGACCAGGTTAAAATGCTGTTTCAGGACCCTCAAGGCATCGGCCGTATCCGGGAATGCGGGCCAGGCCTGTACCGATTGCCCGAAACGGCCGTCCAATGGACGCGTCGTGGCCAGGCCGAAGTGTAACGCGATTTCCCGGTGCACGGATTCCAGCAGGTCGGGATAGCGCATTGCGGGATTTTCCCTTTCCAGGCGATGCTCCGCCTTGGCAAAAGCGGAAAGAGCCCGCTCACGGGTAATTCCGGTCGCATGGTTTTCCATCAGCAGGGGCTGCAGCGCATCCCAGATCCCCGATTCCCAGTCAATGAGGGTACCGTAGCAATCGAAAGTCAGGGTCGAAAATTCTGTCAGTGTTCTGTTCATACGGATGTCTCATCACTCCTGGGTTTCACTGGTCACGAAGAGCAGCTGACCGCCAGCCCGGCGGACCAGTCCGGAGAATCGACTGCGTACCGATGGTTCCCGGGCTGTTCGTCAAAGGGGTTCTTGAGCAGATTCATGAGCCGGCCAATTTCATCAAAATCATGGTCATCCCGGGCGGCCCGAATGGCCATCTCGGCCATGTAGTTTCGCAGGATGTACTTCGGGTTGACCGCCTTCATCTGTTGTGAACGTACCACCGGGTCCGCCCCGTCCCCTTCCAGCCGGGTGGTATACCTTGAGAGCCAGTTTTCGGACAACCGGCTGCTACCCAGGGGATTGGGCAGGTCCTTGCGCAGGGGGTCCGGTTCGCTCAACCAGCGAAAAGTGTTGGTGAAATCCGCGTTACCCGCCTCCATCAACCCCAGCAGGTCATCGTAAAGTGCCTCATCCCCCTCCTGTTCGGTTCTCAATCCGAGTTTTGCGCGTTTCCGGTCCAGGCGATACCGGTTGAAAGCGGGTTCGTAGGTCTCCAGCACTTCCGTGGCCTTTTCCACCGCCTGCCCGGGCACCTCGTCCAGCAGCGGCAACAGGGCCTGGGCAAGGCATCCGAGGTTGAACAGGCCGATTCCGGGTTGGCGGTCAAACGCGTACCGTCCGAGATGGTCGGAATGGTTGCAGACATGGCCGGACCGGTACTGGTCCATGAACCCGAACGGCCCGTAATCGATCGTCAGACCATGAATGGACATATTGTCGGAATTCATCACACCGTGGCAGAAGCCCACGGATTGCCATTGCGCAATGAGTCTGGCCGTACTGTTCACCACGGTTTCCAGCAGGCGAAGATAGGGTTCCGGCTGGTGCCTCAATTCCCCGAAGTAATGGTCCACGACAAATTCGCCCAGCAGGGCCAGATCATCGAATCTGCGCTGATAGTAATAATATTCAAATGTCCCGAACCGGATATGGCTGGGCGCCAGCCTAAGGATCATCGCACCGGTTTCAATGGTTTCACGGTACACTTCCTCGCTGCTTCCTGACAGCATCAGTGCCAGCGTCGTGGGAATGCCCAGTCCGTGCAGTGCCGCACTGGCCAGATACTCGCGAATGGAGGAACGCAGGACTGCCTTGCCGTCTCCCTGGCGTGAATAGAGGGTCAGCCCGCTCCCTTTCAGGTGAAGGTCCCACCGGTGATTGCACGCGGTCCGCACCTGGCCCAGCAACAGTGCCCGGCCATCACCCAGCCTGGGCACAAACTGCCCAAACTGGTGCCCGGCATAACACATGGCGATGGGACGGGTCCCGGGCCACTGGCCGGGTGTGGTCAACATCTCCAGAAAGTCGGGACGCTCCCCTTGTGCGGGGTCCAGGTGAATGCATTCGGCGGCCGCTTCATTGAAATGTATCAGGTGCTGGCCGCTCAATGGCTCAGGCTGGTGACAGGAATAAAAACCGCGCGGCAGGGAGGTGTAAATGTTGTCGAATCCCAGTTCCTCCAGAGACAGCGTGGCGGGAATATCCGGTTTTTCAGCGAAACAGGGAGAGGTCATGGCGGAAATATTATTAATATTTCTTTGGATAAATCATTTACCATTGATTATTTTAATGCTACAAATTGAAAAAAGGCAGTATTCCATCTATTGAAAACACACCTCCGATCAAAGATGATTGCCTCCTGTTTCATGACGATTTTTTCATCTATTTTGGGTATCTATTATGTCAAGGGCGGATAGTATCACAGCAATTGAGAATGACTGGGCAAGTAATCCCCGCTGGGAAAACATATCCCGAAGCTACCAGGCAGCCGATGTGGTGCGTCTTCGGGGTTCCTTCCAGCCGGAATACAGCCTGGCCCGGCGGGGTGCGGAAAGACTCTGGGACCTGGTCAATGGAAAGGCCAAAAAGGGCTACGTGAACAGCCTGGGTGCGCTGACTGCCGGCCAGGCGGTACAGCAGGCCAAAGCGGGCATTGAAGCGATCTACCTTTCCGGATGGCAGGTGGCCGCCGACAGCAACAGTTCGGAAACCATGTACCCCGATCAATCGCTGTATGCCTATGACTCCGTTCCCATCGTGGTGCGGCGAATCAACAACAGTTTTGCCCGGGCAGACCAGATCCAGTGGTCCCGGGGAGTTGATCCCGACGATGAGGACTACATCGATTACTTTCTTCCCATTGTTGCGGATGCGGAAGCCGGGTTCGGCGGCGTACTGAATGCCTTTGAGCTGGCCAAGAACATGATCGCAAACGGGGCGGCTGGCATTCACTTCGAAGATCAGCTGGCTGCGGTAAAGAAATGCGGGCACATGGGAGGCAAGGTCCTGGTCCCGACCGAAGAAGCGATTCAAAAACTGGTCTCCGCCCGTCTTGCTGCCGATATCATGAATATCCCGACGGTCATTCTGGCGCGAACGGATGCGGAAGCGGCCAACCTGGTCACGTCCGATTTCGATGACCGGGACCGTCCCTTCCTGACGGGGGAACGCACATCCGAAGGGTTCTACCGGGTCCGCAACGGTCTGGAACAGGCGGTTTCCCGAGGCGTTTCCTATGCCCCCTATGCCGACCTGGTGTGGTGTGAAACGGGAACCCCGGATCTGGGTTTTGCCCGGGAGTTCGCCCAGGCCGTACACGCAGTACATCCCGGAAAACTGCTTGCCTACAACTGTTCCCCGTCCTTCAACTGGAAAAAAAACCTGGATGACAACACGATCGCCGGCTTCCAGGACGAAATTGCCGCCATGGGATACAAGTACCAGTTTATCACGTTGGCCGGAATCCACAGCATGTGGTACAACATGTATGACCTCGCGCACCAGTATGCCCGGGGCGAGGGCATGCGGCACTATGTGGAAAAAGTCCAGGAACCCGAGTTCGACGCGGCATCCCGGGGATACACGTTTGTCGCTCATCAACAGGAAGTGGGAGCCGGGTACTTCGACGATGTGACCACGACGATCCAGGGGGGAAGTTCTTCGGTCACCGCACTGACGGGTTCCACGGAAGAAGACCAGTTCTAGACGGTAACCTCCCCGCAAAATTATTTTGGGCACCCGTGAAAATGTGGTAAGTCCCGCGGCCGCCATGAGTGCTGACCTGGTCAGGGAAGTTGCCGCCTCCATTTTGCATGGATTCAACCGGCACTATACCCGCTTTGAAAAAATCACCCGGGCCGCAAAGAAGCGTTTTGAGTCCGCCGACTGGGAGGGCGAGGTAAACGCCCGAAAAAAGCGCATTGAATTTTATGACAAGCGGGTCAACGAAAGCGTTGAATACATCAAGACCCGATTTGACATCGAAAGACTGGACAAATCCCTGTGGCAGGATGTCAAGCGCCAGTACCTGTGGCTGCTATACGAACACAAACAACCTGAGCTGGCGGAAAGTTTCTATAATTCCGTCTTTTGCCGGCTGTTTGACCGGCAGTACTTCAACAACCGGCATATTTTCGTCAAACCCGGGTCCGCAATCGAATTCCTCGACATGGAAGACCCGGCGTACACCAGTTACTACCCCGATGAGTGCGGGCTTGAAAGAACCTTCCACAAGATACTGGACAGTTACCGCCTGAAATGCAAATGGCAGGATCTGGACCGTGATCTCAGGCTTCTGACGGATAACTTCCAGCCCTACCTGGAAACGGATATCCAACCCTCTCCCCACCGGCAACTGCAAGTCGTTTCATCGTTGTTTTTCCGGAACAAGGCCGCCTATATTGTCGGGCGTGCCCTGATCGGGCATGACCGCCAGCCATTCGTCATCCCGCTCCTTTTGACCGATACACGGGAACTGTTTGTCGACACCATCATCACGGACCACGGTGACATTGCCGTGATTTTCAGTTTTACCCGGGCCTATTTCATGGTGAACACCCGGGTCCCGGCCGGGCTGGTCAGTTTCCTGCACAAGATCCTGCCCACCCGCAGCCGGGCGGACATTTACACCTCCATCGGCTTCCAGAAACAGGGCAAGACCCTGTTCTACCGGGAATTTCTCTATCACCTGGAGCACTCCAACGACAAGCTGGTGATTGCCCCGGGAATCAAGGGCATGGTGATGAGCGTCTTTACCCTGCCCTCCTATCCCTTTGTCTTCAAGGTGATCAAGGATCATTTCCCACCTCCAAAAGAAGTGGACCGGGCAACGGTCAAGCAAAAATACCAACTGGTCAAGATGCATGACCGGGTGGGCAGGATGGCGGACACACTGGAATTTTCACACGTTGCATTCCCCGTTGACCGGTTCTCGGATGAATTGCTTGCAGAGTTGCAGGAAACCATTCCATTGAACATGGCCATCGAGGACGGTTTTGTCATTATCCGGCATCTGTATATTGAGCGAAGAATGGTGCCTTTCAATATCTACATTGAAAACGGCAACGACGAAATGATCGAACATGGCGTGAAAAGCTATGGAAATGCCATCAAGGAAATGATTGCAGCCAATATCTTTCCCGGAGACATGCTGCTCAAGAATTTCGGGGTAACCCGGTATGGCCGGGTCATTTTTTACGATTACGATGAAATCTGCCATATCACCGATATCAGGGTCCGTTCCGTGCCCAAAGCCCGGTCAGAAGAAGAGGAGCTTTCAGCCGAGCCCTGGTACCATATTGACAAAAATGATTTCTTCCCGGAACAGTTTGAACAGTTTGTGATGAACCATCCCAAAGTCCGTGAGAAATTCCGGGCGCTGCATCCGGAATTGCTGGACCCCGGATACTGGAAAAAAATCCAGCATGACATCTTCAATAAAACCCGGCATGATGTGTTTCCGTACAAGCAGGAGCAGCGGTTCTGGTTCCGATACCCGGAGAAATACGGAAAACCTGAAAATCCCATCCAAAACTCAACCACCTGACTCATGAATACCGCAGATTTATCCGACACCTATCCCGATGTACAGATTTGCGAACCCCTCTTCCGCAATTTTGGTCGCACCATATCGTTCCATGGCCCGGTCCGGACCGTGAAATGTTTCGAAGACAACACCTGCATCCGCCAGGCGCTGTCCCAACAGGTGGACGGTGCCGTGCTGGTCGTGGATGCCGGCGGTTCCCGACGGTGCGCCATGCTGGGTGACAATCTTGCCCGAATGGGACTCGACAATGGCTGGACCGGTGCGGTATTCAACGGTCTCATTCGTGACAGCGCTGAAATCGGCACCATGCCGTTTGGGGTCAAGGCGTTGGGCACCATCCCCAAGCGGAGCCAGAAGGAAGGGGTGGGGAAAGTGGATGTCCCCGTGAGCTTTGCCGGGGTCACCTTCGAACCCGGTGACTATCTCTATGCAGACGAAGACGGGATCATCGTCAGCAGAGAACCACTGGCACTCCCGGATTAGACGGATACCGGGAGACCGGTTCCAGAGCTGGCCCGCCCCGGTTTGCCAGAACAGTTACGGTTCCGCTGCCGCGGTCAGCGCCCGACTGGCGAGGATGGAATTTGTGTCGGTCCGCCCTGAACCTGGTGTCGACTTCATTCGATGAGTCCAGGCGTATTTCCGGTTTTCATCCGGACAGGGGCAGGGTTGCCTTTTTGGCCCTCTCCCGCCCATGACCTTCATCGACCGGGGAACCGGTTTTCCTGTCGGGACAGCTTGATTGGACCGTCTGTTCGAACGAACTTTACGGCCGACTGTCCGGCTTGACCAAAAAACCGGTCTGAGGATGGTTCCACATTCCCGATACGGGCCAGAAACTCCTCGGCCCGGTCACATTCGATAATCCAGTCCACAACCGCATCCAGGCTCTCCGGGTCCTCAATGCGGTCCAGCAGGATGGACAACCGCTGACCAGCCGCCGACCCGAACTTGCTGGAGGCAAAACGCAGGATCAAACCCCGTTCATGTGCTAACAGACCCTGTTTGTATCCCCGCTCGAATCCCCATTTGTATCCCCGCTCGAATCCCTGTTGCATCCAGGTTTCCGCCAAGGTTGCCATCATCGATTCTCCTACTGCAGCGGGCAGCGCCCGGTTCAGCGCCGCCCGCAATAAAGGTTCTTCCAGCTGCCGTCCCACCTGCACCAGGTACCGCAGCACCACCGACAGGTATCCCCGACCCTCCCGCTGCCCCAGGTCCAGCCGCCGAAATCGCGACAGGATCGTCTCCAGATGGGCCGGCAACGCCTCGTCACGACCGTATTTTAGCACATGCAGCGCAATCTCCAATTGCGGGTTGTCCTCCAGACGCTCCAGGCGGTCCCTGCCCAGCAGGCAACGACCATAGGGAAAATCCACCCGGTACGCCCCCGCCGCAGAATAGTCCACCAACCCCTCGAACGGCGGAACCGCCCCTTCGTCTTCCCCCTGGTACAACACCATCGGAATCACCGCCGGCAGGGGCGGACGCTTCACACGGCGTCTCTCCCGCTCCCACAGACGCACCACGTAGCCCAGCAGCTGCACCACGGGTCCGGATAGCTCTTGTGCTCCAGCAGCAAATACAGCTGGGTCGGCCGTTCGTCCACCGTCTTCACCGAGAAAACCAGATCAGACTGGCTCGATTCCAGGGACTCATCAACGAAGGACTCCCCCGTCACCGCCAGACTGTCCAGGTCCAGACGGGAAACCACTTCCGGCGACAGGTAGCCCGACTTCCGCAACTCAACCCGGTTTTCAATTAATTCAGGGGGGTTTTCCAGGAATCGCCGACTTAACCTGTTGATTTTACGAGGCCGGAAAACCCGAATCCCGTTGTAGTGCCGACCTACCCCCTTGAAATCGGTATCCGGGTA
>WTGA01000174.1 GCA_011523765.1 Gammaproteobacteria bacterium
GATGACAGGCCGTTGTATCAGGTGGATACCGGGACTTTGCTTGCCATGTTTCCGGGTATGATAAACTGGTTGTTTGGGCGGTAGGGCAGCCATTGCACAACCCTTTGAACATGGTGAATTGTCACGTCCTGGTCAGGATCAACGGTTGTCAAGGCACCAGGGCTCTAAAATAATGATATTGTTGTGCGAAACCCGCAACTGAATTTCAATATTGAAGTGATCGAACATGCAGAACATTGATGGAGAACCCGATCTGCAACCAACGTTTCATTTCAAGCACGTTGGGCCGATAAGTGATGCTCAATTGCAACTTGGCGACCTGACGGTCATTGCAGGCCGTAACAATACCGGCAAGACATATCTGGCCTACACACTGTACGGTTTCCTGAAATTTTTGCCATCCTTGCTTGATGCGAGTATTTTAGAGTTGGAAAGAACGCGTCGACCAAGCAATCTTTTCCCGGATTTTTATGACATTACAAAAAAACTGGTCCAAGACGGTCGGGTGCATCTGCCCGCGGATAAAAAACTGTTGCTCAAACAAAAAAAGAAGCTGGTTTCTGCGGCATCGCAAGCTTTTTCGAAACAGGCTTTATCAAATGTGTTCAATTCGAACACGGTTGATTTTCGCGAAGCCAGCTTGAATGTGCTTGACAATCGCCCTATCCCTGACTTGTATGGGAAACGGTTCTGTGGTGCAGGGGTCGACCTGTCGATACAACTTGAATCCGAGGAAATTGTCATTGCGGTCGATGAGGAAGAAAAAAAAGTATACCCGAAAGATATCCATCGTTTTGTTTGCGGGAGTTATCTCCGGTTTTTGATGTGCCATGAATTCCCGGAACCCTTCATTCTTTCTGCCGAGCGTTTCGGTATTTCCCTGTTTTACAAGGAACTCGATTTCACCAAAAACCAATTGGTTGATTGGTTGCAAAAACTGGGCAATGAGGAAAAAAGGGACAGGTTCAAGCCTTATCTCCTGATAGACCGTGCAACCAGCCGCTATGCATTGCCGATCAAGGACAACATTCACTACACAAGAGGGGTCCCGGATATGAAGCGGGATCAGAGTGAGATCTTCGATGGCAAGTTGTACGACGATATCAAGGAGATGATGGGGGGGTACTATCGCTCCTCGGAGGATGACATGCGTTTCGTATCCAAGGCCAGAAAACAGGGAAAGTTCAATATTCCTCTGCATCTGGCTTCATCCTCAGCACGTGGATTATCCGACCTGTATTTCTTTTTGAGACATGTCGCGAACAGAAATCACCTCGTTATCATCGATGAACCGGAGAGTCATCTTGATACACAAAATCAACGGTTGCTGGCACGCTTGTTGACGCATATGGTGAGGGCCGGCTTGAAAATTCTGATCACCACACATAGCGACTACCTGATCAAGGAGATCAATAACCTGGTTATGCTCAATGGTTCTTTTGCGGGTAAGGAAGAGGTGTGCAAGGGGCACGGATATCGTGCAAACGATTTTTTACCCCCTGAGTCCATACACGCCTATGTCGCAGAAAACACTCAATTGATATCCTGTACTGTAGATGAATTTGGTATCGAGATGCCTGTGTTTGATGAAACCATTGACCAGATCAATAAAACATCCAATGAATTGACATCCAGGATTCTGGAAGACCTGGAGCTGCAAAGTGTTGGTTGACCAATTCAGGAAAATTTTGGCTGACAGGGCTTTGGTTCCGACACCAGATGATTGTGAGATTGTTCTGGAGGAAGAACAAGCAGACATGAAGCTTACAATCAACAGGCTCCCAACTGACGACCTGGTTGTCATCGGGTTGAATAAATTGCAACCTTATTCGGGTTTAAAAAACGGGGATTGGAAGAAGAAATGTGATTTCATGCTACTTGGCCATGTAGATGGCCAGTACGTGGCAATATTAATTGAGATGAAAAGGACGTTTCATGATACGGACAAATACAAGCGGAACCATGGGGATGGAGCAGTTACGCCGGTCTTTGCCTCTTCTCGATTATTTGTACTCCATTTGCAGGGTTGAATCAGAAGGGACGCTGGAAGGAGGAAAGATCAGAATACGGTACTGGCTGATCGCGGAAAAGCTGGTTACAAGGATGGACAAACAAACAGTGCGACCGGTCAGTACTGTGAAGAATAAAGTTGTATATGAGCACAAAGGGATCAAAGTGAATTTTTTCTCCGGAAAACCGCGAATCAATTTGCATGAACTGTACAATGGGAAGTAAAACAAATTAGGTCGAATGCCCTGCAGACCAGGGCCAACTCTATCCGTCCAGGCCTGACCGGATAGTGACTCCCTTGTCCGGAACGGGTCGTCATGTCGGGTTTGGTGCACAAACTGTTTTTTTCGGATGCCCTGCCTTCGGTGGGAGTTTCCACCTGTGCTCCCGTTGCGCATTCAGCCTGGACGGGTTCGTTGCGCACGATGCCCTGTCCCGTATCAGCAAAGTAACGCGTTCACCGTTTGGACTCCTGCCTTCACGGGCCCCGCAATAGAGTCAGGATGGTGGAGGAATCCTCCTTCCACTCTCTCTCTCCTCTTCGTCTTCTCATTCAGTCCCGCAATAGAGTCAGGATGGTGGAGGAATCCTCCTTCCCGGGGGTGACCCATGGCCAGTTTCGCGGCTGATCTTGGTATACTGCGCCAAACAAGACTTCCAGACCGCCTGCCATGATTGTCATCCTGAATTCCCGAGTGGGGGAGGATTCCCCGGAAACCCGGACTATCCTGGAGTACCTCCGTGCCAAACCGGGGATTACACCGAAAATTCACCAGGTCGTCGGCACCCAGCAGGTGCTCACGGAAATCTACCTGGTGGGCGACACCTCGATTTTGGACAAGCGGGAAATTGAAAACCTGTCCGGGGTCAAGCGGGTGGTCCGGGTCTCCCGCTCGTATGCGGTGCTGGGCCGCCATGCCGGGGATTCGCGGTCGTACGGTTTCAACTACAACGGGGTGACGTTCGACCAGGACAGTCTCAACATCTTTGCCGGGCTGTGTGCGGTGGATACCCCGGAACATGTCGAGCAGATGCTCAAAGCCGTGTCCAGGGCGGGAATGGTTTGTACCCGGATGGGTGCGTACAAACCGAGAACCAACCCGTATTCCTTCCAGGGCCATGGCGCGAATTGCCTTCCCTGGGTGTTCGAACTGGCCGGGAAGCATGGAATCAAGGTCATCGCCATGGAAATCACCCACGAAAACCATATCGAGGAGATCAATACCGCCCTCGAGCAGGCCGGCAATCCGACCGGGGTGATGCTGCAGGTCGGAACGCGCAATACCCAGAACTTCGAATTGCTGAAGCAGTGCGGCCGGCAGGGCCGGCACCCCGTTTTGCTGAAACGCGGGTTCGGCATTACCCTGGAGGAGTCGTTGAATGCGGCGGAGTACCTGGCCAGCGAAGGGAACCGCAAGGTGGTGTTCTGTTTGCGGGGAATGAAAACCAACATGGGCGACCCCCATCGGAACTTTGTCGATTTCAGCCATGTCCCGGTAATCAAGCGCATGACCCACATGCCGGTCTGTATTGACCCGTCCCATTCCGTCGGCACGCGGGATGGCTCGCCGGACCGTTTGCTCGATTCGTTCCATGTCACCGCCCAGGGCGTGATTGCCGGAGCGAACATGGTCCTGGTCGATTTTCATCCCAATCCGCCCACGGCCCTGGTGGATGGCCCGCAGGCACTGGTTCTGGAAGAGCTGGAATTCTTCCTGGAAGACATTCGAATCGCCCGCAACGCCTACCTGGAGCGCAACGCCCTGGCCCGGAAATTCCACGAAGCGAACCCGGGGCCGGCATAGCGCGACGGCGCATCGGCCGGCCGGCTAGGATACTGATTCAAATGGTTCGAGCCCGGCTACCGATCAGACTCTGAAAACTTCTTCAAGTGACTCCACCAGGTGATCACCAAGTGGCCTCAATATGATGGGTGTTCATTTACCATGGGATTGCGCAGCCTGCCTGAGTACAGTTCGATTGCGGTGTGATACAGTAAGTGACCCCAACGCAAACCGTTCCCATGAAATTTTTCAGTCATACGGGTTTCGAGCATTCAACCCTTAACCTGCTGTGCCTGAAAGCCCTGGCTGACGGCAACCCTCATTCAAATCAGGAGGTGGGAAACCGGGTCGCTGATGCTCTCAAACAATTGGCTGGTGATTCGGGGCGTCGCACCGCACTGCTCCGTTACACCGACCCGTCAAACAGGGACAACAGCAATCAGCCGCGTTTTTTAAA